>CAYRCM010000417.1:0-1500 GCA_964422715.1 uncultured Myxococcales bacterium | reverse complement strand
GGCAGCGCGCAACCGGGCCACGCTCGCGGCCCGTTCTGCCCGCGCGGCCGCGGGGGCGAGCCCGGCCACGGCGGCGAGGATGCGGCTTGCCAGCGCGTCCGGGTAGCCGCGCGCCAGCAGATCGAAGACGGCCGCGTCCGGGTACGCGAGCGTCGCCACGGTCGCCCCGGTGTCGGCCACGACGCGCAGCTGCGCGGGCTCGACGACCGTGTGCAACCCGGGGGCCACGCGGTGCGGCGGCCGGCTCGAAGCCTTCGGCTCAGGCATCGCCAAACGCCTCCAGCCGGTCGTCGGGCGCGAGGGCGAGCGCCTCCTGGGCCGCCCGGTCCTGGAGCAGCCGTTCGCAGGGCGCGCGGGCGCCGAGCCGTTCGAGCAGGGTTACGGCCGTGAGCAGGCGCGTCTGGATGCAGTAGGGAGTGTAGTCCGTGGTGGCGCCCGGCGGGGTTTCGCGCACGTGGCAGCCGCCCGCACAGGTCCAGCGGCAGAAGCAGCGTGCGCAGCGCGGTTTGTCGAGGACGAGTTCCCGCAGCGCGAACGCGCGCGCGCGGTCGACCACGAGCCGCCCGGCGGCGCTCACGTGGCCGAGCGCGAGGTCGAAGCCGGCCCTGCGCCAGGCAGGCTCCGGCAGGTAGCAGCCCGTGACGCTGCCGTCGGGCGACACGATGGGTGCGTCGCGGCCGAGCGGGCACACGGTCGGGCGCGGACCGTCGAAGTCGGCCGCTGCGTACACCACGCGTACGCCGTGCGCCGCGGCCACGGCGCGCGCGCGCGCAGCGTTCACGGCAAAGGTCCAGGGGTCGGGCGGGCGCAGACCGGCCGCCGCCGCCGCCGGCGTGGGCTGCATCGTCTCGACGTTGATGATGGCCGGCGCGAACGTTGCGCACATCCAACGCACGATGTCGGCCAGCTCGGCGACGTTGGCCTCGGTGACGCAACAGCGTAGGCACAACTCGACGGCCGAACGGGACAGGAGCGCGGCCGTCTTCACGACGCGCGCGAAGGTGCCGGCCCCGCTCCCGGCAAACGGCCGTTGCCGATCGTGCACTTCGGCCCGTCCGTCGAGCGGCAGCACGACCCCGTGGAAGTAGTCGGCGACGAACCGGGCCCGGGCCTCGTCGAAGACCCCGTTCGTGTTCGCCTCGAAGTGCGGCACGAGCCCGTGGCGCGCCGCGAGGAGGCGCGCCCGGTGCACGACCGTGTCGACGACCGCGCCGGCCACGAACGGTTCGCCGCCGAAGAAGTGGATTTCGAGCGTCCGCTTGCGCCGTCGGACGACGTCGGCGGCCCAGGCGTCGACGGCCGCGGCCGCGAGCGCGAGGTCCATCGCGGCCGTCGGGCTCTCGGGGGCCTCGAAATCGCAGTACGTGCAGGCCAGGTTGCAGCGGCGCGTGGGGATGAGCCCCAGAAACGGCGGGCGTGGTGGGCCCGGGCGGGCGCCCATGGCGCTGGGGCGCGTGCGCAGCGCGGCGAGCAGCTCGCCGAGCGCGGCCGGCGCGCGGC
>CAYRCM010000416.1:0-1503 GCA_964422715.1 uncultured Myxococcales bacterium | reverse complement strand
GCCGCCCCGGCCCGTGGGCTCACCGGCGCCGGCAGGGTGGCCGCCACCGCGCCAAGCCGCGCCTCGACCTCGCCGGCCGAGGCCGGCCGGCTGTCGGCGTGCTTCGCGAGCAGTTGCAGCACGAGGGCCTCGAGCGCGCCGGGGATGGGCTCGCCGGCCGCCGCGGCCGGCAGCGGCGGCGGCGGCGCGTTGACGACCTGGATGAGCAGCGCGGCGGTCGACGGCGCATCGAAAGGCGCGACACCCGCCAGCATCTCGTAGAGGATGACCCCGAGCGCGTAGAGGTCGGCGCGCGAATCGACCGGTTTGCCCTCGGCCTGCTCGGGCGCCATGTAGCGCGGCGTGCCGATGATGGCGCCGGAATGGGTGTGTACCGAATGGCCGGGCGGCGCCGAGGGGTTCAGCGCCTTCGCAATGCCGAAATCGAGCACCTTGACGAAGTCGCGGATGGTGTGGATCTCGCAGAGAAACACGTTGCCCGGCTTGAGGTCGCGGTGCACGAGCCCCTGGGCGTGCGCCTCGTCGAGCGAACCGGCAATCTGGCGCGCGACGGCAACGGCTCGGGCCGGGGCAAACGCCCCGTCCTGTTTGAGCACCTGGCCGAGCGAGAGCCCCGTCAGGTGTTCCATGGCGAGGTAGAAGTAGCCGTCGTCGGTGGTGCCGAAATCGTACACGCGGATGGTGTTCGGGTGCTTCAACTGCGAGGAGAGCCGCGCCTCCTGGTAGAAGCGCCGGATGGCTGCCTGCTCGTCGCCGACCCCGGGGCGCATCACCTTGAGCGCCACCTCGCTGCCGAGTTTGAGGTGGCGCCCCTTGAACACCCAGCCCATGCCGCCGCGGCCGATGTGCGCTTGGACCCGATAGCGCCCGTCGAACACCTTGCCGACGAAATCGGGACCGTCCGCGCGGCCGAGCCACACCGATTCGGGCACCATGGAAAGACCGTCGGTCGGACAGAGTTTCTCCGGACCGCGGTACTCGCATTGGGGGCAGATGTTCATGGAACTCGCTTCCGGCCGGGCCGTTTGCGGCCATGCTACCCCATGCCGAGGGGCTGTCAAACGCCCGCGGAGCCCCCGAACCGGCCGGTCGATGCGGGTAGACGCGAGCGGATCGCCACGCCCGCGGCACCGCCGCCCTACCCCGCCGCGGCGAGCAGCCGCAACACGCGCGGCCGGCGCAACGGCGTGCCTTCGAGGTCGGGGTCGGTCGGCACTTCGTAGGCCGCGAGTTCGGCGTGACCCGACGGTGGGCAGTAGGCCCGGCCGGGGTCGCCCATGAGCACCGGGCGGCCGGCGGCGACGAGCCCCCGCAGCCACGGCAGCAGGCGCAGGGAGACCGAGCGCTCGTAGCAGACGTCGCCGATGAGCACGATGTCGTGCTCAACGTCGTGGCCAATGAGGTCGACGAGCGTTTGCTGGACGGCCACCCCGTTCAGCGTGGCGTTAAGTTGCAGCGCGGCCGCGGCGAGCGGATCGATGTCGGCCGCCGTGACGGCCGCGG
>CAYRCM010000415.1:0-1510 GCA_964422715.1 uncultured Myxococcales bacterium | reverse complement strand
CTGCCGCGCCCGGCCCTGCGGCCGCGGCCGCCGCGGGCCCCGCGGCTCCGCCGGCCAACGCGCGCCATTCGCTCGATGTGCAGGGCTTCCGGCGCCGCGCCGAGGCCGATGCTTTCGCCCGACTGCTCGATGGCCGCGAACAGGCGCCCTACGTTCGCGAAGACCGCGACTCGCGCGGCGTCGTCGGCTACCGCGTGCGCATCGGCGCATTCGCGACGCTCAAGGCGGCGCGCGATTTCCAGCGGCGTTTCGAACGGCGAGAGGGGATCGGCAGCCGCATCGTGCCCTACGCGCCCTGACGGTGGCCTGCGTCAGGGGCTCTCTTCGGCAGCCTCTTCGTAGATTTCAGGGGTTCCGTCGCGGTCGACATCGCGCCCGATGCGGGCGAGCTTGCCGTTTTCGAAGTATTCCCACTCGTCGACCCGACCGTCGTGGTCGGTGTCGCGTTCTTTGCGGACGAGCTTGCCGTCTTCGAAGAAGCGCCAGAGATCGGCCCGGCCGTCGAAGGCAAAGTCGATTTCCTGGTGCTCGATCTGGCCCTGCCGGTAGTAGTCGACGTGGTCGACCCGGCCGTCGAAGTCGGTGTCTTTTTCTTCTTTGACCAACGCCGCGTTTTCGTCGTAGTGCGCGCGCACGTCGACCCGCCCATCGAAGTTCAGGTCGGTGTCCTTGCGCACGAGCCGCCGCGTGCTGCCGCCCGTCGAGCCGTCCCCGGTGGCGGTCTCTTCGTAGACGTAGAAGATCTCGGGTCGGCCGTCGCCGTTGACGTCGTACAGGTCGACTTCGCGATTGCCGCCCGCCTTCTCGGTCTTGAGAAGCCCGAGCGGGACGCCCTCGATGGTGCGGGTGGGACCGCTGCAGCCGAGGCATACGCCGAGCCAGGCCAGCCAAACGAACTTGCGGAGCATCGTTTCCCCCGTGCGCGCCGCCGTAGCGGGCGACCCGAGCGCAGGCGACGCTTGTTGCGGCGCGCCAGACCGGCAGATTGTGGGGACGCCGCGGGCACGGTGTCAACCAGAATCCCCGCCCGATTCGGGTGGACGCCTCCCGGCGGGCCAAGTAGTCTACGCGCGGCGTGGAGGACCCATGAACCGGCATACCGTTCGCCTGGCCTTCGTCTGTGCCCCAATCCTCGTCTGCGCGTGCGCGCCGCGGTCCGAGCCGCCGGTCCCGCGTGGCGCGTTCGCGGCCGAGGTCGAAGCCCTCGACCCCGCGAAACCCGCGGCCATCGCAGCGCTGGCGGCCCATTGCGTCGAGGCGCGTCAGGAACTGCGGCGCGCCGTCGCCGGGCCGTTGCCAAACCCGCTGCTCGGGGCCCTGGCGGTGTACCGGCAGTGCCGCCCGCCTTTGCCGGCCGAGGACGTGCTGCCCGCCCTGCACCACCCGCTTGCCGCGGCCCGCGCGGCGGCGCTCGACACCCTCGCCGCCTTGCACGAGGGCGCGGCCATCCCGCGCATCACGGCGCGGCTCGGCGACCCGGACCCCGCCGTTCGCCGGTCGGCCGCGACAA
>CAYRCM010000414.1:0-1534 GCA_964422715.1 uncultured Myxococcales bacterium | reverse complement strand
GGGCGGCGTCCGGCGGCGGCACTTCGATGAAGGCCTGCGAGTGCGGGCTCACAACACATTGGCCCGGTCGGGACCCGGCCGTGCGCCAGCCGAGCGCCCCGCCTGCGGCGACGACTTCGACGGCCCCGCGTTGCACGACCAGCGTACTGCCGGCGAGGGCCACGGCACTCTGCGGCGCCACGAAGACGCTCGTCCCGCCGGGGGCGAGCAGCCAGGCGGCCGTGTCGGGCCCCGTCTCGACGGCGGCGGCGCGGCTGCCGGGTTGCAGCGGCCGGCTGGGCGGCAAGTGCAGTGCCGGGCCGCACAGCGCCACCACCGCCAGGGCGGCCGGCGCCGGCGTTTCGGCAACCATCGCGGGCGGGGCGGCCGCCGCGCTCGCGCCCGGAGACCGGGGCCCGAGGACGGCGCCCGTCAGGATCAGGCCGGCCAGCATGCAGACGTTCATAGCGTGGCCCCCACGAGCAGCGAGAGCGTGTGTCGATCGTAGTCGAATGCGGGAATGCGCGAGGGATGCCAGAAGTAGCGGTACTGCAGCGCCACGCTGAGCCGGCCGTCGAGCCAGGCGCGCCCGAGCCCCCCGTGGGCGGACAGGCTGCCGTCGGCGCGCGCCTGCGGCCGGCGCGCGTCGAAGCGCCCGCCGGAGCGCGGGAAATGCAGGTAGCCGCCGCTCAGCCCGGCGAACAGGTCGAGTTCGAACGGCAGGCGCCACGTGGCATCGCTGCCCCCTTGCACGGCCCAGAGCGCGTAGCGCGCGGCGGCCGCCTGGTCGGCCCGCAGCGTCAGGTTGAATCCGAGGCGCAGGCGACCCGCGGCGAGCAGCGCCGTCTCGGCGACGCCGAGCGTGTGCACCCAGGCATCCCGGGCGAACTCCGCGAACCGGCGCCGTTCGAGCCGGTAGTGGATGCGCGTGGCCGTATGGTCGCTCGGCGCCACCGTCCAGGCCAGGGTGGCGCCGTGGCTTTCTAGCCACACGAACGGCTCCGCGCGCGGCAGCAGCCGGCCGCCCCGGAGCCAGTCGACCTGCCCCTGGTACTGGAGTTCGAGGGCGTGGTCGAGGCGCCCCGCCGCGGTGCGCAGGAGATAGCGCGCCGAGACCAGCGCCTCGCTCAGGTCGAAGCCGCGGGCCGCGTCGTTGCCGATGTGCGCGCTGCGGAAGAACGCGCCGTCGAACGCGAGGAGGTGCCGGCCGGTGTTGAGCGGCGTGAAGCCCAGGGCGGCCCGCATGAACGGGCGGCCGGCTTCGGAGGCGCGCCCCCCGCCGACGTCGTCCGGGTCGTAGACGGCGTTGGAGTCGTATTCGATGCCGCTCGCGACGCTGGCCGCGAGGAGCCGGGTGCGGGGGGCGGCGGCCCGCAACGCCGCGTCGAGGCCGGCCCCGGCCGCGGCGGCGAACCCGTCGACCTGCGCCGTCCGCGCGAGTGCGGCATACGCGAGACGCGCCGCCCGCCACTCGCCGCCGCGCAGCCAGGCGCTCGCCAGGGCCAGGCCGAAGGCGTCGTGGAGCGCCGGGTCGCCGGTCGCGCCGGGCGTCCAG
>CAYRCM010000413.1:0-1536 GCA_964422715.1 uncultured Myxococcales bacterium | reverse complement strand
CGCATGCCGAGGAGATCGAAGGCCTGCGTCGGCGGGTAGGGGGTGCGCCGGGCGGCTCGCAGCGAGGTGGAATCCGACGCGAAGCCGCCGCCGCGGGCCACACGCTTCGTGCCCGTGGCCGGGCCGCTCGGGTCGTTCCAGGGAGCGGCGTACGGCGCAGCGGTTGGCTGGCAGTACGTCCACGGTTCGGTCGTCTGCGCCGCGGGTCCGTCGCAGTAGGTGTCGCCCGCAAACCAGTCGGCCACCCACTCCGCGACGTTGCCGGCGAGGTCGAGCACCCCGTAGGGCGAAGCCCCCTCCGGGCGCGAGCCCACGGCCCAGGTGGCGTTGTGGCCGCACCCCGTGCCACCGATGCCGCCGCCGTTCATGATGGCGAGGTCGCACGTGGCCGGGTCGTTGCCCCACGGGAAACTGGGGGTCTCGGCCGCGCAGTCGCCGTAGAACGAACAGCCGCCGCGCGCGGCCTTCTCCCACTCGGCCTCGGTGCACAGGCGTTTGCCCGCCCACGTGCAAAACGCGGTGGCCTGGTCGTGCGACACGCAGTTGATGGGGTGCGTCTCGCGGTCGGCCACGCCGGCGTTGCAGCGGTTGCCCGTGCCGGCCGCCGTGCAGGCCCCGGCGGTGACACAGGCCGCGTACTGCGCCACGGTGACCTCGGTGAGCCCGATGGCGTACGCGCTGAGCGTGGCCTCGTGATACGGGTGTTCCTGCCCCTGACAGGCCGTTTCGATGGTTCCGTTGCAGCCCCGCCGGAATGGCCCCGCCGGGACGTCGACCATCACCATGCACGCCGGGGCGACGACGCAGTCGGCATCGAGGCAATCGCTTGCGCCGTCGTCGTCGTTGTCGGCCCCGTCGTCGCAGAGGGTCTCGACCGTGCAGCCCGCTTCTCCGAAGCACGCGACGTCGCCGCAGTCGGCCGAGCCGTCGCAGTCGTTGTCGAGGCCGTCGCCGCAGTCGGCCTCGGTGCCGGCCGTGTAGCCGTCGCCATGGGCCGCGTAGGTCGCGGCATCGCAGGGCTGGAGCCCCCCGTCCTGGCAGAGGCGCTCGGGGTGCACGGCCCCTGCGCACACGCCGGCCTGCAATTCGCAGAGTTCGGCCACGAGCCCGACGTCGGTCGTGCCGTCGCAATCGTCATCGACGCCGTTGCAGCGTTCGGGCGCGTCGGCGTGCACGGCGGGGTCGTCGTCGGCGCAGTCGGACCCGAGGCAGGTGTCGGCGCCGACGAGGCCCTCGCCGTAGCCGTCGCCATCGGCGTCGACGCAGCCGTCGCGGCAGTCGGGCGTGCCGTCGCCGTCGGCATCGCTCGCGCAGTCGGCCGCACAGGTCGGCTCGCTGTCGTCGCAGTCGGGCCCGAGGCAATCGGGGCCGTCGCCAAACCCGTCGCCGTCAGCGTCGACGCAGCCGATGGGGATGTCGCCACCGCCATCGGGCGTCGGGCCGTCGGGGGGCGGCACGTCGGCCGGGCCGGCGTCGGGCGCCGCGTCGGGGGCTGCACCGTCGGGGCCGGGAGCGTCGGCCGGGCCGGCGTCGGGC
>CAYRCM010000412.1:0-1571 GCA_964422715.1 uncultured Myxococcales bacterium | reverse complement strand
GCCCGCTGCCCCCGGGCCGGCCGCGCCCGCCCCGGCGAGTGCGCGGACCGCCGCGGCGCTCACCGTCGGGCTGCTGCTCCTCGGCCTGCCCGCCGCGGCCGGAGCCGCCCACCCCCTCGAACGCTACCTCGATCTGGCCGAGCGCCAGGGGGCCGAAGCGCTCGCGGCCGGCATCGAAGTCGAGAGCGCCGAAGCCGACCGGTTGCAGGCGCAGCTCTCGTTTCTGCCGCAGCTCACCTTCGAGGCGTCGGTGACGCGGCTCGACCGGGCGCAAGACCTGGCCATCGACATGGCGGCGCTCGGACCGGCGTTTGCCGGCTTCGCGCTGCCGGCCATCACGCTCGTCGACCAGAACGTCTACCGCACCGCCCTCAAGGTGATGCTGCCGCTCTACGTCGGCGGGCAGCGTTTTGCCTACCTCTCTGCCGCCGAACACGGGGTGCGGGCGCGCAGCGCGGCCGTGCGCGCCACGGGCCGCGGGCTGCGCTTTGGCGCCGCGGCGCGCTACGTGCAACTGCTCGAGGCCGAGGCGCGCGCCGAACTGCTGCGCGAAGCCGGCCAGACCGACGCGCTGCTCGTCGCGGCCGCCCAGGCCCGGCGGCGGGCCGAGATGGGCACCGACTTCGAAGTGTCGTACGCCGAGACGATCGCCGCCGACACCGAACGGCGCCGGAGCGAAGCCGAAAGCGAAGCGCGGGTGCGCCAGTTCGCCTTCAACGAACTCACCGGCCAACCGCTCGCGACGCGCCCCGACTTGGCCCCCCTGCGCTTCGATCCGGGCTTCGCGCCCGAGCCGGGGGCGCTGCTCGGTGCTTTGCGCCGCCGCCCCGAATTGACGGCCTATGCCGAAGCGTGCAGCGCCGCCGACGAGAAGGCCGAGGCGGCGTTTGGCGCCCTGCTGCCCACACTCGCGCTGCTCGGCGAGGGCGGCTACAAAGAGGGCGACTTCGGCTACACGCAGGGCGACGGCTACGGCATGGCGACGGTGGCGCTCCAGTGGAACCTCATGTCGAGCGGCGTCGACTGGGCCAAGGTCAAGAAAGCGCGGGTCGAGGCCCGGCTCGCGCGCCAGCAGTACGACACGGCGCGGCGCCGACTCGAACTCGAACTGGCCGAGGCCCTTCAGCAATTCGAAGATATCGGCACCATCTACGCCCTGGCGCTCAAAGCCGTCACGACGGCCGCGCAGGGCCACGCGAATGCGCTCGCCGCCTATCGCGCCGGGGTGGCCCCCGTGCACACGGTGGCCGAGGCCCGCAAGGCCCTGACCGGGGCCGAAGAAAACTTCGTCAAGGCCTACTTCGGCCGGCTGCTCGCCGAGTTGCAGGTGCGCTACCGCGCCGGGCTGCCGCTCGTCGCCGCCGCCAATCTGGACGGCCTGAGTCCGCTCGACGAACTGCGGCTGCGCGTGCCGCAACTCGCGACGGGCGCCACCGACCCGCTCCCGGTGCCGCAGCCTGCGGCGGCGCCGGGCCCGCTACCCCCGTCGCCCGCGCCGCCGGCCGCGGAGGTGAAGCCATGACGCCCGCCGCCCCGCTTGAACGGCCCCGCGCGGGCCGCGCCTGCCCCCT
>CAYRCM010000411.1:0-1591 GCA_964422715.1 uncultured Myxococcales bacterium | reverse complement strand
AAGTCGCGGCCACCCTCGGCTGGTATCACGCCGGGCTGCCGGCCGAAATCCGCCATGCCGAGACGGCCATCTGGCAGGGCCTGGGGCTGCCGGCCGACATCGCCAGCCCGGGCGACCCCGTCGCCACGGCCAGGTTCTTCGATGCGCTCGTCGGCAGCGCCGTGGCCGGCGCGCTGCCGCCCGGCTACGAGTCGGCCGTCACCGCCTACGCGGCGGCCGCCGGCCGTGAGTTGACCGAGACGGTCTATGGGGATGCCAGGCTCGGCCAGGCGTGCCAGCGGCTCTGGGCGCTGGCGTTTCGGCAGGGAGCGGTGCCGTTGCCGCCCGGCGTCGCCGCCGAGACGGTGCTTGCGGCCCTCGGCTCCGGCCATGAGCCCCGCACCTACGCCGTGCGCCAGGTGGGCACGCAACTGCACATCTTCCCGTCCGGGGAGCGCTGGGACGACCGGCCCGACACGCCGGGCAGCCCCCTCGCGTGGCTGCGGGCGAAGGCGCCGCACGTGTTCGTCGAGGGCGGCCGGGGACTCGGCCCCGGCAGTCCCGCGTTGCCGCTTGGCGACTCGGTGGCCGTGGTCGAGCTCGTGCCGCGGGCGCCGGTGACGCTGCGGGCCGACCTCGCGACGGTCCGGCTCGACCTCTTCGACCGCCTCGACCCGCCCGAGTGGGCCGCGGCCGTGGGCCGCGACCGCTTTGGGCTCTGGGCCGAACTTGAACTGGCGCCTGCGGCCCGCTACCGCTTCCGCTGGATTCCGCCCGGGCGGTTCATGATGGGGTCGCCCAAGGGCGAGGAGGGAGCGTTTGGGGACGAGCGACCGCGGCACGAGGTGACCATCGCTCAAGGCTTCTGGCTCGGCGAGACGCCGGTCACGCAGGCGTTGTGGCAGGCGGTGATGGGCAACAACCCGAGCAACTTCCGGACCCCGAACCGGCCGGTGGAGTCCGTGAGTTGGGAGGACTGCCTGGCGTTCGTCGGGGACTTGAACAAGCACGTGGAGGGCCTCGCGGTGCGCCTGCCGAGCGAGGCCGAATGGGAGTACGCCTGCCGGGCGGGCACGACCGCGGCGACGTGGCTGGGCGACCTGAAGATCCTCGGCGAACGCAATGCACCCCTTCTCGACCCCATCGCCTGGTACGGCGGCAACAGCGGCCGGCGTTTCGAGCTCGACAACGGCTACGACACGAGCGACTGGCGCGACAAGCAGTACCCGGACGCGAAGGCCGGCACGCATCCGGTCGGCCAGAAAGACCCCAATCCGTGGGGTCTGTGCGACATGCTGGGCAACGTGCTGGAGTGGTGCGAGGACGACTGGCACGGTTCGTACGACGGGGCACCGGCCGACGGCCAACCGTGGGTCGACGAACCGCGGGGCTGGAGGCGGGTCTTCCGCGGGGGCTCCTGGGTCGACGTCGCCGGGGGCGTGCGTGCCGCGTTCCGGCTCGACTGCGACCCCGGCAGGCGCGTCGTCACCCTCGGCTTCCGCCTTGCCCGAGGTCAGGGTGCTGCGCTCGGTCAGGCAGGCGGGTCGGGCGGCCGGCGGACGGAGCCGCCGGCCGTGCGCGGCCCCGGCGCGGCGGAGCCGGCCGGGCCGCG
>CAYRCM010000410.1:0-1603 GCA_964422715.1 uncultured Myxococcales bacterium | reverse complement strand
CCGATGCGGCCGCCGCCGCGCCGGCCGCATCGGCCGCGGGGGGCGCGGGCTCCGGCAAGAGCCGCAGCGTGGCGTAGTCGGACCACGCGATCGCCTCGACGAGCGGGTGGCTGGCGAGAAGCGCGGGCGTCAGGGCCGGCGCCGGGTCTTCCGGGGCGAGCAGCGCGTAGAGCCGCGCCTGGCTCGTCGCGTCGGCAAACGCGGAGGCGGGTTCGTCGGCGGCATCGCGCGGGCCGGCGCCGGAGACGTTTTCGCGGTCGCGGCGCACGGCCGCGGCCACGCTTCGAAGCGGGCGGCCGCGGGCGTCGACGATGTCGGCCGGACCGAGCCGCGTCCGGAAGCGCACGGGGGCGTGGGCCGGGTCGCGGGCCGCCGCGAGCCGGTCGCGAAACTCGAGGAGCACCCGCACGATGGCGCGCTCGGTGGCACTCAACTTCGCCGGACGGGCCTTCGGCTGCAGGGCGATGCCCTGGTCGTCGAGCAGGAGCCGCAGGGCCGGATCGGCGGTGGCGCCGGTGCGCCCCGCGTAGGCCTCGGCGAGCCGCGCGAGCAGGGCCGGCTCAAAGCCGTTCAGCAACGCGAAACGCCCGAAGGCGCGCGCCTCGGCGACCGTTTCTGGCAGCGGCGGGCGTTCGTCGTCGCTCGGCGGCAGGTGCAGCAGCACCAGCCGGATCTCGCTTTGCGGCTGCCAGTTCTCGAAATGCCAGCGCACGAAACCGTCGGCCACCGCGGTCGCGGCCGGCAGTGGCACGAACAGATGCGGCCACACGCTCGGCGGCAGCTCGATGGCGATGTCGGCCCGGCCAACCGGCCCGTCCCAGGTGCTGGCTGACGTGACGATGTACTCGACGGTGGCACAGACCGAGTTGCATTCGACGTCCAATCCGCCGGCACCCGCCCGGCCGCGCCGCCAGAACACCTCGTCGGCGGGGTCTGCGGCCGCCGCGCCGGAGACACAGGTGCCGTAGGGCAACACGCTCCCGAACCCGCCAAAACGATAGTGGTTCTTGACCACCACCCGCGCCTGGGGGGCCAACGTGACCGGCCAGACGTAGGCCGCCTCGAAGCCGAGGTCGAGGGCTGGGCCGGGCGCCGCGCCATCGTTGGGCCCGGCCGGGCCCGGCGCGGCCGGTTTCTCGTCGTTGGGGGGCGCCGCGGCGGGCGGGGCGTCGTCTTCGGCGGCCGCCTGTTCCTCGGTCCAGGCCACTCCACGGTGCGTGGCGGTCACGGGCCGGCCGTCGACGGTGACCGCGAAGTCGCGAATGGACCACGGCTGCTCGGGGTCGGGCGGGTAGGCCTCGCTGTCCGGAAAGCCCATTTGCAGCGTCACCGGATCGGGCCGCGTGCTGACGAACGTGAAGGTGCAGTCGGCGATCCAGCGTTTCTCGTAGGGTGCCGTGGGGTCGAGGCGAATTCGGATATCTTCGGATTCCATGGTGACGCCGGGCGTGCGCACGGCGACCACCGTGGCGCCCTGGCCGTGGAACGAGGCGTCGTTGCCGCGGGCGGGCTGCGCGACCGACAGCACGAGACCCAACCCGACAAGCCACAGATGGTTCGGCATCCCCATTCCTCCATGCGGCAAACCTGGTCGCCGAGGCAT
>CAYRCM010000409.1:0-1626 GCA_964422715.1 uncultured Myxococcales bacterium | reverse complement strand
CCCGCCCGCGGCGGCGTGGGCGCCGTTCGGGAGCGTCGGCCGGACGGGGCCCGCGACCGGATGGGGCACCCCGCGGTTCGGGCGGCGCCGGGCTGTCGCCGCCGGCGGCCGGCCGGGGGCCGCGGCCCGGGGCGCGCCGCACCGACCAGTCGGCGGCGCCGGCGCCGAATTCGATGCCAAGCGCGTCGGCCCGCGCGCGCAGGAGCTCGTAGACCGACCGTCCCTCGCCCGTCAGCCGATAGCGCAGCCGGAGCAGCATCAGCAGTTCGCCGAACGCCGTCGTGCGCGCGAACCGCGTGGCGGTTCGGGGCGAAACGGGTGCTGGACCCGTCAGCCGGGCGAGGCCCGCGAGCAGCGCCTTCTGCCGACTGCGCACCGCGCGCGGAATCTGGAGCCGACCCGCGCGCTCCGTGAGCCAGGCCACGCCGGCCTGGGCGCCTTCGAGGGCCGGACGGCGGCGGGCCGCCAGCACACGGTGCAATTCGGCATAGGCCGGCAGGAAGAACAGCGCGGTGTACAGGAACGCACGCGAGAAGCCGTCGTGCGCCGAACCGAGTCGGTCGACGAGCGCGAGCAGCCGGAACTGCTCGGCGGCCGCCGCGGCGGGTGCATCGGGAGCACCGAGAAACGCGTGCAATTCCGGTATGAGTGCCTGCAGCACCCCCGTTTCCCAGAGCACGTGGAAGGAGCCGGCCGCCGCGCGCGACTCGAGGATCCGGAACAGTTCTTCGGTGACGCGCGAGGGCGGACACACGTGCAAGAGCGGCGCCTGCGCGCGCATGGCCGCGCGCTCGGCCGCGGGCAGTTGAAACTGCAAGCGGCCCGCGAACTTGGCGGCGCGCAGGATGCGCACGGGGTCCTCCTGGAACCAGACGTCGGGGTCGCCGACGGTGCGCAGGATGCCGCGGTCGAGGTCGGCCAGTCCGCCGACGTGGTCGATGACTTCGGCGCGCACGGGATCGTAAAACAGGGCGTTGACGGTGAAATCGCGGGCCCGCGCGTCGTCTTCGGGCGTGCCGTAGGCCGTCTCTGCTTCGAGTGTGGGTCGGGCGCCGCCGTCGGGCGGCGGCTCGCGACGCCGGAAGCAGGCCACCTCGACGATCTTGGGCCCGAAGTAGAGGTGCACGATGGGGAAGCGGCGTCCGATGAGTCGCGAGTTGCGAAACAGCTGCCGCACGGTGCGTGGCTCGGCGGCACTGACGAGGTCGAAGTCCTTCGGACGACGGTGCAGGAGCAGATCGCGCACCCCGCCACCGACGATGTAGGACGTGAACCCCGCTTCCTGGAGCCGGGTCGTGGCGGCCACGGCGTCGGGATCGAGCGCGCTCTCCGGGAACTCCACCGGGAGGATGACCGGTTTGGCCTGGTTCATGCCCCACACACCGTTCGTCGGCGCCTGCACGGCCGGCAGGCCGGGGGCCAGGCGCGCGGGCGCCGCCAGACCCGGGGACGCGACGCACGGAGACCACCGGGGCCGCTACCCTCGCGAACTTTGCACGGCCTGTCAAGCGCCGGCGCGCACGTTTGACGCAACGCGCTGGGAGCCGCGCGAGGGGCCGTGCGGCGGGGGGCCGGTGGCGGCCCGCTTGCCGCAGGCGCGGGGCGGGCGGCGCTCAGGAGCGCTCG
>CAYRCM010000408.1:0-1653 GCA_964422715.1 uncultured Myxococcales bacterium | reverse complement strand
TTGAACCCGCGACGTCAACCTTGGCAAGGTTGCACTCTACCACTGAGTTACTCCCGCAAAGAGCAGCCGGGACCGGCGTCCCGACAGGCACGCGTTTTTATCCGATGAGATCGGACCTGTCAAGAGAGAAAAGCGAGCCCCGCGGGACGGCCGGCCGTGCGCTTGCCGCGGGCGCGACTTGACGGCACGGGTCCGCTCGACTAAGGCTTTGGGCCCGCAGGAGGTTGGCCATGCTGCGTGCATCCTTCGTTGTACTTTCGTTCGTGCTGGTGCTGCCCGCTACCGTGTCCGCCGGGGTTCCCGAATTGCGCAAACAGGCCGAAGACGCCTTTCGCGCCCGGGCCACCACGGGCAAGATCGATGCGGCCATCGACGCCATGAAGAAGGCGCTCGCCATCGACCCGATGCAGGCCGACAACTACGGCCTGGCCGCCATGTTCTACTCGTGGAAGGCGGTCTACGACCCGCGCACGACCGACGCCGCGAACTTCTTCAAGGAATGCGTCGAGTACGCCAAGTTGGGGCTCGAAGTCGACCCGAACAACGTGCCCTCCAACTACTGGCTGGGCGTCTGCTACGCGGCCTACGGCAAAGAACGCGGCCCCATGCAGAGCCTGCACCTGCTGCCCCACGTGCGCGCCGCCTTCGAGCGCGTCGAGAAGAAAGACCGCTGCTACCACTTCGGTGGCGTCTACCGCATGAACGCCCGCATCTTTCAGAAACTGCCGAGCTTCAAAGGCGGCGACATCCACAAGGCCATCGAACTCTACAAGAAGGCGCTCGCCTGCGACGGCACGTACCCGCGCACGCACCTGTTTCTCGCCGAGGCGTACATCGACGCCGGGATGAAGGCCGAGGCCAAGGCCACGCTCGACGCCATGATCGCCCGCAAGTATCCCCCCGATCTCGTCTTCGAGGCCCAGAGCGACATCCGCGAAGCGCGCGAACTGCTTAAGAATTTGGCCACCCCTTGACGCAGGCGGGCGCTGCCGGCCGCGCCCCGTCGGGGCAGCAAGGGCAATCCACCGCCCATAACCTTGCCGCCGCGGGCGCGCTGCGTTAGGCTGCGTCCCGTTGGCCTCGGGCCGGGGAGGCGGGTTCGTGTCGCTCAAGACCTGTCCGCAGTGCGGCTACAAAGGCAACGAAGACCGCTGCCCAACCGACGGCTGTCCGCTCGTCTACCTCACGCGCCGCCTGCGCATCCGCGCCGACCGCTACTCCGCCTTCGGCTACGCGGCCGGCCTCGTCAACGGCGAGGTCGCGGCCCAGGTGGGTTTGCGCATCGCGACCGCGGCCACCCTCATGGACGACGTCCAGGACCCGTACGAGGCCGTCGTCACGTCGCGCATGGCCCCCGAGTTTCTCCCCGTGCCGCTCACCGGCATCTCAGCGGGCGGTTCGGTGCCGTCCGGCGCGCGGCTCGTCGGCAAGCCGCCGAGCAACGTTTCCATTCTCACGTCGGTCGTGTCCCCGGCGCCGGCGCCGCGTCCACCGGCGCGCGACCCCGCCCGTTCCGTCTGGTTCTGGCCGCTCATCGGCCTCGCGTTCGCCGTGGCCGCGGCCGCCGTGGTCGTCGTCGTGTTCCGCGCGCAGCTGTTTGGCGACGCCGCCCCCGACGCCGCGGGCGGCGGCGCGTCGGGGACGGCGGTCGCC
>CAYRCM010000407.1:0-1667 GCA_964422715.1 uncultured Myxococcales bacterium | reverse complement strand
GAGCCGTCTCGGTTGCCCAATCCGAGAGAAGGGGGCGGCAGTGGCCGCTGGGCGCCCCGGCGGCCCTCACCGAGGGCGTCGGGCGCTCGCCGAGACCGTTTTCGGCCCCCGGTGCGCGAAACTCGGGCGCCCGGCCGCCGTCATCGAGGCCGTCAAGATCGACGTTGGCTACCTACGGTCAGACCCATGCCCGGCCGGCGGGTCTCCGGCGTACGGCGGCGTGGTGTGGGCGGGCGGATCGGCTAGGCCACGGCGCGTTGCTCCGGCTCGGGCGCGATGCCGAGCAGTTGGAGGAAGTGGGCGACGTCGCGCGGCATCCCGCAGCCGTGGCTCACGCGGGCCATGGCGTGCCGGCCGAGGGCGTGGGCCAACGCGCCGATGGCGAAGCGCCGCTCACTGCGCCACGGCCGTCGTGCGAGTCTGCCGGGTCCCTTGGCATGCGCGAAGTGGCGCTCGGCCGCGGTGCGGCCGTTGTAGATCTCGGCGAAGAGCGCGCTCGAACGGGAAATGGGCGGGTTGAGCCGCGGGTCGGTGTCGACAGCGACGCGCACGATCGGCCCCATGCGGGTGTCGGGCTCGCAGAACTCGCCGCGCGGGCAGCGGCTCACATCGTGCACGATGCCGGCCTTGCCGCGCTTGCGTCCGGGGCGCTTGGCCGGGCAGCCGTACACGATCTTGTCGGTCTTCTTGTCGAAGGAGTGGCGCCACATGGGGGCGCCGCCGGGACGGAGCGGGGTGCCGTTTGCGTCGCGCGCGATGCCGTCCTTGCCCTGCGGCGTGGCCAGCAGTTTGGCGAGCGGGATGATGGGCACGCTGCCGAGCCCGAGGACGAGTTTGTAGAACCAGGTGGCGTCGTAGCCGGCGTCGCAGATGTCGTAGAGGATGCGCGCCTCGGGCAGATATTCGCGCATCCATTTGAAGAGTTGCACGAGGGTGTCGACGCCCGCGAGGACATCGGGCTCGTGGGCGCCGGTGACCTTGAGGTGCAGCGGCAGTTCGCAGCCGTCGGCCACGGCGACGAGGCCGTGCAGTCGGTAGCCGAAGACGTGCTTCTTTCGGTGCGAGTCCCAGCCCCAGGTGGCGGTGGCGTCGGTGTAGACGCGGTCGCAGTCGCAGTTGTCGCGGCCCTGCTGGCGGCAGTCGCAGGTGGCCCGTCCCCAGCAGTTGGCGCCGGATTCGAGGGGCGAGCCGTCGGCGGCGACGCGCATCTTGGTCACGTCGGCGAGGAGACCGGCGGCGGCCGAAGGCACGACGCCGCAGCGGAAGAGAATCTCGTTGAGCCGGCCCTGGAAGTCGCGCCGCGGTGGGTTTTTCAGGTTGGCGAGGGCGCGGCTGGCGGCGGCCTGTACCGGGCCTTCGTGCTCGACCACGAGGTCGGCCTGGGCCTGGTCTTTGACCCGAGCTTTCTCGGCGCGCAGGTTTCGCCGGTAGCGCCCGCGGTTGCCGCTGAAGCGACGCGAGGGCCGCTCGACGTGCGCGCACGGTCGCCGGTGGGGCCCGTCGAACACCCGCGCGCAGAAGTCGTAGAACGTCCCGACACCGGGCACGTCGCGCGGCGAGAAGCCGGCGAGCACGGCGAGTTCGGGCTCGCTGCGCAGCCGGTCGACGATGCGGTCGAACGACGTCTCGCCCAGAAGCGACATGAGCACGAAGGTGCGCAACATGGC
>CAYRCM010000406.1:0-1672 GCA_964422715.1 uncultured Myxococcales bacterium | reverse complement strand
CCCGCGGCTGCCGGCGGGCGGCGCCGCCGCCGGGGCCGGGCCGGGGGCCCGCTCGCAGGCCGCGCCGGCCACGATGCAGAACGCCATTGCAAAGGCCGAGACCCTGCGCCGCGCCATGCGCCCTCCCCTGCCGCGCGGACGCCTCCGGGGGGCCCGCGCCGTGCGCCGGCGGAGTGTAGCAAAACGGGCGGAGCGGCTCCATGCGACGGCCGGGCGGGCGGGACAATCGACGCTGGTGGCGCAACGCACGGGTGTCGTGGAACGAAGGGGGCGGCACCCTCTTCCCGAGGGATCGTCCCCGCCGGCAAGCTCCCGCGACGAGGGACTGGCAACGCCCATTCGAGGAGGAGCAACACAGCCGGCGGTGACGCGGACCGGAGCGAGGGGCATGCCCATGGGGTTCCGCTGCACCGGTTGGCGGGCCGCGCCGGCGGCGTTCGGCCTGCTGCTCGCGCTCGCGGGTTGCGGCGGACTCCGCGCGCGCCCTCCGACGGGCGCCACGGTGCAGGTGGCAGCCCAGCCAGACAGCGCCCGCACGGTCACCGTGTTCTACGAGGAGGGCGGCGCGAGCGGGCCCGAGGCGCCGGCGCTGCTCGTGTTCCACGGCGGGCCCGGCGTGCCCGACGCCCGACTGTTCGCGCAGCCCTACTGGCGCGCGCTGGCGAGCGTGGCGCGCATCGTGCGCTTCGACCAGCGCGGCGCGGGCCGCTCGGGCGCGCTCGCGGGCCGCGCCGCGGAGGCGCGCACGGCCGACGACTACCTCGTGGAGCGCACGGTCGCCGATGCGCTGGCCGTGGCCGACGCCGCGCTTGGCCGCGAGCGCCGGCTCGTGCTGCACGCGAGTTCGTTTGGCGCCCTGCCGGCGCTGCTCCTCGCGGCGCGCGCGCCCGAGCGCGTGGCGGCCCTCATCCTGGTCTCGCCGCTCGCCGATGGGCGCTTCGTGTGGGACGTGCGGGCCCGGCTCACCGACTTTCTCGAACGGCTCGTCGCCGACGACCCGCGAGCCGCGGCCGATCTCCGCGCGATCGAGGCGCGGCTCGCGACGGGGCGGCTTGGCGACGGCCGGGGAGCGCCGCTCACGCGTGACACGTGGCTCTTCGAAACCGTGGCCGCCCACGCCTACCGGGCACGCGACCACGCGGCGCTCAAGGCGCTGCTGCACGAGGTGGCGCGCCGCGGCGCGCTGCCCGCCCCCCCGACGGCGCGACCCGCGAGCCATCCGACGACGTCGTTCGCGCGCACGGGGGCGTCGCTGGCGCTCTTTCGCACCGTGGCCTGCCGCGAGCTCGGCTGGGCACGCGTAAGCGCCGCCAACTGCGCGGGAGTGCCAGGGCCGTTTCGTGAGCCGCTCGATGCGCTCACGGGCCTCGGCGCGTTCGACCGGCCGGCGCTCATCCTGGCCGCGCGCCTCGACCCGCTGCTGCCGCCGGCCGATGCGCAGACGCTCGCCCTGCGGCTCGGGCCGCGGGCCGAACTCGTGTTCGTCGGGGCGGCCGGCCACCCCGTCGCGAGCGAGCAGCCGGCGCTGGCGGCCGCCGAGACCCTGCGCTTCCTGCGCCGCGCGGGGTTGCTGGCGGCGCGGCCGTAGGGGCTCAGCCCAAGTTGCGTTCCAAAGGGTACCGAGGCGCCAAGGAGCGATCCCCCGAGGCGTACTCCGGGTACGCCGCAGGGG
>CAYRCM010000405.1:0-1757 GCA_964422715.1 uncultured Myxococcales bacterium | reverse complement strand
CCGCCGCAGGTCGGCCGCCACTTGTTGCGAGAGGCTGGTTCGTTCGAGAGGCACGTTCCGCGCGTCCTTCGCGGTTAAATGGTTTAACCAGTGAACCTTTTAGGCGGATTGACGCCCCGTGTCAAGCGGGCCGGCGCAGTTTTCGTTGGGGACCGCGCCAGGCGGCTTGCTGCGCGGCCCGTTTGGCCGCATGCTTGCGGGTCCCCGGCGGCGCCGGGCGGCGACTCCCGCTCGACGGGGCGGCGCGGGGAACGATGCTCACGGCAAGGAGTTGACTGATGGCACCGTTGAACGTTCTCGAACAAGGGATGGGCCCGCTGTTCAGCGACCCCGATCCCAACCCGGCCCGCGAGTTCTTCGCCACGCGCTCGCGACGCATGGACCCGAAATTGATGTCGGCTGCCGAGGCCGTGCGCCGCTTCATCCCGGACGGCTGCTACCTCGGCATCGGCGGCTTCGGGGTCAACCGGATCCCGACGGCCATCCTTCACGAGATCGTGCGCCAGGGCAGAAAGAACCTCGGCTTCGCCGGCCACACGTCGACGCACGACTTCCAGATTCTGTGCGCCGGCAAATGCCTCGACCGCGTCGATGTGGCCTACGTCGTGGGCCTCGAGGCTCGCGGCCTGTCGCCGAACGCCCGCCGTGTCATGGAGTCGGGCACGGTGCAGGTGTGCGAGTGGACGAACTACGGGCTCGCGCTGCGGCTCCGGGCAGCGGCGATGGGCATCCCGTTCCTCGTCGGCCGCAGCATGCTGGGCACCGACACGTTCCGGCACTCCGCGGCCAAGGTGGTCGAATGCCCCTTCACGGGCCAGCGGGTCACCGCGTTCCCGGCGCTCTACCCGGACGTGTCGGCCATCCACGTGCACGAGGCCGACATCTATGGAAACTCCCGCATCCGCGGCATCACGGTGGCCGACGAAGATCTCGCGCGGGCGTCGAAACGCCTCATCATCACGTGCGAGCGCATCGTGTCGAACGACGACATCCGCTCCGACCCGTCGCGCACGAACATCCCCTTCTACATGGTCGACGCGGTGGTCGAAGTGCCGTACGGCAGTTTCCCCGGCAACATGCCCTACGAGTACTACAGCGACGAGGCTCACCTGCAGCGCTGGCTGCAGACCGAACAGGATCCGGCCGCGTTTGCGCAGTTCCTCGACGAATACATCTTCGGGGTCAAGGACTTTTCGACGTACCTCGAACGCTGCGGCGGCATCGAGCGCATGCGGCAGTTGCGCGCACTTGAGTTTCTCAACGACGCTGGCGAACTGGGGGGGAGGCAGCCATGACGACGGCAACCTACAACACGATGGAGCTCATGATCTGCGCCGCCAGCCACATCCTGGAAGACGGCAGCACCGTCGGGGTCGGCACCGGCGCGCCCTGTGCCGCCAGCATGTTGGCGCAGCGTACGCACGCGCCGAACCTCGTCATCCTGTTCGAGGCGGGCGGCATCGCGCCGCAACTCCCCACCATGCCCATCACGGTCGGCGACAGCCGCACCACGTTCCGCGCCGTCATGGCCTCCAGCATGTACGACATCATGGAGTTGTGTCAGCGCGGCGGCGTCGACTACACGTTTCTCGGCGGCGCACAGATCGACAAGTACGGCAACATCAATTCCACGGTCGTCGGCGACTACGCGAAACCCAAGGTGCGGCTGCCGGGCAGCGGCGGTGCCAACGATTTCGCGAGTTTCTGCTGGCGCACGCTGGTCATCACGCCGCACGACAAGCGCCGCTTCGTCGAGA
>CAYRCM010000404.1:0-1792 GCA_964422715.1 uncultured Myxococcales bacterium | reverse complement strand
GGCGACGGCGGCGTGCTCGTTGCGGTCGCGACCGCGATGCCCAGCGGTGGCGAGCAGCTCAGGCTCGATCTTGTTCGCCTCACTGGCGACGGCGTCGAGGTCGAACGCTGGAGCCCACTTTCACCCGACGACCTGGACATGCAGACGCTCGGCGCGGGCTTCGCGTTGCTCCCGCTCAGCCCCGGTTTCCACGCCTTCCTGTGGCCTTCGGCGTCGGCTCCGGGCATCGCGATGCGCAGACTCGGCGAGGGTTGCCCCGCCGGGCTGTTGCGCTGCGGCACCGCCGGGGCCGAGGTCTGCGTCGGGCCGGGCTACCGGCCCGCTCTCGGCCGCTGTCAGGGCAGCGCGTGCGTGCCCTGGTCGGTCTGCGACTGAAGGCGCGCCGCCGCGTCGTTCGAGCCCGGCGCGTTGCCGCACCCACCCGGCCCAGAATCCGTCACCCACACCGGGATTCGCGAGCGGATGCGGGGGCAATCGCGGTGTCGGCCGCGCCGATTTGGTGCTCGCCGGAGCGCTGCTACGACTGCGCCCAAATCGGCTTGCCTCCTTGCGCTTGACCCCGCCTCCACTCGCTCGGACCTCGGCGCGGTGACGGATTCTGGCGACGCCGCGTCATTGTGTTTTGGTGGCGGGCGGTTCTAGAATAGCGCCGCTCCCGTGGACGGGACGGAAAGGTTCCCCCGCATGAGACTGGCCATCTTCTCCGACATCCACGCCAACCTGCCCGCCATGGAGTCGTTCGTCGAACGCGTGCGCGCCCTCGGCATCGACGGCTGCGTGTGCCTCGGCGACGTCGTGGGCTACGGGGCCAGCCCGAACGAGTGCTGCCAGATCGTGCGCGAGGTCTCGTCGGTCACCCTGCTCGGCAACCACGACGCGGCTGTCATCGGCGTCATGGACACCGACTTCTACTACCCGGCCGCCAAACACGTGCTCTACTGGACGCGCACCACCCTCGATGCCGAAAACCTGCGCTGGCTCTACGCCTTGCCATACACCTATCGCATGGAAAACATTCTATTTTTCCATGCCGCACCCATCATGCCGTCCGGCTTCTTCTACGTCGTTCGCGAAGACGATGCGCGCGCGCACACGCGCGTTTTCGACCAGCTGGCGGCGCTCAATTTCATCGGCCACAGCCACCTGACGGCGCAGTACCGGCTCAGCGCCCAGGGCGTCACCGACCTCACGGGCAACGAAATTCGCATCGAACCCGGCTACAAGTACCTCATCAACGTCGGCTCCGTCGGCCAGCCGCGCGACCGCAACCCGAACGGCTGTTTCGGCGTGCTCGACACGAAGGCGGGGCGCTACTGGACCGAACGCTTCGAATACGATGTCGAAGGCGCCGCCAAGCGCATCCGGGCCGCCGGCCTCGACGACAAGTTCGCCGACCGCCTCTTCTCCGGTACCTGACCCCCCACTCCCTGACAGGGTCGCCGAAAACTGCGTTCCGGCTGCGGCCGCCCCTGCCGGCCGGCAGCGGCGTCGCGGGGGCCCCCGAAATCCTGCGGCGTATCCGCGGACACGCCTCGGGTTTCGTGCACCCCGCTCCTGGCTGCCCATCCGGCAGGCTCGCGCCTCGCGACGGAACTCCGATTCCTGCGACCCTGTGAGCCGCATCTCCGCCCGCAGCGCACTCGGTCGCCGGGCCGGCCTCGGCGGGCCGCGAGGCGAGCGGGCTACGCCGCTGGCGGCGCCACGGGCGCAGCGGTCGGGGTGCCGGGCAGTTCGACGACGAAGCGCGCCCCGCCGAGGGGGCTCGCCTCGGCGCGGACCGTGCCGCCGTGCT
>CAYRCM010000403.1:0-1812 GCA_964422715.1 uncultured Myxococcales bacterium | reverse complement strand
GCGGGCAGGGCCGGCGGGGCGGCGGCGCGCGGCGGCCCGTCCGGCGCGGGGGCAGAACCGGCCCCGGGTGTCCGCATGGGCCAGGAGGGGCCCGGCGGGCTCGGCTCGTCGGAGACGGCCGCGTGCGGCAGGGTGGCCGGATCGGTCCACACGACGGGCTGGTCGTCGTCCCAATGCGGCGATGCGTCAAGCGAACTCACCTGCCAGGCCAAGGCCCCGGCCGGGTTGCCCCCGCGCCACGTGGGGCGGTCGGCAAGGAGCGCTCCGGGGGTGCCGTCGACCTGCGTCGGTTCGACGAGCGGGTCGATGAGCGCCGCGGCGGGGTCGAAGTGGCCGACGGTGGTGGGGGGCCCGAGGTCGAGGTCGAGGTCGGCGGGGCCGGCGAGCCCCAGGTCGGGGCCGTCGCTCAGGTCGAATTCGGTTTCGCTCGGGGACGCCACCTGATGGGTGGGCGCCTCGCGCACGCCCGGGGCCGGACACTCGAGAAACCCGCCCGCCACCCGCTCTGCGCCGCCGAGCCGGCGCAGCGTGGGCTCTTCGCTGCTGCCCATGACGGTGGCCGGCCCGCGGTCGTCGGTCAGATCGCGCGAACCGGCGATGAGTTCGAGCCGCGCCACGAGCGCCCGCACGTGCGGCGGGCGGCGCGTGGGATCGCGGCTCAGCATCTCGAGGACGAGCGCTTCGAGGCTGGGCGGCAACGGCGGCGCGCCCGCCAGGCTGCTCGGCGGCTCGGGGTCGCGCAGAATGCGCTGGCGCAACAGGTCCTTGCCGTGCAGCCCGGGGAAGGGGCGCATGGCGACGAGCATCTCGTGCAGGGTCACGCCGAGCGCGTAGAGGTCGAGGCGCGCATCCGGCGGGCAGCCGATAACCACTTCGGGGGCGAGATACGCCGGGGTACCGACGACGATGCCGCCGCCGGTCGAACGCTCGTCGCGGAGATCGCCGTCGGACAGCAGTTTGGCCACCCCGAAGTCGAGCACCTTGACGAAATCGGGCTGCCCGGCGTGGGTCGTGAGCAGCAGGTTGCCGGGCTTGAGGTCGCGGTGGATGATGCCCATGTCGTGCGCTTCGGTGAGCGCGTGGCCGACCTGCAACGCGATGCGCACGGCCTCGGCGGGCGAAAACGGTCCCTGCCGGCGCAGCCGTTCCTTGACCGATTCGCCGACGAGAAACTCGGTGACGAGGAAGAAGCCGCCCGTGTCGGTTTCGCCGTAGTCGATGACCTGGATGGTGTTCGGGTGATGCAACTTGGCGAGCGCCCGCGCCTCGCGGCGGAAGCGTTCGACGTCGGGGCGCGATTGCAGGCGTTGGGGCCGCAGCACCTTGATGGCCACCTGGCGGTCGAGGGCCAGGTGGCGTGCCTCATACACGTCGCCCATGCCGCCCGAGCCGATGAGCGCGTGGATGCGGTAGCGGCCGTCGATGATGGCACCGGCAGCCACTGCAGCGTCCGTTCTGCGTTCGGCTTCGCTCACGTTGTGCGATCCGTTGCGGGTGCCCGCCCCCGAGCCGTCAGGATAGCCCGGCCGCGCGGGCCCTGACAATAGGGCATTTCGCGGCGGCCGGCCGCGCGGGCCCTGCGCCGCCGGCGCCCGGCGCGGAAGCGTCGCGCCGGCCCTCACGCGCCGCGGAGCAGGGGCCCCGGCGACAACACCCAGGTGAGCGCGCTCGCCGCGGCCAGCGACGGCGTATGGTCGGCCCTGGGCGATCCGTCGCGCTTCCGCGAAGACCTCTCGCGAGCGCTCGCGGAAGAGCGCGATACGGCCGCCGCGGTGTCCGGCCTGGCCAAACGGCTGCGTGATGCGCCGGCCT
>CAYRCM010000402.1:0-1813 GCA_964422715.1 uncultured Myxococcales bacterium | reverse complement strand
GTCGGGCACCCCGTCGCCGTCGGCGTCGGCGGGCGGCGGCGCGTCGCAGGCGTCGCCGATGCCATTGCCGTCGCGGTCTTCCTGGCCGGCGTTCGGCGCCCAGGGGCAGTTGTCGGTGGCGTCGGGCACCCCGTCGCCGTCGGCATCGGGCGGGGGCGGCGGCGCGTCGCAGGCGTCGCCGGCCCCGTCGCCGTCGCTGTCTTCCTGGCCGGCATTGGGCGTGTCGGGGCAGTTGTCGTTGGCGTCGGCCACCCCGTCGCCATCGCGATCGGGCGGCGGCGCGTCGGGATTGAGCCCGATGCTGCCCCAGATTTCCTGGCCCGCCGTGACCGTGCGGGTGGAGCTGCCCGGCTGGTAGCCGGCGGCCGAAGCCGTGGCCGTGTAGGTGCCGGCCGGCACGACGAATTCCCAGTAGCCCGTGTCGCTGGCGGTTGTGACGGCGCCCGTGTTGAGTTCGACCCGCGCCCCCGGGATGCGGTCTCCGGTGTTGGGGTTGCGGTAGACGACGCCCTTGTAGGTGCCGGTCTGCGGCGGCGCAACCGAGCAGCTGACGCCGAAGTACGAGCACACGCCCTCGGCAATGCCGCGGCCGATGTGCTGCTGGCCGTCGGCAGTCTTCAGGTAGGCCGATTCGGACGGCGGATGGCCCTGGTAGCCCGAAGTGGAGGTGCAATCGTGGAACACGGCCTCGGTGAGGCAGGCGTACATGTTCGTGGCGTTGAGCACCCAGAGGTTGTCGCGGTACTTCAGGCCGCGGCTCTGGTAGGGCAACTGCCCGAGCAGCCCGTCTTGCACGTGCTGCGCGACGTTCTGGCCGCCGCTCGACTTGTACAGCGTCTCCGTGCCGTGGCCACCGCCGGCATTCGTATGGATGCTGACGAAGATGTCGGCGCCCCACGAGTTGGCGTTGCCCGGGGCGTTGTCGAAGCTCTGGTCGACCCGCGTGTCGATGCCGGCCGCGCGCAGGATGTCGGCGGCGATGTTGGCATAGATGAGCGCGTATTCGGCCTCGTTGCCGCCGCCGGAGACGGGGTTGTGGATCTGGTCGCTCGGGTTGAGCATGACCTTGGCAGCCTGCGCCGCGGGCGCAAACGCCAGGGCCGCGAGCAGCGGGAAAAGCGCGATGCGCAGCGTTTTCATCGGCCGCCCTCCTTCCCGGTGAGGACGGGCAGGGTCGCGACGAAGAGCGCCCCGGTGCGACCGTCGGCAAAGGCCACGAAGCGCCCGTCGGGCGAAACGGCGGGGGCCACCTCGGCGCGCTCGGGCGTAGCCGTGAGCGGCCGCGTCGTGTGGCGCGTGAGGTTGCGCAGCCACAACTCGCCGCCCGTGAGCACGTGACCGTCGTGGCTCGTGCGCGCAAACAGGATGTGGTGCCCGTCGGGATGCCACGTCGGAGCAACGCCCGGACCGAGGTCACGGGCGCGGCCGTCGCGCAGCGTCACGAGCCAGATGTGCCCGCCGTCGGGGCGGCTTTCGGAGAGCAGCACGCGATCGCCCGTGGGCGAAAGCCGCGGGCCGAAAAACGCTTCGCCGCTGAGCAGCGCGGTGTGCGTGACCGTGCCGCCCCCGTAGCGGTGCAGCACGATGTCCCGGCCCGCCTCGCGGGAGACGACGACGCGCGCCGCAGCGCGGATGTCGAAGTCGCTGCCCTGGACGCCGTCGACGAGGCTCACCAGGTCGCCGTCGGGCTCGACGCGCACCAGCACGCCGGCCGTGGTGGCGAACCAGGCGGCACTCGACGGATCGTAGACGGCCGGGCTCACGGCCGACTCGGAAACCGGGCGCGGGATTGGGCGGGGAGCCCGCCACCAGA
>CAYRCM010000401.1:0-1865 GCA_964422715.1 uncultured Myxococcales bacterium | reverse complement strand
TGGCGCGGGCGCGCGGGGGGGCGGGGCCCCGCTCACGCCTCGGGCGCCTCGGGCGCCGCCGCGGTCGCGGCAGCCGGACGCCGCGCGAGGAAGCGGTTGAAGAGCAACAGCCCCACAATGGTCGCGACGCCGATGCCGGCCAAGAGCAGCCAGAGGGTCTGCGGGTCATGGCGTTCTTTGACGAAGTACTTGTAGCCGTAGCCGCCGATGAGCCCGCCCACCGAACTGCCGATGACGCCGTAGAGGAACATGTAGCCCATGTAGAGGGCCACCTTGTCCTTCGGCGCAATCAGCCCGACATAACTGATGAATTTGGGGTGCGTGGTCATCTCGCCAATCGAGAACACGACGACCCCGAGGATGAAGATCCAGGCCGTGTTCGAAAGCGCCAGCAGCGCCATGCCGCACGAGCCGAGCGCGATGCCCACGATCATCGTGGGCAAGGCCCGCCGTTTGGCCACGAGCCGCGACACGACGAGTTGCAGCAGGATGATGGTGCCGGCGTTCAGCGAGGTGACGTGCTCGACGTCGAAGACGAAGCGCGCGTCGATGCCGAGCCAGCCGAGCAGCGTGTTGACCGCCGCTTCAACCGGCTGCATGTCGACGTAATCCTTGAGATACCAGAGCACCGTGTGGAACATCTGGAAGTAGAGGATCCAGAAGCCCGAGTAGATGAGGATCATGACCACGAAGCGGTAGTCGCCGAGCACCTTGAGGGCACCCCCGAGCACCTCGCCGAGCGAGCGCCGGTTCTCGGGTTTGGGCGGCTCCCGGTAGAGGAACAGGGTGGGCAGCAGCATGAGCCCGGTCGCCGCGGCCGAAAGATAGAAGACGTAGGACCACGAGATGGACTTGAGCCAATTGACGAGAATCAGCGGAAAGACGAAGGCCCCGAGGTTGATGGTCCAGTAGAAGATGCCGAAGCCCATCGCCGAGTTGCCGGCGTGGGTGAGCCGCGCGATGGTGCCCGACGGGATGGGTTTGAAGGTGCCCGCGCCGAGCGCCATGACGACGAGCGCGGCGAAGACGAGCGGGTAGCTCGTCACCTGACCGGCCAGGAAGTAGCCCGTGGCGAGCAGCGCGAAGGCCACGGCGAGCGTGCGCCGGTAGCCGAAGCGTTCGGCGAGCGCGCCGCTGAATATCGGCAGCGCGTAGAGCAACGGCGTGATGGTGCCCATGAGCACGCCCACCTCTGGCTCGCTGAAGTTGAGCACGCCGCCCCGCGCCGTGTCGCCGAGGTAGAGCGCCAGCACCGACATGAGCCCGTAGTAGGCCCCGCGCTCGAAGAATTCGAGCAGGATGACGGTCCAGAAGTTGCCGGGGAAACTGCGGAGGCCCGTTTGGGGCGCGCTAACGGTCATCGTGTCCTCCGGGAGGGCGCGGGGCGCCGACGGCAGGCGCGGCGGAGGGGCCGGCGAGCGCGGCGGCGAGTGGTGCGATGGGCAGCAGAAACGCCTCGGCGAGGTCGGCGACGAGGGCCACGAGCGGTTGCGGCACGGCCGCGGCTTCGAGGGTCGCCAACGCCGCGGCCCGACGGCGGCTCATCTCGGCGAACGCGAAGGCCGGGGCGCCGTAGGCGGCAAAAAGCGCCCGGGCCGCGTCGGCGCGCGGACCGAGCGGCGCATCGGGCGGGGCGTGCAGCAGGTCCAACAGCGCCCGGCGGTCGGCCGGCGTGGCCCGCTCGAGCGTGAAGACGACGGGCAGTGAGTACTTGCCCTCGCGGATGTCGCCGGCAGGTGCCGCGCGGCCCTTGTCGCCGTAGAGGTCGAGCAGATCGTCCTGGATCTGGAACAGCACCCCGAGCGGCCGGGCGGCCTCGGCCAGCGCGGCGACGGTCTTGGGCGGCGCATCGGCGAGTTCGGCAG
>CAYRCM010000400.1:0-1903 GCA_964422715.1 uncultured Myxococcales bacterium | reverse complement strand
CCGCGCGGGGCGCCGGTAGCCGCAGGAGGCTGGCCGACGGGGTGCCGGTCCGGGCGCCGGGCCTGCCGTCCGCCGCGCCCGGCGAGACAAGCGCGGCGGGCCCGGCTATACTCGCCCCGTTTCGGCGCCACGAGGCCGGGCCGCCACGCTCCCCGATGCGGCCGGTCGGCGCTGCCACCCCGCCGAGGAGGCGCATGATGCTTCATTTCACGGCCACGCTGTCGGTGCTCGCGGTCTGGGCGATGAGCCCCCTGCAGGCGGTTGCGGCCGAAACGGCCAGCGAAAGCGATGCGGCGGCCATGCTGCGCGCCCGCGCCGCCGCTCTCCACGAGGCCGGCCAACTCGAAGAGGCGCTCATCCGGGCCCAGGCGGCCTACCTGCTCGATCCGACCGATGCCGCGCGGCTGCTGCTCGGGCGGCTGCAGCTCGGGCTCAAGCACTGCGACGAAGCGCTGCGGGTGCTCGCCGCTCTCGAACCCGGCCAGTTGCCTCCCGCCGAACAGACGCCGGCCACGGGCGAACGCACGCGCATCCTCGAGGCCTGCGATACGTCGCCCGAGGAACTCGAAGCCGCCAACGCGCTGCGCACGCGCGCCACGGCCCTGCTCCAGCAGGGGCAAAACGACGCGGCCAACGCCCTCGTGCAGAAGGCCCAGGCGCTCTACGCGACCGACCGCGGCCACCTGTTGGCAGCCAAGGTGCAGAAGGCGCTCGGGCGCTGCGACCGCGCGCGCGCCTTCCTCAAGCGCGTCCGGCCCGAAAACCTGACGGCCGCCGAACGCGCCGAGTTCACCTCCACCGTCAAGACGTTGCGTGACGAATGTGCCGCGGCCCCCCCCGACATGGTGCTCGTCCCGGCCGGGCGCTTCTCGATGGGGGCCGAGGGCGGTGAGCCCGACGAAGTGCCCGTGCACGAGGTCTACCTGCCCGCGTTCTTCATCGACCGCACCGAGGCCACGGTGGCGCAGTTCCGCGCCTGCGTCGAAGCCGGCGCCTGCACCCGCGACCAGTACCAGGAGGCGAGCCAGAAGCCCTACTGCAACCTCGGTCAGAGCGGGCGCGACGACCACCCGATGAACTGCGTCAACTGGATCGGGGCGCAACAGTTCTGCCAGTGGGCCGGCAAACGCCTGCCGACCGAGGCCGAATGGGAGAAGGCCGCGCGCGGGCCGAAGGGGGGCGTCTACCCGTGGGGCAGCGCGCCGCCCGACTGTACCCGCTGCATCATGGACAACCGCGCGGCCCGCACGCCCGGCCAGCAGGGCGAGGGCAACGATGGCTGCGGCGAAGACCGCACGTGGCCCGTTGGCAGTCGGCCCGACGGGGTCAGCCCCTACGGGGTGCTCGACATGGCCGGCAACGTCTGGGAATGGGTCGCCGACTGGTATCTGCCGACGGCCTATGCCGACTCGCCGTCCGAGCGGCCGACGGGGCCCGCCACGGGCACGCGCCGGGCGATGCGCGGCGGCAGTTGGCTGTCCGACGGGCCGCCCTCGCTGCGCGCCACGAACCGCGACAGCGACGAGATCGCGTACATCGGCAACGGCGTCGGCCTTCGCTGCGCCCGCGACGCCGAGTAGCCCCCCGCCCGTTGCGCCTGCGGCCATCGTCTCCGCCACCCCGATCGAGCAAAGAGGAAACGCGACCGCTCACCCCGGGCGGGGCAGCCCTTCGCCCGGCTGCCGGGCGCGCCGGCCGGCCCGGGCCGGCCGCGGGGCGCGAGGCGGCCGACTTCAGGCCGACGGGGGGGAGGGCGCCGGCGAGGCGGAGGCGCGAGGCGCCCAGGTTCTCCTATCTCGTTGCCTTCCATAAGGATACCGAGGCGCCGAGGAGCGCTCCCCCGAGGCCTACTCCCGGTGCGCCGCAGGGGGAGCGACGAAGGCAACGAAGGTAGCCGAAGGAG
>CAYRCM010000399.1:0-1928 GCA_964422715.1 uncultured Myxococcales bacterium | reverse complement strand
TCGTTGGGCCAGCGTTCGATGACGGCCTTGAGTGCGCGGTCGAAAACCCCCATGGCGCCCTCCGGCGGGTGGCCCGCCCAAGAAGGAGGCTAGGCGCCGCCGCCGGGGCTGTCAACGGGCCGGGGCGGGCACGCCCCCCGGCGGCGCTCCGAAAGCCGGCTGGGCGCCGTGACGCCGCCCGCCCCTACTCGAAGGTCAGCGGCAGGACGGGCGCCGCGGCGTGCCGGGCGATGACCTCGGCGTAGGCCGCGATGGGGGCGTAGTGGGCGCTGTCGAGCGCCTCGAACTCGGCTTTCAGGTCTTCGAACGTGGCGTTTTCAACGGGAATGCGCCGGCCACTGCGCTCCGGCGGGTAGTAGACCCCCCAGAGCGCCCAGTCGGCGTAGAACTTCCACGACCAGAGCGTCCAGTGCACCCCGCGGGCGTTGAGCAGGGCGAGCGTGCGGTCGCTCGCTTCGACCGCCCAGGGCCCGCTGTTGGTCCCCGACGCCGCCGAGAATTCGCCGGCCAGCACGGGGCACTGATAGCGCGCAAAGCGTTCGGCGACCGTTGCGAGCGCGTCGGCCGCACCCTGCACGTAGCGGTCGGCGCTCGTCGCGTTCCAGGGGTAGAAGTGGTACGAGAACATCGCGTTTTCAAAGCCCATCTCGGCCGGTGAGGCGAGCTCCCGGGCCGCGAGGAAGCCGTCCTCGACCATGACGATGTGGCGCGCGTCGACCGCCCGGATGGCCGCGTAGAACGCCTTGTGCACGGTTTCGTAGGCCTCGCGGTCGGGGCAGTTCATGGGCTCGTTCAGCAGGTCGTAGGCCGCGATGTGCGGCTCGGCGGCGAAGTACGTCGCGAGCGCCTGCCACATACGCGCGGCCTCCGCAATGCAATCGGGGCGTTGCCAGATCTGCCCGCCCGCGCGCAGCCCCTGGTGTGCCGAGCAACTCTGGCCGCCGGGCGCGCCGTGGAAGTCGAGGATGACGTACACCCCGTGGCGCCGCGCCCAGACGGCCACGTCATGCAGCCGCTGCCAGCCCTCGGGGCGGTAGCCGTTTTGCCCCAAGAAATCGGTTTCGAGCGTGCGGTACCAGACCGGCAGACGGATGGCGTTGAGCCCCAATTCGGCCACGCGCTGCACGTCGCGTTCGGTGATGTAGTGGTCGTGGAAGAGGGTGCGGAGTTCTTCGGCGCGGGCCGTGCCGAAGCGGCCGGCGAGCCAGTCCCAGACGCTTTCTTCTTCGAGGAGCCAGGGCTGGCTGTCAAACCACCCCCAGAGCGCCTCGACGGCCGGCAATTGCTCGGCCGTGGCGTTTTCGAAACAGTAGCGGCGCCATTCCTGGATGAGGGTCCAGCGGGTGCGCGCCTCGGTCACCCAGTCGACGAAGGTGGTGGCCCGCGCCCGCGAAAACAGTTGGAAAATGCCCGATTCGCGGGCGCGCGTTTCGAGTTCGGCAAGCAGCGTTTCCTCGTCGAGGCTGCCGAGCCCCATGAGCCAGGCTTCCATGGCGAGCCAGTTGCCGAAGTTGACGCCGCGCAGCGCCACCGGCTGGCCGGAGTCGTCCACGACATCGGTGCCGGCGACCCGCAGCCAGGGCCGCGTGGCGGGTTCGGTGACGGCCGGACGCGCCGGAAACGGCTCGGGATTGGGCTCGCAGAGGCCCTGCGCGGGTGGCGCGGCGGCGTCGGGAAGGTCCGCGGCGCTGTCCGCGACGGCGTCGCCCGGGCGGTGGGTGTCGCCCGGGGCGCCATCGCCGGCCGTGTCGACGGCCGCGGCGTCGGGCGGGTGCGCCAGGTCGCCGGCGCCGTCGCGGGTACCGTCCGGGGCCCCGTGGTCCGACGCGGGCGGGACGTCAGCCGGGCGCAGGACGTCGGCGCCCGAGCCGTCGGCGAGCCCGCCGGCCCATGCAGCGCGGAAGCGAGACGGCCTGCCGGCGAACCGT
>CAYRCM010000398.1:0-1940 GCA_964422715.1 uncultured Myxococcales bacterium | reverse complement strand
CAACGCGGCGGACGACGACGGCGACGGGCTCGTCGACTGCGCGGACGGCGACTGCGCCGGCGATCCGGCCTGCCCGGTCACGCCCGACGAGATTTGCGACAACACGTCGGACGATGACGGCGACGGGCTCGCCGACTGTGCCGACGGCGATTGCTCCGGCGTTGGCGCCTGCGCGGTGCTGCCCGACGAAGTGTGCGACGACGAGCTCGACAACGATGGCGACGGACTCAGCGACTGCGCGGACGGCGACTGCACCGAAGACCCGATCTGCAAGCAGGCCCCGGCGGAAGTGTGTGACAACGAGGTCGACGACGACGGCGACGGCCTCGTCGATTGCGGCGACGGCGACTGCTCGGGCGTTGGCGGCTGCGCCGTGTTGCCCGCCGAAGTGTGCGACGACGAGCTCGACAACGACGGCGATGGGCGAGTCGACTGTGCCGACGGTGACTGCGCCGGCGACGCGGCCTGCCCGGCGACCGGCGCCGAGATCTGCGACAACGAGCTCGACGACGACAGCGATGGGCTCGTCGACTGCGCCGACAGCGACTGCGTCGCGGCCAGCGTCTGCACCGGCGAGACCGACCCCAACGGTGGCAGCGGCGGGGGAGGCTGCACGACGGGTGGCGGGCTCGCGACGAGCGCGCTGCCGACACTCCTGCTGCTCGCCGGCCTCGCGCTGCGCCGGCGCCGGCCGTAGACCCCGCCCGCGGCGCCGGCAACCCGCCCGGAGTGGGCTGCCGGCGTCCAGAGCGGCTCAGAGGACGGCTTGCCGTGCCCCCCTCCGTCGAACCAACCGGACCGGGCCCGGCGGGCACTGCGCCCGCACCCCGCGTCGACCTGCACCGCCATCTCGAAGGCAGCATCCGCCCGGCGACCGCCGTGGCGCTCGGGCAGGCCGCCGGTCTGTACCCGGCGAGCCTGACGGTCGAAGCGTTCTCGGCCGCCTGGCAAGTGCGTGCGCCGCTGCCGCTGCTCACGGCCCTCGAACGCTTCGACGGGTTCCGCCGGCCCGTGCGCGGCCACGCGGCCGTCGTGCGCATCACCCTGGAGGCGCTCGAAGACGCGGAGCGCGACGGCATCACCCATCTCAACGTGCGCTTCAGCCCCGTCACGCTCGCGGCCGCGGCCGGCCTGACGCTTGCCGAGGTCTTCGAAGCCGTGGCCGAGGGGCTCGTGGGGGGGCGCGCGCGCTTCCCGCGTCTCTGCCTCGAACCCGTTGCCGTCGTGAGCCGCCGGCGCGGGCTCGAGGCCGCCTGGCAGGTCGTGCGGGCACTCGACGCCGGGCCCACCGGCTACGTCGTCGGCGCCGACCTCGCGGCCGACGAACTGCGCGTGCCGACGGCCGCGTTCCGCGATGTGGCCGCGGCGTTTGCCGCCCGCGGGCTGCCGCTCACCGTGCACACCGGGGAGGGCACGGGGCCCGCCGCCGTGGCCGAGGCCTTGGCCTTGCCCGGTGTGCGTCGGCTCGGCCACGCGCTGAGCCTGCCGGACGACCCCCACCTGCTGCACATCGCCCGGCAGCGGCAGATCCTCGTCGAGGTGTGCCCCACGTCCAACGTTCGTACGGGCACGGTCGGCGCGCTTCGCGAGCACCCGGCCCGCCGTCTGGTGGCGGCCGGCCTGCCGATCGCATTCTGCACCGACGACCCCACGCTCTTCGGCATCGATCTCGCCCACGAGTTGCGGGTGGCCGAGTGCGACCTCGGGCTCGCTCCGGAAACCGTGCGCCAGAGTCAGCATTGGGCCCGGGCCGCCTTCTTTGGCGGGCCGGCCGGGACCTGACGGGCGGCGACGCACGCGGGAGCGGCCTGCCGCCGCATCGGTCGGGCGTTGCTCGTTTTCGGCGGGCGGCCTGCAAGGCGGGCGGGGGGCCGGCCGGCAGCCTCCGGGCCGGCCCCGCGGGAGCGGGCGTCAGCGGGCGGCGAGGCGCGGCGGGGCCG
>CAYRCM010000397.1:0-1962 GCA_964422715.1 uncultured Myxococcales bacterium | reverse complement strand
GGCCCGACGCCCCGGCCGACGGGTTGGCCGGTGGCGACAGCGCGGACGCGGCGGCCGCCGCCGACACGAGCGGCCCGCCGCCCGACGCCGACGTCGCTGCGCCACCGGATGTCGTCGCGCCGCCGGCCTGCGACTTCGCCGACCCGGAGCGCACCGTCGGGCTGCGGTTGTGCCAGGCGGGCGCCTCCGAGGGCTATGTGCTCTTCCCGGCCAAGCACAGCGGGGACGTCTACCTGATCGACCGCCTGGGGCGCGTGGTCAAGCACTGGGCGCAAAGCCGGTACGAACCCGGGCAGTCGTGCTACCTGCGCCCGAACGGCAACCTGGTCCGCGCGGCCATGGTGAAGGGCGCCGGCAGCATCGGCGGCGGCGAGGGCGGCCGCATCGAGGAGTACGACTGGAACGACGAGCTCGTGTGGGCCTTCGACTACGCGTCGGACGACCACATGACGCACCACGACTTCACCATCCTGCCGAACGGCAACCTGCTGATGCTGGCCGTGGAGCGCAAGACGGCCGAGCAGGCGGCCGCGGTGGGCTTTCTCGCAAGCGAACTGCGCGATGGCTACCTCGCGCCCGAGTCGCTCATCGAGGTGGCGCGGACGGCCACCGGCGGCTTCGAGATCGTCTGGGAGTGGCACGTTTTCGACCACCTGGTGCAGGAGCGAGACCCGGCGCTCGGAGACTACGGCGTCGTGCGCGAGCACCCGGAACGGCTCCAGGTGCGCGGCAACGCCGCGGCGTTCTGGAACCACGCGAACTCCGTGCGCTACAACCCGGAACTCGACCAGATCGTGGTCAGCGCGCGCACGCACAACGAACTCTGGGTGATCGACCACTCCACGACGAGCGCCGAGGCCGCGGGACACGCGGGCGGACGCTACGGCAAGGGGGGCGACTTCCTCTACCGCTGGGGCAACCCGCAAATGTACGGGGCCGGCACGGCCGACGACCGAATGCTCTTCAACCAGCACGACGTCCAGTGGATCGCGCCGGGCCTGCCCGGCGCCGGCAACCTGCTGCTGTTCAACAACGGTCTCGACCGCCCCGGAGCCCAGGGTTTCTACTCGAGCCTCGACGAACTCACCCCGCCCGTCCTCGCCGGTGGCGGCTACCCGACACTCGCCCCCGGCACGGCCTTTGGCCCACCGGCCCTCGCCTGGCAGTACGTGGCCAACCCGCCGAGCGCCTTCTACTCGTCGGAGATTTCGGGGGTGCAGCGGCTGCCGAACGGCAACACGCTCGCCTGCGAGGGCGTTACGGGACGCTTTTTCGAGGTCACCCCGACGGGCGAGCGGGTCTGGGAGTACTTGAACCCCGTCGCGAACGCCGGGCCGCTGGCACAGTACGAACTCGCCATGCTCGACCCGAAGGGCCACCCGGAGAATGCGGTGTTCAAGATTCACTGGTACGCACCGGATTTCGAGGGGTTCGCGGGTCGCGACCTGACGCCCGGAGACGTCATCGAGGACGACGATACGGCCTGCCCGAGCGACAACGACAACTACCGCTGCGTGCCCGCCACCACGTGCGCGGCCGACGGTGGCACGGACGGGTCCGCCCACTTCACGTGCGGCGGCTCGAACGTGTGTTGCTTCGAGCTCGTCCAGGCGAGCCAGCCGCCGCAGCCCTGAGCGGCTCGGAGTGGAAACCATGCGCCTCGCGTGCCATGCAACCTTTTGGATCGTGGTTCTTTTCGGCCTGGCTGCGTGCAGCGGCACGGGAATCGGCGGGCCAGAAGTCAACCTGGCCGGGCCCGATGCGCCGGCCGGCTTCGACGCCGGGCCGGTCGCCGACACCGCACCGGACGCGGGGCGCGGCCCCGATGCCGGGGCGCCCGGTGACGGGGCGGCCCGTGACGCCGAGCCCGGAGCCGACGCGGCGGCGCCGGACCTACCGCGCACCCCCGATGCCGCGGCCGAGTTGCCCGGCCCGCCCGATGTCGCGCCGGACGCCGTGACC
>CAYRCM010000396.1:0-1972 GCA_964422715.1 uncultured Myxococcales bacterium | reverse complement strand
TCGCGGCGACGTCAGGGCAATTCGGGGTCTGCGCCGTCAGGGGCGGGGGCGGCGGACCTGTCGACGTCGACGATGATGAAGTCGACGCGGCGGTTCTTCTGGCGGTTTTCGTCGGAGTCGTTGGGGACGATGGGCCGCGTTTCGCCGAAGCCCTCGTGCATGAGGCGGCTTGCGGCGATGCCGCGCTTGATGAGGGCGTCGTAGACGGCCTTGGCGCGCGCTTTGGACAGGCGCAGGTTGTTCGCGTCGCGGCCGACGTCGTCGGTGTGGCCTTCGACCCGGACCTTCTTGATCTGCGGATTTTCGGCGATGGCCTTGGCCATTTCCTCGAGGATCGGGAAGGAGCGTTCGAGGATGACCGCCTTGCCGAAGACGAAGTAGATGGGCTCCAGGGTGACGATCTTGGTTGCCGTCATGCAGATGCGGCCTTCTTCGGGGCAGCCATCTTCATCCTTGCAGCCGTTGTAGTTTTCGGGCACGTCGGGGCAGCGGTCGTCGACGTCGAGGATCTTGTCGCCGTCGTTGTCGGGGTCGGGGCAGCCGTCGGCGTCCTCGAAGCCGTCCTTGTCTTCGGGTTCGTTCGGGCAGCGGTCGTCGACGTCGAGGATGCCGTCCTTGTCGTTGTCGGGATCGGGGCAGCCCTCGGCGTCTTCGAAGCCGTCCTTGTCCTCGGCGTCGAGCGGGCACTGGTCGTTGACGTCGAGGATGCCGTCCTGGTCGTTGTCGGGATCGGGGCAGCCTTCGGCGTCCTCGAAGCCGTCCTTGTCCTCGGGTTCGTTCGGGCAGCGGTCTTTGGAATCGACGAGGCCGTCGCCATCGGTGTCGGGCTCGGGCACGGGGCTGAAGCCGATGCCGGCGAAAACGCGCCAGTTGGGCGTGCCGTAGCCGGCGAGCACGCCGGCGCCGCCACCGACGTTGACGGTCATGCCGCGCATGGGGAAGAACTTGAGGCCGAGGTCGACTTCGAGGCGTCGCTCGTTGCGTTCGAGCAGGCTGTTGGCGCCGGCCGCGCCGTAGCCTTCGGCCACGATTTCGAGCAGTTCGGTGAAGGGTTTGAAGCCGACGGCGAGGCCGTAGAACAGTTCGTCGTCGACTTGCAGGCTGCCGACATTGGCTTCTTTGGCGAAGCGGTAGCCGAGGTCGAAGGCGGCGCGGACCCAGGGGAAGCGCAGCTCGGCCATGACCTGGGGGGCGACGGTGGCGCTTTCGGAGCCCATGTAGCGGTCGACCTGGTTGCCGATGGGGACCGTGATGGGCAGTGCGGCGGCGAGCCCGAAGCCCTTGCCGCCGTGATCGAGGATGCGGAAGCGCGGGACGATCCAGAGGTCGCCGACGCCCGCGGCAGCCGGCTCGCTGCCGGGCGCGACGCCGTCGCCGGCCATGTAGAGGTGGATGGGCAGGTCGATGGCGATTTCCATGAAGTCGAGGATGCCCAGCGCCATCTGGAGGTCGCCGGTGAGTTGGTCGGTGACGATGTTGCGGCGCACCTCGCCGGACGTGGTGCGCAGGATGAGCGGGTCCTGGGCGTAGTTGAGCATGAGGCCGACGCCCCATTTGAGATGCCCAATGGTTTCGGTGCCGTGCACGGTGAAGTAGTCGCGCGGGTGCGGCGACGGGTGGAAGGTCTGCACGGGGATGGCCTGAGCGCGCGCGCTCGCGGCCGAACCGCAGAGGCAAACGATGGCCAAGAGCAAATTGCGTACGCGCATGGAAGTCGTCTCCTTGCTGGGCGACGCCGGCCGGGCGGGAGCGCGGCCGGGCGTCGTCGGTCGTCCGGGTTTCGTCAGGCCATGGGTGACGTGTGGCGGCGTCGGCGCGCCACCGTGAGCGCGAGGCCGGCGAGCACGAGCATTGCGGGGGCGAGGCCCGCGAGGCCGCCGCCGGCAGCGCAGGTGTCGGGCCCGCCCTCGATGGTGAGCCCCTCGGTGACGCAGAAGCCGCCCGTCTTGCCGTCCTGGATCTGGCAGACCTC
>CAYRCM010000395.1:0-1976 GCA_964422715.1 uncultured Myxococcales bacterium | reverse complement strand
GCGCAGCCCGCTCCCGCCCCCGCCGCAGGCGACCACGAACGCGAGCAGCCCGAAAAGCGGCGGGCCGGCCGCCCGGGTCGCCGCCGGCGTCGCCGGGCGCTGCGGGCCGGCGCCATGGGCCGGAAGGCGGGACGCAGGGATGGCGCAGCGCGTCACGGTTGCCTCCGCGCGGCGTGGAAGGCCGCGAGCCGTTCGACGAGCAGGGTCCGGCGCAGGGCGAAGTCGCTGGCAAATGCTTCCATGTGGGCCTGGATGTCGGCCTGGGCCACGGCCGGGTCGCGCGCGTCGGGGTTGCGCTGGAGCAACTCGCTCATGGCGGCGCACACGTCGGCGCGCGCAAAAAACGGCAGCAGGGCGGCGGCCGTGCCGTCGAGCGTCGCGCGCAGGCGCTCCGTGGGCCAGGCCGCAAGCGCGTCGGCGAGGCGGTCCGCGAACCGGGCGTAGAGCACCGCGTCGGCGAGCACGACGCGTTCGAGGTTGCCCTCGGCGCAGTAGGCCAGGCCGTGGGGGTCGGGGATTTCGTGCTGGCCCTCGTGGTGGCAGGCGGAGAAGGGGTCGTCCATGTCCCAGGCCGCTATCCCGAAGTACGGGCGCCGCGCGCCGGCGCGGACGGCCTCCGTGCCGAAGAAGAATACCTCGTCGGCGTAGTCGCCGTTTTGCAGGAGCGACTGGAGGGCAAGCCAGCCGAGAAAAGCGTCGAGGTCGACGCGGTCCAGCAAGTCGGCGAGTAGGCTCGCGCCGGAGAGACTCTCGGCGCGATCGGGCAGATCGAGGAACGCCGCGAGCGTCGGAGCCGCCGCCGCTTCGTCCGGCGGGTAGGCGACATCGGGGGGTATGTCGCTCGGCTCGAAGCGGCGCCGCAGCACGGCGGCAACCCGCGCGTGCTCGCGCAGCACCGCCTCGTCGGGCTTCTCGATAAGGAGGTACACGCCCCAGGTGCTGCCGTCGACGAGTAGTTCGACGAAGCCGAAGCGCGCCGGAAAGATGCCGAGGTCGGCGGCGATGCGGTTCGCGGCGTACTGCTGGAAGTAGCGGTCGTCGTTGCACATCGATAGCAGCAAGAACTCGTCGTTGGCGACCCCGGCAAGCAGCGTACGCGGCTCGGGGCCCTTCAGGTTGACCGCGAAGCTCTTACGGGCACACCCGAGCGTGGTCTGGCCGCGCAGATGCGCCCGGGCGGGGGTCTCGGCGGCTGCCCCAAGGCGCACGGAGAGGTCGAAATCGTCGGTTCGCCAACCCGCGTAGAGTTCGTCGAAGCGCGTGCGTTCGTCCGCGCCGAAGCGGAATTCGATGCGCTCGGGCAGGGGCCGTGCGCCCGCGGCGATGGCGGCGGGGTCGCAGGGCAGGGCGACGTCTTCGGCAGGGCCTGCGGGCAGCGTCACGGCACACGGGCTGCCGGCGGGGCCCTGAAGCGTGAGGTTCGTTCCGGCCGGCAGGCCCGGGCAGGCGCCGATTGCGTAGAGCCCATCGGCCGTCGCACGGAGGTCGGCGGCCACCTGCGCGAGGGCGGCCTCGAGCTCCGGCTCGGTCTGCCAGGGCACCTGTGTGACGTGCGCTCCAGCGCCAAGAGGGGCGGGCGCCCCGTTCGGCGCGGGCGCAAGCAGGTAGAGCGCCAAGTCGCCCGCGGGGTTCAGCGCCGGCGCCGCCTCGCTCGCCGCGGCACTCACGACCACGACCGCGCGCAGGGCGGGTTCGGCCGGGGCGTAGAGCCGCGTCGTCTCGGCCACGACGGCCGCGATGGAGACATCGAGGGCCATGCGCGGGGCCGCCGGACTCGCGTCGTCGGCCGCGTCGAGGGCCGCGCCGACGCGTTCGTGGACGGTCGTGAAACCGACGACCTGGTCGACGGTGGCAGCGCGTCGATAGAGCGCCAGCGCCTCACCCGCCGGCCGCGCCCGCGCAAAGGCGGCGGCTACCCGGCGCAGGCCCGCGGCCGCCGGCGGGTCGGCCGGGGCGTCGACGAGGAGCGCGACCAC
>CAYRCM010000394.1:0-1980 GCA_964422715.1 uncultured Myxococcales bacterium | reverse complement strand
ACCCTGGCGGACCCCGCCCGCGTCGGCCTATACTCGCGGCGCGAGCGAACCGCCGCCGGGCCGTGGCCCGCCGCCGCAAGGGCGCGCCCGCCACGGCCGGCCCTGCCCCGAAAGGAGCGACCGGATGAGCGACGAGCGAACCATCGACCGCTTTGCCCTGGCCCGCCGCCTGCAAGACCTGGCGCTGCGCATCGCCGCCGGCAAACCCGTGCGCATCGGCGGCAAATCGGTGCGCATCCCGGACACGGTCAGCCTCGAAGAGGAGGTCGAGACCGAGGACGGCACGACCGAGGTCGAGTTTGAAATCTCGTGGGCCGCGCAGGCCGAAAAGGCCGGCAAACCCGCCAAGGCCAAGAAGCCAGCCAAGCCCGCCAAGGCCAAGAAGGCGGCCACGCCCGCGAAGACGCCGAAGCCGGCGTAGGGCTGCGCGCCGGGCCCCGCCCGGAACCCGCCCGCGGGCACTCCCCGGCCGGCCGAAGCGGCGGGACGCCGCTTCCACACGCCCGGCCGAACGTTCGAGCAACGGGGCATGACCGCGGGGCCGAAGCGGCGGCACACCGCTTCCGCAATCCCGACCGAATGTGCGAACCCGGGGGCCTGCCCACCAGGCCGCAGCCGCCGGGTCGTCGCCCCTCAGGGCAGCGCCGCGCCCGGCCGCAGCGCCCGCAGGAAGTCCTCACAGGGCCAGACCGCCACGCGGTCGATGCAGAGCGGCTCGCGCCCGCGGTAGAGCAGGATGGCACGCGCCTCGGGGTAGTCGGCCGTGAAGGCCCGCAGCCCGCTCAGGTCGGCCGGGCGCACGGTCGCCGTATTCTTGACTTCGATGGCCGCGAAGACGTCTTCGCCGTATGCGACGAGGTCGACTTCGTTGCCAGCCCGGGTGCGCCAGTAGTGCAGTTGCACCCGGTCGCCGCCGTACGCCGCCCAGGCGCGCACGTGCTGGACGACCAGGCCTTCGAGCGCGGCCCCCTCGATCTCGGTGGGGCGGTCGAGCGGCCCGGCGGGCCGGAGCGAACGGAACACCCCAGCATCGAAGAGAAAGAACTTGGGATGGGCCGCCGTGGCGCGGCCCGCCCGGCGCTCGAAGACCGGCAGGCGGAAGGCGAGCAGCAGGTCGTCGAGAATGCCGAGGTAGCCCTCGACGGTCTTGCGGCCCACACCGCAATCGCGCGCCACGTTGCTGATGTTGAGCACACCCGCGTGCGAGAACGCCGCTGCTTCGAGAAACCGCGAGAACCCGCCGAGACTGCGGGTGAGTCCCTCGGCCTGCACTTCCTCGCGGAGGTAGAGGCCAACGTAGCTCGCGAGAACGTCGCGCGGCTCGGCAGCCGCGACGACGAGCGGCAGCAGCCCAAGCTGCAGCGCGTCTGGGAGCCTGAACCGCGCGCCGAGTTCGGCGGCCATGAACGGATGCAGGGTGCGGCGCACGGCCCGGCCCGCGAGCAGATTCACGCCGGCGCGCCGCAGTTTGCGGGCGCTCGAACCCGTGAGCACGAAGCGCCGCCGCGGTTCTTCCTCGATGAGCAGATGCACGGCCGGAAGCAGGTCGGGGACCTTCTGCACCTCATCGACCACGACCGGCCGGGGGGCGGGTTGCGCGCGGACGACTTCGATGAGCCGTTCGGGCCGGGCCTCGTAAGCGCGCAGCACGTCGGGGGCCAGCAGGTCGATGTACAGCGCATCGGGCAGCCGGGTGCGAAGCCACGTCGACTTGCCGGTCCCGCGGGGTCCGAACAGGAAGCAGCTGGAGTCCGGGAGGTCGAAGAATCGTCCGATCGTTTCCATTTTGCGACCCAAAGTGGAATAACCGATGCCATTTTGCGACCTGAATCTTCGGGGTGTCAAGCCGTGGCCGCAGAAACCCGGTGTGCGGCCCGCCCCCGCATGGCGCTCGGCCGATGCGCGGGACCGCGAGGCGTTTCGCCCCGGGCCCCGCCCCGGCCCCATACCCAGTTGCGTTCCAGACGATACCGAGGCGCC
>CAYRCM010000393.1:0-2032 GCA_964422715.1 uncultured Myxococcales bacterium | reverse complement strand
GGCGGCGCACCGCCGGGCCGCGACGCCGCCCCGGCGCCCGAGTCGACGCCCCCGGCCACCGCCGCGGCGCCCGAGGTAGCGCGCATCCGCTTCACGTCCGAGCCGGCCGGCGCGCACGTGCTGCGCGACAAGACGATTCTCGGGACCACGCCCTGCACGCTCGAATTGCCGCGCGGCGACACCCCGCTCGAACTCGTCCTCGCCGCCAAAGGCTACCGCAACGCACGCGTCTCGCTCGTCCCGAACGGCGACGGCGAACGCCACGTGACCCTCGTGCGGCGCCCGAGCGGCCGCCGCCCTGCAACCGGCGTGCAACTCGAAACCTGGTAGCGGGGCGACGCGTCCGGGCTACGGCGCGGCGGCGGCAGCGGGGGCCCGCTGCACGTCCAGAACCTCGATGCGCAGACCGGCCGTTTGCGGCACGAGACGGACGAGGTCGGCCATGTTGCCCGAGGCCAACCGGAGGTGGGTGGCGTCGGCCTCGTCCTGGCCCCAGGCCGGGTCGAGGGCGAGCCAGCGGCCATCGACGTACGCCTCGGTCCAGGCGTGCCAGGCAAACGCGCGGCCCGCCGGCCAGTAGGCCAGGCCGGCGGCAATCCGCGCCGGCACCCCGGCGGCCCGCAGCAGAGCCACGGCCAGCACGGCGTGCTCCGAGCAATCGCCCTGGCGGGTGCGGAGCACGTCGAGAGCGTTCGACAGCGCCGGGACGAACGACTTCTTCACGTTCGCGTGCACCCAGCGGTTGATGGCGCGGGCGCGCGCCGCGGGCGTCGTTGCCTGCGCGGCCTTCACGATGGCGCGCGCCTCCCGCCGGATGGGCGGCGCGGCGGCCTGGATGAGCGCATCGGCGGCCCGGTGGGCGGCGGTCGGCGGGTCGGCCGGCAGGGTCGCTTCGGCTCCTTCCGGCGCGACCGCGGTGCTCATCCGCGTGAACCAGTGCACCGTGCCGTCGGCGGCGCGCTCGGCCCGATCGCGCGCCGTGCGTGGCAGCGTCAGGTCGGGAGCGAGGCCGCCGATGCGCAGTTCCAGGGCCGTGACCCGGTCCGGGTCGCCGAGATCGCGGTCGACCGGCACCTGTGTGGCCACGAGCACGTCGGCCTGGTAGTCGGCACGCTCGGCCAGTTCGGCCGGCTCGCGCCGCAGCGTCAACAGGCCCCCCACTTGGCTTTCGAGGATGCGCCCCGCCGGGTCGAGCCAGGTGTCGAACGCCAGACCGAGGGCCGGCAACTCGGCCCGTACCACCGCCACCTGCACCTCGACGCCGGCCAGCAGTCGCGGTTCGCGCCGGACGAGCGTGAGACGCGTTTCCTGCTCACCCGCGAGCGGCGGCAACACCTCGAAGACGCGGCCCGAGAGCGTTCGGCCGGGGGCGGCCCGCGGGTCGAGCACGAGCGCCTGGGCGCCGAGGTGCATGGCCAGCGTCTCCTGCGGCGGCGGCACGCGAAGCGTACTCTCGGCCCCGCCGGCCCTCGTCCGGATGAGCCAGCGGTCGCCGTCGGGGGCCGCGCGCACCTCGACCGCGCCGGTCGGGGCCGTCTGACGCGCCTCGACGCTCAGCAACTTGCCGGGCGGCGCAAGGGCATAGGTCCGGGTCTCGCCGAGCACGGTCTCTTCGGCCTGGCCCAGCATAGCCAAGCGCAGGGTCATGCGCGTCTCGCACACGAGCCGTTCGCCTTCGAGCCGGAGCTCGTTGCGCACGAAGCCCGCCTTCTTTCCCCTGAGGTAGAGACCGAAATGTTCCGTGCCAACGAGGCTTGCCAGCCCCTCGGGGGTGAACCACGTGACGTCCGGCGCCGGCCCCCCCCCGCCGACCGCGGCCGGGGCGGCCGGGAAGGCCGCGGGTTCGCCCACGCCGCGCGGCGCCGGCGGCACCGAAGGCGCGGGCCGCGTCTCGGGGACCGGGGGCACGGCGGGCGCCGGGTTGCCGGGCGGACTCGGCGGGGTCGCCGCCGCGGCCGGGGCCCCGGCCGCCGGCGCCACCGCGGGCAGTTCGGGAGCGGCGGACGCTGCCGGCTCACGGCACGCGGTGGCG
>CAYRCM010000392.1:0-2083 GCA_964422715.1 uncultured Myxococcales bacterium | reverse complement strand
CCCGCCTCAACGGCCGGCAGCCGGCGCGTCGCCGGCCTCGAACGGCTTGCCGCTCGCCGCCGGCGGCCGGGCGCGGCCGCGGAAGCCGACGACCACGACGAGCGTGAGCCCGTAGGGCAACATCTGCAGGAACTGGCTCGGCACGCCGGTTTCGAGGCCCTGGAGCGACATCTGGAGGCTCTCGGCGAGCCCAAACAGCAGGGCTGCGCCGAGCACCGCGAGCGGCCGCCAGCCGCCGACGATGAGGGCGGCGAGTGCGATGTAGCCGCGCCCGTTCGTCATGCCGTCGGTGAACTGGTGTTGTTCGGTGGCGAGCCACACGCCGGCGAGCCCGGCGAGCGCCCCCGACACGAGGACCCCGTAGGCGCGCTGCCGCAGCACCGCGACACCGAGGCTCTGCGCCGCGAGCGGATGCTCCCCGCAGGCGCGCAGCCGCAGCCCGAAGCGCGTGGTGAACAGCACGATGTGGGCCCCGATGACCACGAAGGCCGTGGCGAGCACGAGCGGATGGGTGACGAGCCCGAGCAGCGCGCCGACCCCCTCGCTGCCCGGCACGAACGGTTCGACCGCCGGCACGCGCACCGAGTTGGAGGAGCTGCCCCAGACGCTTTTCAGCAGGAACTTGGTGACGCCGACGACGAGCAGGTTGATGGCCACGCCGGCCACGATCTGATCGGCGCCGAAACGCAGCGTGACGAGCGCCAGCAGGGCCGCGAGCGCCATGCCGCAGGCCACCCCGCCGAGCACCCCCAGCACGGCGCTGCCCGTGACGTAGGTGGTGAGCACGGTGCCGAACGCCCCCCCGAGCATGATGCCTTCGAGCGCGATGTTGACGACGCCGCCGCGCTCCGAGAACACGCCGCCCTGGGCCGCCAGCACGTACGGCACGCTGACGCGCACGACCTGGACCAGAAACGCGAGCGCCACGGCGACACTCATGGCGCGCCTCCGCCCGGCAGACGGCGCAAGAGGGCCGGTACCTCGCGGCCGGCCACGACGACGGTGAGGATGATGACCGCCTGGAGCACCTCGACGATTTCTTTCGGCACGAGCGCGTTGATGGCAAGTCCCCCCTGCGACAGCGTGCCGAACAGCAGCGCCGCGAGCAGGATGCCCGCCGGATGGTTGCGTCCGAGCAGCGCCACGGCGATGCCCATGTAGCCGACGCCGCCCGTGAATTCGCCTTCGAAGTAGTGCTTGTAGCCCTGCACGAAGTTGACGCCGATGAGGCCGGCGAGCGCCCCGGCCGCGGCGAAGGTGGTGAGCGTCACGCGGCCGAGCGAGATGCCGGCCACACGCGCCGCCTCGGGGGCGGAGCCGGCCACGGTGAGGCGGAAGCCGGCCGTCGTGCGAAAGAGCACGTAGGCCACGGCGCCGGCCGCGCCGAGCGCCAGGAGCAGCGCGCCGTTGACCGCACTGCCGCGCAAGACGGGCAGGAGTTCGGCGAGGCGGAACAGTTCGGCGCCCGGCACGATGGGCGCCGTGTGCAGGCTCTCGGGAACCCCGGCGAGGTGCACGACGACGTAGTTCGCGAACGCCGCCGCGATGAAGTTGAGCATGAGGGTGGTGATGACTTCGTGGGCGCCGAAACGCGCCTTGAGCGCGCCGGCCACGGCCGCGCAGCCGAGCCCGCCGGCCATGGCCGCAAGCGCCGTGAGCGGCAGGGCGAGCACGGCGGGCGCGTCGGCCGGCAGCGCGGCGCCGACGAGGCCGGCAGAAAGGGCACCGAGTGTCGCCTGGCCCTCGACGCCGATGTTGAAGAGCCCGGCGCGAAACGGCAGCGCCACGGCGAGGCCGGCGAGCAGGAGCGGGGTGGCCTTGAAGAGCACCTGGCCAAGCCCGTAGGCGTTGCCCCACGTGCCGGCGAAGAGGGCGGAAAACACGCCGGCCGGCGACTCGCCGGACGCCAGGATGAGCAGGTTGCCGACGAGCAGGGCGGCGAGGAGCGCGATGCCGGGCACGAGGAGCGCCACGGTGAGTCGCGACGCTGCAAGCCGGCCGAGTGCCCCGCGCCACGACGGCGCGGCGGGCGGCGGTGCGGCCGCGGACGCCCAATCGGCCGGGGGCGCGGGCGGCGCCGGGG
>CAYRCM010000391.1:0-2131 GCA_964422715.1 uncultured Myxococcales bacterium | reverse complement strand
TCGGCCTTCTACATCTTCTCGGCCTTGGGCTTCTATCCGCTGGCGGGCAGCGACCGTTACGTCATCGGCAAGCCGCTGTTTCCACGCGCGGAAGTGCACTTGCCGGGCGGCACCTTCGTGGTCGAGGCCGACGGGCTGGCCAGCGAAAACGGGGTGGTCACCGGGGTCACGCTCGATGGCGCGGCGGTCACGGGCCCCTACCTGCGGCATGCCGACCTCGCCGCGGGTCGGGTGCTGCGCTTCAGTCTTGCGCCGGGGGCTGAAACTCGAAGGCCCCGAGGTCGCTGAACGGCGGAATGCCGCGACCGCTGTCGTCCGTCGTGGGGTCGTCGACCCGCTGCAGGCCGTCGAGGTCGAGGGCGGGGGCGAGGTCGCCGTCGCCGGCATCGATGCCGGCCGAGCCCGCCGCCAGGTGGAAGTCGCCCGTCTCGCGCGACACGAAGGCCGGGGCGGCATACACCAGACCGTCGCCCGCGACGAGCGGGCCGTCGACGAGGCAGTAGTCGACCGCGGGGGCATCTTCCAACTCGTACTGGCAGAAACTCGAACCGGGCGTGAAGCGGTAGAAGATGCTGTTCACGGCGGCGCCGTGGCTGAACTCGACCCCGCAGCCGCCCCGATTGTCGACGAAGGTGCTGTTGACGATCGTGGCCGTGGCGGCGACCAGGCCCGCCCCGTAGACGGCGCTGTTGCCGGCGACGACGCAGTTTTCGAGCGTCACGCTGCTCGCGCCGAGCCCGCCGCCTTCCCCTTCGGCGTTCGAGGCCGCGTTGTCGACGATGCGGCTGTTGCGCACCAGCAAGTTGCTCCCGCTGACGCCGGCGCTGTGGCGCGCGGCGTTGCCGACGATCGTGCAGGCGCGGATTTCGCTGTTGCTGGCGCACACCCCGCCGCCGCCCTCGCTGGCCTCGTTGTCGGCGATTTCCGTGTCGACGAGCGTGCCGCCGGCCAGGCGCAGCGCGCCGCACCGGCCCTCGAAGGCGGCGTTGGCGCTGAAGACGGAATCGACGATGTCCGCGCGGTCGGCATCCAGGGCCCCCACGTCGTAGAGCGCGTAGTTGTCGCGGAACGCGCAGGCGCGCACCACGAGTTCGACCCCCTCGGCGCGCACGGCCCCCGCGTTGCCCGAATCGCCGCAGCTCTCGTCGCTCGGGTTGTACGCGGCATTGCGCTCGAACGTGCAGCCTGCGAGCGTGACGCGGCCCCCCTGGAGCGCGAGCGCCCCGCCCCGGCGCTGGGCATCGTTGTCGTTGAACTGCCCGTTGCGGATGACGACGGTGCTCGCGACGCTGTGGACGGCCGCGCCGCCACAGGCCGCGAAGTTGCCCTCGAAATGGCAGTCGACGAGTTCGAGCGTGGCCGCGCTCACGCGCAGGCCGCCGCCGCTGTTCTGGCCGATGACGCTGTCGGCGCACGGCGCCGGGTAGCAGCCGGGCGCCGAGTATCCGCGACCGCCGTGCACGATGGTGAGCCCGTCGAGCACGAAGATCCCGTCCTCGGCCGTGACCACGTGGTAGACGCCGTATTGCCCGTCGAACACCGTCGGGTGCCGGACGGCATCGCGCGCCCCGCGTCGGGTCTCGAAGCCGCCGAACCCGCCGTACAGCGCGACGCCTGAGCGGAGCCGGACCGTGTCATCCGCGGCCCCCGCGTGCACGAGGTAGCGGCCCTCCGCCACCCACACTTCGCACGGGCCGCCGCCCGCCTCGGCCGCCGCGAACGCCAGGTCGATGGCCGCCTGCGGCCGGCTCGTGGCGCTGAGCCAGTCGGTGGCGGCGCCATCGGGCTGCCCGTCGGGCCGCACGTAGCGCACGCACGAGGGGCCCGCGACGTCGGCTTCCTGGGCATCCGGGACGTCGGGGACGTCCGGGAGGTCGGGGACGTCGGGGACGTCGCCGGCGGACACCCCATCGGTGTCCGGGAGCGCCGTGTCCGGCAGGTCGAGCGGCGGCAGGTCGAGCGGGGCGTCGCCCGGGGCGCCCGGGTCGGCGAGCGGCAGGTCGCGCGGCGGCGGCCCGTCGCCGAAGCCGAAGTCGAAAGCGGTCGTGTCGCCCGCGTCGGCCGCCTCGGGCGGGACATCGGAGAGCGGCAGGTCGCCGGGCGGCGCGGCATCGGCCTGCCCGTCGCCCGG
>CAYRCM010000390.1:0-2134 GCA_964422715.1 uncultured Myxococcales bacterium | reverse complement strand
TCGCCGCTTCTGTGACAGAATCGAGCTAGGGCGCGTCGGGGGCGGCGTCGGGGGCGGCACCGTCGGGGCCGGCCTGGTCGGCCGAGCCGGCGTCGGGCAGCGCGTCGCCTGGCGTGTCGTCGGGGCCGGGACCGCCCGAGCTGCCCCCAGAACCGCAGCCCACGCCCACCAACAGAAGGAACAGGAGGCTGCCTACAAGCGTTTTCATGCGTCGTTTCTCCTGGCCGTTGCGGTGCCGCCGGCGACCGTCCGGTCGGGCGGCGCCCGTCATTATAAGGATGGGCGCCGGGTGACTCAACGAGCCGTTCGGCGTCGGCTCCCTGGAATCGGCGGGCGCGGCACGTGACATTTGCCGCGCTCTCGTCTATAGAGTGCGCGCCATTTTGGGGCCCAAGACCCCCGAGGAGGGAGCATCCGTGTCGCGTCCGCGTTTTGTTTTCGCCGTCCTGCTAGGCCTCTGCGTCCTCGCCGGGGCCGGTTCGGCCTTCGCCGAGGGCATCGATCGACCGTTCAGCAGCACCGAGGATGCCCGCTTCGTCAAACGACGGGCGGCGCTCGTCCAGTACCTCACGACCCGCAAGGCGCGCGCCATTCCCGATGAGCGCATCATCCGGGCCATCGGCGCCATTCCGCGCCAGAAGTACATGCTGGAGCAAGACGCCGAAAACGCCTACGCCAACATGTGGTACCGCATCGGCTATGGCCAGACCATCACCGACCCGCACATGGTGGCTTTCATGACCCACTTGCTCGCCATCCAGGCTACCGACAAGGTCCTCGAGATCGGCACGGGGTCGGGCTACCAGGCGTCGGTGCTTTCCTACCTGACCGACAACGTCTACTCGGTCGAAGTCGTGGGCCCGTTGTCCCGCCGTACCCAGGAACTCCTGAAGAACCTCGGCCTCGACCGCAAGATCCGCACCTCCATCGCCGACGGCTACAACGGCTGGAAGGAGAACGCGCCGTTCGACAAGATCATCGTCACCTGCGCCTCCGACCACATCCCGTTGCCGCTCGTGCAGCAGCTGCGCCCCGGCGGCCGCATGATCATCCCGGTCGGGCCCGCCTATCAGCGCGGCATGCTCTATCTCCTCGAAAAGGCTACGGACGGCCGCGTCTCGAAACGCGCCGTGGGCCAGGCCGACTTCATTCCCATGCGGCGGCGCGTGCAGCCCTGATGCCTGGGTCGCGGCTCTCCCGCGCCGGCCTCCGCGTTTCCCCCCGAAGACCCGCCGCGCGCCTGCTCCTCTGCGCTGCCCTGCTGGGCGTCGGCCTGCCCCTGCCTGCACCGGCTCTTGCCGAACCTGCCGTGACGCTCACGCCTGAGGGTGCGGGCTTCTTCAACGCCTGGGCCATCGCCGGGCCCGACGACGTGCCCGCCGCCGTCGCACTCGCCAGCCGCGACGCCGCGGCCCGCGCGGCCTTCGGTCCGGGGCCGGCGGCGGCGTCCCGGCTGCGGCGGCCGCGCGGCGTCCCGGCGCTCGCCTGGCGCCTCTTCGCCGCCCCCGCCGAAGTCCTGAGCCTGCCGCGGCTGCGCGGCCGCGGCGGGCGCCTGCTCTACGCCCATGCCGACTTCGACCTCGGTGCGCCGTTCGACGGCCTGCTCAAGGTCGGCGGCACGGGCGACCTGGCCCTCTGGCTCGACGGCAAGCCGCTGCCGACCGGCCCGCCGCGCAGCGAACTCGTGGTCGACGACAACCTGCTTTCCGTGCGCCTTGCCCCTGGCCGCCACCGGCTGCTGCTGCGGCTGCACTACACGGCCGCGGCCGAGGCCCCGGGCTTTGCCGTCCGGCTGCACGATGCGCAGAACCGGCCGCCCGCCGACCTTCGGCTCGTGCTCCCGGTGCGGCCCGCGGCGGATGGCCTGGCCGCGCTGTTCGTCGCCAAGGCCGCCTTCGGGCTCGGGCCCGCCGGGCCCCGGGTGCAGGTGACGCTCGCGGCGCCGGGGCTCGTGCCCGCCTGGCCCGGGGAGGCGACGCTGCAACTCGACGGCGCGCCGCCCCTCGCCGCGCCGCCGCCCCGCAAGGTGAGCGGCGGCGAACTCGCGGCGGGCGTCGCCCTCGACGCCGCGTTGCCGCGCCCGGCCGCGGCCGGCCAGCTCGAATTGCGGTTCGTGACACCCGCGGGCACCCCG
>CAYRCM010000389.1:0-2160 GCA_964422715.1 uncultured Myxococcales bacterium | reverse complement strand
CGAGCGCCGAGGCGGCGCGCACATCGAGCGGCAGCGGCGGCAGCGGGACGGGCAGCACGGCTTCGAAGCGCCCGGCGGCCGTGGCCTGCAAGTCGAGCACGACGCCCGGCGAAACCGTGACCGTGAGCCCCGGCAGCACGGCCGGCCGGCCCCGTTCGTCGCGGAGTACGAGCGTCACGCGCGGCGGGCCCGCTGCTGGGGACGCCAGCGCGAGTTCGGCCTGCACGGCGAGCAGCCTCAGCCCGAGGCTGGCGGCCGCCGCCGGCGCACCGCGCCGGCGCACGTGCAGCGTGTGGCCGCCCGGCTCGTGGAGCAGCTGCGGCTCGTTGCCGGCAATCGGGTTGGCCGCGTCGAGCGCCCACTCGAAATCGCCCGCGCGCTCCTTCGGCAGGCTCACGGCGAGCAGCCCGGCGGCCTCGGGGGTGCCGTCGGGGCCCGCGAGCAGCGGACGCGAGGTTTCGAGGGGCAGCACTTCGACCTCGAGCGGGGCACTCGGGCGGCTTTCGAGGCGCGCGGCGTCGCTCGTCGACACCCGGGCGCGGTACCGGCCGGGGGGGAGCGCCTCGGCGCGAAACGCGAGCACCCCGGCGCCGACGACCGCGTCGACCACGAGGTCGCGGAAGCGCAGGTCGCGCGCGAGCTCGACACGGTAGCGCGCGGCGGCCGGGACCGGCTGCCAGCGCGCCTCGAAGGCCGCGGGTTCGCCCGGGCGCACGAGGAGCAGCGTGGGCACCCCGGGCTCGAAGCGTGGGGCGGGCGGCAGCGGCCGGGGTCGCGCGGGTCGTTTGCCGAGGTCGACCGTGGTGCCCTCGTTCGCGGCCACGGCCACGCGCAGGCCCTGGGCCACGACCTCGGCGACCCCGGTCATCACCGAAACGATGGAGCGGCGCGCTTCGTCGACTTCGACCTGCGCGTCGGCCGTTTTCAGGTCGACGGCGCTGGCCGGCGTGTGCACGGTGAGCCCGGCCTCGGCGTCGAGCCGCATGAGGCCGCCGCGCAGGGTGCCCTTTTCGAGTTCGACCGTGGTGCGCGGGGCGCGCGCGGCCGCGTGCCCGGCCGCCGCCCCGCCGCGGATGACGAGCAACGCCTCGGCGCGCATGGTGAAGTCGGCCGCATCGCGAAAGCGGATGACCGCCGACGACTCGGCGCCCGTCGCCACCCGGTAGAGCCGCCAGAGCCCCATGGCTTCTTCGGCGGCGCGCCAGTCGAGGGCCGTAGGCGGCCGAGCGCGCACGTCGCGCCGCGGCGTGTGCACGCGCGCGTCGGGCCGCGCAAGCTGCGCCGGCAGGCGCAGGATCTGGCCGGGGGTGAGCACGTGAGGCAACGGCCCGAGCGCGTTGTGGCGGTGGATGAGCGTGTAGGCGGTCGGGTCGCCGAGCACCGTGAGCGCGATGCTCCAGCACGAATCGCCGGGCCGCACGACGTAGTCGAAGAGTTCGGGCGGCGCCGCCAGAAGTGCCGGGGGCCCGAGGGCGAGCCCGACCCAGGCGAGGAGCGCGCAGGCGAGGCGCTTCATGGCGCGCCTCCGGCGGGCGCGGGGTCGAGCACGACGAATTCGACCCGCCGGTTCTGCGCCCGGGCGGTTTCGCTGCGCCCCGGCGCGAGCGGCCTTTTCGCGCCGTAGCCCTTGGCTTCGAGGCGCGCGGGGGCGACGCCGGCCTCGAGGAGGTGGGCCCGCACGCGCTGGGCGCGCCGTTCGGAGAGGTCGACGTTTTCTTCGGCGTCGCCGCGGTCGTCGGTGTGGCCGGCGATGCGCACGCGGCGCACCTCGGCGTGGGCCTTGAGGGCCGCGGCGAGTTCGTGGAGCAGCGGGGCCGATTCGGGGCGGAGCACGTCGCTGCCGCGCTCGAAGAAGATGCGCTGCGGCACGTCGAGCCGGCCCGGGGCGACGACCACCGCGCCCTGACCGGCATCGGGGCAGCCGTCGGCGTCGGCGATGCCGTTGACCGTCTCGGGTTCGAGCGCACAGGCGTCGACCGCATCGGGCACGCCGTCGCCGTCGTTGTCGGGGTCGGGGCAACCGTCTTCGTCGGCAAAGCCGTCGACGTCTTCGGCGGCCTCCGGGCAGCCGTCGGCGGGGGTTGGCAGGCCGTCGCCGTCGCGGTCGGGGTCGGCCGCGGCCGCCGCGAGGAGCCCGGCGCGCGACGGGGCGGCGGCGGG
>CAYRCM010000388.1:0-2164 GCA_964422715.1 uncultured Myxococcales bacterium | reverse complement strand
GGAAGTCTGCAACGACCTCGACGACAACTGCGATGGCCGGGCCGATGAGGGGCTGCCAACCGTCCCCATGTGCATCGACGTCGACGCCGACGGGTTTGGCGCGCGCGGCAGCCAGGTGTTCCGCTACTGCCTCTACGACGGCGACGACGACGGCGAGTTCGACGACGCAAAGGCCGGCTACTCGCTCACCTGCGACGACTGCCGCGACTCGGACTCGACGGTCTACCCCGACGCGCCCGAACTGTGCGACGGCATCCTCAACAACTGCAGCGGCTCGGTGCCCGACATCCAGTGCCCGCTCAGTTGCGCCGGCACGTGGCCGTACTACGCCGGCGTCACGTCGGGGGTGGTCGCGACCGCGCAGTTGAATGCCACGAACCCGCTCGAAATCGTGGTGCAGGGCAGCGGCAACGTGTCCGTGTTGCGCGCCGACGGCGGCCTGCTCTGGACCGCGGCGGCCGGCGTGCAGTACTCCAACCCCATCCTGGCCGACGTCGACCTCGACGGCGCCATGGACGTGGTGCTCGCCGAGAACAACCGCGCGCGGGTGCTCGACGGCGAGACCGGCGCCGTGCTCGAAACCTTCACGACGCCGGGCTCGGGCTGGCGGCCCGGGGCCGTCTTCGACCTCGACAACGACCAGAACGTCGACATCGTGGTGCCGGCCGACGGCCGGCTCAGCATCATCCTGCGCAACGGCACGGGCGGCGCGCGCCAGATCCACAGCATCACACCCCCCACGGGCACCTACTTCTCTTCGGACGTCCCCGGCGTGTTCGACGTCGACGGCGACGGCATCGCCGAAGTCATCGTGGGCACGGGCTACCCGACGTGCGGCTCGAGCGGCAGCCCCGCCTGCCTCGGCTACCTGCTCATCTACGACGGCCTCACGGGGGCGCTCAAGTACGACCCGACCACGCACTTCGTCGTGGCCGACGCGGCCAACGCCTCGGCGGGCGGGCCCTATCCCGAATTCGGCGACTTCGACACCGACGGCGAACCCGAGATCCTGCACCACTTCAGCAACCGCGCCGGGCCGGCCCGCACGTTCGTGTGGAACCTCGACGGCAGCGCGGCGACCCCGACGAACCCGCTCTCCGGCACGCCGGTGACCGCACCGCTTGTCGCCGCCGGTCTGCCCTCGCCCGACGGCGCGCTGCGCAGCGTCGGCGGCGCCGCCGTCGACATCGACGGCGACGACCTCTACGAACTCATTCGCCCGGGCGGTTCGGGCCTCGTCATCGACAAGGCCGGCCTGGTCATGGACGGCTACCCGGTCGCGGTGCCCATGGGCGGGCCGCCGCTCGTCGACGACGTCGACCGCGACGGGCGACTCGACATCCTGTGGGTGGGCTCCGACAACGCGTCCGTCAACTGCCTGACGCTCGGGGAGGGCACGTACGATCCGGCCACCATGCTGACGACCGGGCCTTGGGACGTGCTTGCCGCCGGGCGCTACCGCACGGGCGGGATCGACCCCTACGAGCCGAACGACGTGCGCACGCGCACCTTCGACCCGGCGACGTCGACGAATCCCATCCGCGACTCACGGGCCTTCCCGTTCCGGGGCTTCCCCGACAAGTACAACTCGGCCAACGGCTGGAGTCGGCTGCTGTCCGCGCAGATCGGCCATCGCGGCGACCGCGACTACTACTATGCGCGCGGCAGCCAGATCTACACGACGCTCGAAGGCGTGCGCGACGTGGCCGAGGTCGACTACGATCTCTACCTGCACATCTACCACCCGACGGGCAGCAGCTATCAGTACCTCACGACGTGGTCCTCCGCGGCGGTGGGCAACGACAGCATCTCCTGCCACGCGTCGTCGCCTTGCCCCGATTCGAGCCATCCCGGAACCAAGCTCTTCATCATCGAGGTGCGGCCAAAGGCAGCCGATGTCGACTATGGCCCGTGGCCCTATCGCTTGCGCATCCACTGGGGTGCGAGCTAGCCTGACGCGCGGCCCGGCTCGGGCCGCTGGGGGACTGTGACCGATGAACACGCTGCGCCACATTGCACTTCTGCTCTTCTCGGCCGCCTTCATGGCCTGCGGCGGCGGCGACGGCGCCAGCCCGACGCCCGACGGCACGGCCGACCTGCCGGCCGCCGACCAGGCCGCGGGCGACGTTGCCGGGCCCGATGCCGGCGCGCCGCCCGACGTACC
>CAYRCM010000387.1:0-2168 GCA_964422715.1 uncultured Myxococcales bacterium | reverse complement strand
GGGGTGGCAGGAGCGCCGTCCGGAGGGGCGGGCGCGCCGGCGGGGGCCGGGGTGGCGGCCGGCGCGGCGTGCGCGATCGGGCCGAGCCCGGCATGCGCCGCCATTGCGAGGAACATGTGGAAGTACTGCGGATTTTCGGCGATGTCGCGCGTGGCGGCCGGCGAGAAGACGCGCTGCGGCAGACCCAGCACCCAGAGGCCCAGGCCGCCTGCGGGACTCTGCGTGAACTGCGCCAGCACGAACCCGTCGCCGCTGATGGGCTGGCCGCTCTGCGGATGCAGCACCGGCTCGGGACGCGGCCCGAGCCCGGCGGGCAGGCGCAGTTCGAGCGGCGGCGTGGGTCCGGAGAAGCGACCGCCGAGTTCCACGGTGCCGGAGGCGACGAGGACGGCCGGTTTCTCGGCGGCGACGAACGTCTCGACCCAGGCGCGGCGCGCCAGCTCGGCGCCGTAGAACTGCAGGGCGCCGCTGCCGAGTGCCAGCAGCGTGACGATGCCGATCGCGAGCCGGCGGGGGGCCGGCCGTTCGAGGGCTGGCACAAGCCGGCTCGCCCGCAGCCCGTGCACGGCCATGAAGCCCGGCCCGAGCGCCATGAACAGCGCGCCGAGCAGGATGAACGGGTCGGCCATGGACGCCTGCGGGTCGAAGGCCCCGAGCACGCGCCGCTCGAACGCCCCGTGGATGGGGTCGGGCCACACCCACCACCACACGATGAGGCCGAGCCCGACCGCCGTCAGCGCAAGCCCCGCGGGGCCGAGCGGCTTCACGAACTGCCCCTTGCACTTCTCGCAGCGGAAGACCGGGGCAAACCAGCGCCAGGGCCGGAGCAGGCCGCGCACCCCCTCGGGCGGCGCGAGCGCGGTCTGCTTGCTGCCGCAGAGCCCGCAGTCGGCCTTCCGCCCGAGCGTTCGGGCCGGTGTGGCCGTGCGGGCCGCCGGCGTTGGGGTGTCGTACGCCCAGCCGCACTTCGGGCACACGTCGGTCTGGAGGACCTCGTCGTGTTCCGGCTGGCCCTCGGTGCCACAACTTGCGCAAACTCGTTGGCCCGTGCCGGTGTCAAACTCGTCCATGACTTCCTCCTCGCGGCGCCGTCCGAGCAGCGCGTCGTGGGTCGCGGTTGTAGATCGCCCGACGGCGCGCGGCAAGCCTCACGAGCCGTCGGGCGCGGGTGCCGGCCGCCACTCGGCGCCCCGCGGCCCCTCGACGATGGTGCCGCGCAGCACGGGAGCGGCGTCGGGCGGAGCCTGAAATGCCTGCCGCGCGCGGGCCGGCGAGCCGTTCGCATAGCAGTACAGGCAGCCATGCGGACAGGTGTCGTAGAGCCCGATGTCGCGGCTCTCGGCGCACCCGCAGCCCGGCCGCGTGGGGCCCGGGCGCGGCAGCGGGCGCGCCGTCGGCCAGGGGAGCCGGTCGGCGGCGATGCACCGGCCGGGCCGCACGGCGCCGCCGACGAGTTCGGGGTGGCAGCACACTTCGAGGCTCATGCCGGCGGCCGCGGCGATTTCGGCGAGCTGCCCGGCGCAATCGCGAGCCGCGGCCGTCGGCAGCGGGGCGATGGAGCGCGCGAGAGCACCTCCGGCCCTCAAGTTGCGCACGGTCTTCGGGTAGAAGCAGCCGAACGAGAGGATGCAGCGGTCCGTCGTGCCCGCGAGTTCGGCCGCGAGTCGGCCGAAGCTGCGCAGGTGGTGGCCGACGTCGAGCCCCGTCCCGAACAGGATGGGGTCGTAGCGCCAGGCGAGGCTTTGGGCGCCGAAGCGCGCGGCCAGGCGCCGGGCGGCGGCCACGTTGAGCGCCGCGGGCGGCACCCCGGGTTCGAGCTCGGCCGGCGCCGCATTGAGGCTGAGCAGAAAGTACAGGCGGTGGCCAGCATCGGCGAGAGCCGCGGCCGGCGCGTCGAAGCGGCTCAGGTCTTTCGACCACAGCACGAGCGCGGTGACGTCGGCGGCGCGCAGCGACACGCGCACGGCGCGCCGATTGAACGGATTGACGCTGTAGGCGAACCCCGCGCGCACACGCGCAAGCAGCCACTCGGCGTAGAAGGCCGGGATGTCGGTGCGTCGGCTGGCGGAAACGATCACGCGTCAGGGGTTGGCGGGGGCCGGGGCGGCGGCGGCCGGCGCCGGGGCGGCGGGGGCCGGGGCGGGCGCGTCGCCCGTGGTCGGGGCCGG
>CAYRCM010000386.1:0-2195 GCA_964422715.1 uncultured Myxococcales bacterium | reverse complement strand
GGCAGGGTCGTTGCGCCGAGCAAGTCTTCCCGGACGACTCGGCGTGCGGCCCCGAAATCGTGATCGATGCCTGCGGGCTTTTCGCCGACGCCCATTGCACCGGAGCGGTTGTCCAGGAACGGCCGCAGTGCGCCACATCGTGCGCCTCATCCGCCGACTGCGACCCCGGCCTTACCTGTGCGGACGGGCAATGCGGGGTCGACTGCGTGCGCCGCGTCGACGCCCGCGCCGCTCCTCCGACGCCCGACGGCCTCTCCTGGGCCACGGCATTCGCGAGTCTGCACCGTGCGCTCGATGTCGCCGAGGGGGCCATCGAGCCGGGCGTCCCTCACTGCGAGGTGTGGGTCGCGGCCGGCACGTACGTGCCGGGCCCCGAGCCCGGCAACCTGTTCCGGCTGCGTCCGTTCGTTCACCTCTACGGCGGATTTGCCGGCCACGAGACCGAGCGTGACCAGCGCGACATCGCCGCCAACGAGACCGTCCTCGACGGCCAAGACGTGAATTGGCACGTGGTCTGGGGCGCCGACCACGCCGTTCTCGATGGCTTCACGATCACTCGGGGTAACGCCAACGGACCGGGTTCGTTCCACCCCTACGGCGGCGGCCTGCTGAATCCTCGGGCCTCACCCGCCGTTGCGAACTGCCGCTTCCTTCGCAACTCGGCCAGTATCCGCGGTGGTGCCATGGCGAACCCTGACGGGTCGCCGTACGTGCGAGACTGCCTATTTGCCGACAATGTGGCGAACAGCGGTGCGGCGGTGAGCGATAGCGGAGACGCCGCGCCAATCTACGAGGGCTGCACGTTTTCCGGGAACCGGGCTCGGTTGGGTGGGGCAGTTCAACTCGATGGCATCACGGAACTGCCCTCCACCTTTCGGTTCTGTGCCTTCAGCGACAACGAGGCCGAGGAATACGGTGGAGCCGTCGAACTCGAAGGCAGCAAGCGCGTGCAACTCTCGTGGTGCACATTCGAAAACAATCGTGCGCACTCCGGTGGCGGTGCCATCTCGTGTGACGAATACTCGGAAGTCAGCGACGACCACAGCGTCTTCGCGAACAACCAGAGCAACTGGGGTGGCGGCGCGGTTCGCTGTTGGGGGCACGCCCGACTTGGCTTCGAGAACAGTGTGTTCCTGCGCAACGCCCTGGCCGGGCGAGGAAGTGGGGGTGCGTTCTTCGCGCGCTGCGCGGGGGCCAACTTCCGAGGCTGCACGTTCGTCGAGAATTCCGCCGGCGTGTCTGGCGGGGCCCTCTCGCTCTCGCTCACCCCCGCCGTCATCTCGAACTCCACGTTCATCGACAACCGGGCCAAGAACGCCGGGGGCGCCCTGGCGGCTTCCTCTGGATGGACCCGCGTGACCAATGCCATTTTCATGGGCAACAAAGCCGAAGACGGCGGCGCCGCCCTCCTCAACGATTGCTCGGCGTACCTCGCGTCCAGTGTTTTCCAGTGGAACTCCGCCCGGCGCGGTGGGGCGCTGCGAGCCTACACCCGGCCCGGCGCCCCGTTTCTCGTGCGCAACAGCGCCTTCGTCGGCAACGTCGCGGCCGAGGGAGGGGGTATCCGGATTTCCATTTGGGATGATGGATACCACATCCCCGAGGTAACGAACAGCATCGTCTGGGCGTGTGGGACCGCTCCACTGGTGGGGTTCGCGGAGCGGGGCCGGGTCACCTACTCCGACGTCCAGGGCGGCTACGCCGGCGAGGGCAACTTCGACGCCGACCCGCTCTTCGTCGACGCCGCAAACGGCGACCTGCATCTCCAGCCCGGCTCGCCCTGCACCGACCGCGGCAACGGCGACGTGGCGCCCGAATTCGATGCCGACGGCAACCCGCGCTGCGACGACCCCGACACCCCGAACCGGGGCATCGGCAGCCCGCCCTACGTCGACGTCGGCGCCTACGAGTACCAGGCGCCGGGGTGCTCCGAAAGCGCCCGCGGGGTGCGGTAGGGCGCGCGCGGCGCCCTGCCCGAACGGCCGGCCGTGGCCGGCCCGGAGGTGGCCATGACCGTGCAGAACCTGAAGACCACAGTTTGGGGGTTCGTTGCGTTCGCCACCCTCGCTTGCGCCGCCGAGGAGGCCGGCCGACCGGCGCCCCGGCCCTCCGTGCGGCGGGCCGCTGGCCTCGGCGCCGACCTGGCCTCACCCGGGGCCGGCGCCTCCGTGGCGGCGCTGGCAGCGGCCCCCGTG
>CAYRCM010000385.1:0-2219 GCA_964422715.1 uncultured Myxococcales bacterium | reverse complement strand
CTGCACGAACGGCGAATGCGTCGGCGGGCCGCCGCCCAACTGCGACGACGGCAACCCGTGCACCAACGACTCCTGCGACAGCGCCGAGGGCTGCGTCCATGCGCCCGCCCATGAAAACGAGGCGTGCGGGGCCGGCGGGTCCTGTCAGCCGGCGCCGCTTTGTCAGAGCGGTGCCTGCACGGCACAGCCGCCTCTTCCGCGTAGCGGCGACGTCAGCGGCGACGGTGTGATCTCGGCCGGCGATGCGCAACTCGCCTTCTTCATCGCGCTCGGCACGATGCAGCCAACCGCCGCCGAGGCTTGTGCAGCCGACTGCAACGGCGACGGCACCGTGTCGTCCGGCGACGCCCAGAGCATCTTCTTCTGGGCGCTTGGCAGCGGCAGCGGGTGCGTCGACCGCCAGAAAGAGTAGCGTCCGCTCCAGCCATCCGGCGCGCCCGTCCGCGGGCGAGCGCGCATGGGCAGCAGGCGCCGAGCGCCAGGCCAGACGCGAGTTGCGCGGGGCCGGCCGAGAGCCGGCCATTGTCGAGTCTGCCCCGGCCGAAGAAATCGTCGCCGGTGCCATCGCCGCGCAGCAGGGCGATGCGGCTGCGGCGGCCGTTGCCGGTAGGCGCGTCGCGCCCGCCGTCTCCGTCGACGTCGCCAACGCGTACGCGCGGCCGGCCGCCACGGTTGGGAAGCCCGATGGCGGCACGGACGACGACGGGGTCGACGCCGCCAGGGGCGCCGCCGGCCGCCCGCATGGCCCCCTCGGCGGCGTGCAACACCGCGTAGCGTCGAGCATCTACGGACTGCGCGGGCCAGGGGCTCTTGACTTCTACGCGCGCGCCGGGGATTGTGACCCACGCTGGTCGCTCCGTCACCCTCGGCGGAGCACAGCCGCGGCCGGGTTCTTCCGACCGACCTTCGACCCAAGCAGGAGCGATGCCCATGCGCCTCACCCATCGGCTGTCCGTCCACGGCCACTCGCTCGTCAGCCTCATCGCGCTCGTCGCCTGCGCGGTCGCCCTCGGTTGCGCCGACGGCGGCAGTCCGCCCGGCAGCCCCGGCGACGACGCCGACGCCGCGGGCGACGACACCCTCGTGCCCGACCTGAGCGACCCCGAAACCGATGCCGTGCTCGTGCCCGACGGCAGCCCCGACGCCGTGGCGCCGGCCGTCTGCGGCGACCGCCACTGCGACCGCGGCGAGACGGCCGCCACCTGCCCGGAAGACTGCGAGAGCGTCAAGTGCGGCGACGGTGCCTGCTCGCAGTTCGAAAACTGCGAGACCTGCGCCGCCGACTGCGGCGCGTGTCCCGACGTCTGTGGCGACGGCGCGTGCTACGGCGCCGAGAACTGCGTCGACTGCCCGAGCGATTGCGGGCAGTGCCCGGCCGGCTGCGGCGATGGACGCTGCGCCGTCGGCGAGAACTGCCAGTCGTGCCCGGCCGACTGCGGGGAGTGCCCGCCGCTCTGCGGCGACGGCGCCTGCAACGGCAACGAAGACTGCGCGCAGTGCGCCATCGACTGCGGTTCCTGCGGCGGCGAATGCGGCGACGGCACATGCGGCGAAGCCGAGACCTGCCGCGAATGCCCGGTCGACTGCGGCGCCTGCCCGCCCGGCTGCGGCGATGGACGTTGCGGCGGCACCGAAAACTGCCGCGACTGCCCCGAAGACTGCGGCGACTGCCCGCCGCTCTGCGGCGACGAGAGCTGCAACGGCGCCGAAGACTGTCTTGCCTGCCCGCTCGACTGCGGCGCTTGCCCTGCCTACTGCGGCGACGGCTGGTGCGGCGGTCCCGAAACGGCCAGCAACTGCCCCATCGACTGCACCGTCGCCTACCGGTGCGGCGACGGCAACTGCGACCCCAACGAAACCGAGGCGAACTGCCCCGAGGACTGCGGCAGCGGCGAAGAGCCCTACTGCGGCAACGGCGTCTGCGAGACCGGCGAACGCCAAACCTGCCCCGAAGACTGCCAGGGCGGCGCCGTTTGCGGCAATGGCCGGTGCGAGCCCGGCGAAGACGCCCAGACTTGCCCCGAAGACTGCGGCGGCGAAGAGCCCTACTGCGGCAACGGCGTCTGCGAGACTGGCGAACGCCAAACCTGCCCCGAAGACTGCCAGGGCGGCGCCGTTTGCGGCAATGGCCGGTGCGAGCCCGGCGAAGACGCCCAGACTTGCCCCGAAGACTGCGGCGGCGGAGAGCCCGTCTGCGGCAACGGCGTTTGCGAGCAAGG
>CAYRCM010000384.1:0-2283 GCA_964422715.1 uncultured Myxococcales bacterium | reverse complement strand
GGCTCGTCGTGCTTTCCGCCCCCGTTCAGGCCCAGTTGATCCCCGGCTTCGTCGAAAACCGCGGCCAGGACGACCCGCGGGTCGCGTTTACCGCCCAGACCGCGCACGGCACCGTGTACGTCACCCACGCCCGCGAAATCGTGTATGTGGTGCCCGAACCGGACGAGTTGCTTGCGCCTCTTGGATCTGCGCCCCGGGCGGCGCGGGAGCCGGCCCCAGAGGTTCCGCAGGCGGGCCGAGCGGGACCAACGCACGGCGTCGCCGCCAACCGTGCCGACCAGCGACCGGATGCCCTCTGGCCCGCGGACCGCGTCGAGTGGGATAGTCGCCGCCAACGGCCCGACCGCCCCGCCCCGCGCCGGCTGCTGGCCCTCTACGAGACCGTCCTCGGCGCCGCGCCGGGCGAAATCCGCGGCCTCGAACGCCAGCCCACCGCCGTCCAGTACTTCATCGGCAAGGACCCGGCCGGCTGGCTCGTCGACGTGCCGGTCTATGCGCGCCTGGATTTGGGCGAGGTGGCCCCCGGCATTCGGCTCGGGCTGCACATCCGCGACGGTGGTGTCGAGAAGGTCTTCACGGTCGCGCCCGGGGCCGCGCTCGACGCCCTGCGGCTGCGCATCGAGGGTGCGACCGGTCTGGTGGCATCGCCTTCAGCCCGGCTCGAACTGCTCACCGACACCGGCCGGCTGGCCTTCACCCGGCCCAAGGCCTGGCAACTCGACGGCGCCGGCCGGCATGTGCCCGTCTCGGTAGCCTACGACGTGGCCGGAGAGACCTACGGCTTCGTGACCGGCGCCTGTGACCCGAGCCGGCCGCTCTTCATCGACCCGCTAATGGCGTCGACGTACCTCGCCAGTCATTTCGACGACGCCGCGCTTGACGTGGCAGTCGACGCATTCGGCGCTGTGTACATTCTGCTCGAGCTCAATGGAGCCGATTTTCCGACGGTGCCGGGCGGATTCGATCCGGTCTTCAACACGTTCTCCGCTGCCGTCGCCAAATTCGACCTCGGACTGACAGCCCTGCGCGCCTTGACGTACCTGGGCGGCGAGTCGATCGATGACGGTGCTCGGCTCGCTCTACTGCCTGACGGCAGGGTCGCGGTCGTTGGCCACACGCTGTCTCACGATTTCCCCGTCACACCAGATGCATACCAGACGAGTTGGGGGGGCCAGTTCGGTAGCCAGGAGTTGTTCCTTGCAGTGCTCAGTCGCGATCTACGCCACCTCCGAGCCGGCACCTACCTCGGCGGAACGAGAGACGAAGAGGCTTTCGCACTGGCCGTCGCCGACAACGGCGACATCCTCGTTGCCGGACACACGGACTCGCCGGACTACCCCACGACCGGCGATGCCTACCAGTCCGTCGACCCCGACCACGGCTATCAGCCCTACGATGCGTTCTTGAGCCGCCTCAGCCCGGACCTGGCGACGCTCGTTGCGAGCACCTACTTCGGCGGCGCTGAGCCCGACTCGCTGAAGGCCATCGCCGTCGACCCCACCGGAGAGATCGTGGTCGCCGGCTATACCCTCTCCATCGACCTGCCCCTCACCCCGGGCGCCTTCGACACCAGGGCTCGCGGGCCCGAGGAAGCTTTCGTCAGCCGCTTCGACCCGAACCTGACCACCCTCGTCGCTTCCACCTACTTCGGCGGCCTCAACAACGAGGGCTTCTTCTCGGTCGCCCTGACCAAGCACGGCAGCGTGTGGCTCGGGGGAATCGTCATCGGCGGCGGCATCCCCGTCACCCCGGACGCCTTCTCGACCGTCGGGCACGCCGGCGTGCAGCCGTTCGTGGCCGGTCTCAGTCGGGACCTCACCACCCTGCTTGCCGCCAGCTACTTGCATGACCCGAGCCACGGCTCCGGCAATGCCTACGGCAGGACCGCCCTGGTCGCCGTTGACCCGTTCGACGACACCATCGTCGTGGCTGGCACCGCCTGGACCGACGGCTACCCCGTCCCCGACGACGCATTCCAGCCGCACCACGCGGCGTATCCCGCAAGTGACTACGCGGGCTTCGTCGTCCGGCTCTCGCGCGATCTGGCCAGCGTCGAGGCAGCCACCTACCTGGGGCACACCAGCACGAGGGACGAGGTGGCCAGCGGTCGCGTGCTGGAAGACGGAAGCGTCGTGCTCGTCGGTGAGACCGGCTCCTTCTTCCCCACCCGGCCAAGCTCGTTCCAGACGGAAGCAATCGGCGGGCAGGAGGGCTTTGCGGCCATCCTCTCCCGCGACCTCGCCGCAGACCCGCCGGCCTGCAACACCGGCGATGCCGACGCCG
>CAYRCM010000383.1:0-2300 GCA_964422715.1 uncultured Myxococcales bacterium | reverse complement strand
GGCCACCCCGATCTGGCCGCCGCCGCCTACGACGCCAGAGCGGTCTCGCTGTTGCTCAACGACGGCAGCGGGGGGTTTCTCGGGGCAAACGGCGTCCACGTGGGCTGCTATCCAGCCCATGTGGCGGCCCACGATTCCGCCGGCGACGGCGTCCTGTCCCTGGCGGTAGCCTGCGGGACGGGCACGCTCATGTTGTTGCGCGGAGACGGCAGCGGATCGTTCACGGTGGTGCGCCGGCTCATCGAGTCCTCTCCATGCTTGGCCGTTCTGGCTGTGTCCCTTCAGGGCTCACCGCCCCGCGATATCGTCGTGTTGAGTCGCCGGCAGGTCGCCGTCCACCTGGCCGATGCCGCGGAGCTGCGCGCGGCTCCGGAATACCTGTGGCCCGACTGGTTCTATGGGCTCGTGAGCGCCGACTTCGACCGCGACGGCCGGACCGACCTGGCATTGACCTCAGGGGGCTCCAACCCGAGCCTGGGCCTGCTCTATGGCCGCGCCGGGGGCAGGTTCAGCGACCCCGCGTTCTTCGAGTTGCAGGATGGAGGCCTCGCCCTCGCCACCGCCGATTTCGACGGCGACGGCGCGGCCGACCTCGCGTATGGCGCGTCGCAGACGCTCGGGGTCCGCTACAACGACGGCGAAGGCGGCTTCCCCGGGCTCGGCTGGAGAGCCGGCTACGGCTCGCCGTCCGTCGCGGTGGCCGACTTCGACGAGGACGGCCGCCCCGACCTTGCGACCGTCCAATTCGACCTCGACGACGTCCTCATCTGGCGCAACACGGGGCCGCGAGTGTTCCAGTTGGTGGAGCGGCTCGATGATGGGCTCGACTTCGCCATCGTCACGAGCGCCGACTTCGGGACGGATGGCCACGCCGACCTCGCGGTGAGCGACTGGGAAGGGAACGAACTGTTCGTCTACGCGGGTCGCGGCGACGGCACCTTTGCCCCGCCGCTGCGCTACGCCCTTGTCGCGCCGGGCTTTGCGGTGTCTGGCCGACTCGACGGCGATGCCATCCCCGACCTGGTGGTGCTGAACGCGCCCCAACACGGTTCCCTGGCGGACGTTGGCTTCTCGGTCCTCGCCGGCCGGGAGGACGGCACGTTCGAGCCGGCGCGTTTCTACCCGCTGCAGAGGACGCCTTGGCCCTCGTCCCTTGCGCTCGCCGACTTCGACCAGGACGGTTTCAACGACGTGGCCGTGGGCGACCAAGAAAACGTTTCAGTTCACATTTTCCTCGGCGACGGGTCCGACTTCCGCTGGGGCGGCAGCTACGGTGCGACGTACCCAAACTGGCCCCTGCTGCTCGGCGACTTCGACGGCGACGGCGCCGCCGATCTGGCGGCGGGCGGCTCCCGCCTGACCCTGCTCTTGCATCGCCCGCCCTGCTACCACGACGGCGATGTCGACAGCAACGGCGCACTCACGGCCGGCGATTCGCAGCAGGCGTTCCTCGTGGCGCTCGGTCTGCTGCAGCCGCCGCCCGACGCCGTGTGTGCCGCCGACTGCACCGGCAACGGTGTCGTCACGGCCGGCGATGCCCAGGCCATCTTTGCCGCGGCCCTCGGACTGGGCGACTGCCTCGACCCGCTGCGCTGAGCCCCCGCAGGCGGCCACCCCCCGGGGGCTGCAGCGGACGCTCCGCGCCGCTGAGCCCCCCGGCCCGGCGCCTCCGCGCGGCCGCCACGGCCAGTTTGCGGTCGAACGTGGCGAAGTGGTCGGCGGGCTGGCTCGACGCGAGATGCAGGGCATGGGCGAAGTCCATGCCGCGGGCATGCCAGCCGAGAGCCCGTTGCAGGGCGGCCGGATCTTCGAGGGTCGCGTTTTCGAGTGCTCAGAGCGTCGTCAACGCGCGGTTGACCAGCATCGGCTCGAAGCCGTAGGCATGCCGCAGCACCCATTCGGTTTCGAGCACGACCGACTTCGCGAGCCAGAGCGGCCCCGAGCGCAACAGGGCCGCCGCCTCGGCCGCCTCGGCCGGATCGTCGCCGGTGATGACGCGCACGAGCACGTTGGTGTCGGGGGCGATCATCGGTCGGCCCGCGCGCCGCGGGCAATGGCGGCCTCCATGTCTTCGAGGGTTCTCTTCGGCCCGGCATAGGGCAGGCAGCCGATGAGATCGTCGACGGTCGTGCGCGGCGCTTCGCCGACCGCCTGCAGCACGATGCGGTCGCCGAGGTCGGTCAGCTCGAGCACGGTGCCCGCACCCCAACCGTGGCGGGTGCGAATCTCCTTCGGGAGTACGATTTGGCCCTTCGTGGAGAGCGTGGCTTTCGCAGGCATCGGCTCACCTCCGGTAAGAC
>CAYRCM010000382.1:0-2385 GCA_964422715.1 uncultured Myxococcales bacterium | reverse complement strand
GCGGCCTCGGCCAGCGCGGCGACGGTCTTGGGCGGCGCATCGGCGAGTTCGGCAGCTCCGGCGAGCGGGAGCGCGAACAGGGCCGCGGTCTTCCGTTCGACCATGGCGACGTAGTCGGCGAGGGCTGGCGGGCCGGCGGCCCGGAACGCGTATTCGCGCGCCTGGCCGTCGATGACGGCGAGCGTGGCGGCGAGTTGCCGCTCGACGAGCGCGAGACACCGCGCGGGCGGCAGTTCGAGGCCGGCGGTGAGTGCCAGCGCGTGGTGGAAGAGCGCATCGCCAAGGTTGAGCGCCTGGGCCGGCGAGAACTGGGCCCAGACGGTGGGCCGGCCGCGGCGGTGCGTGTCGCCGTCCTGCAGGTCGTCGTGGACGAGCGTCGCGTTGTGCGTGAGTTCGCAGGCGGCGGCAAACGGGTAGAAGGGGTGCGGGGGCGCGCCGAGCGCCTCGGCCACGAGCAGCGGGATGAGCGCGCGCAGCCGCTTGCCGCCGGTTTCGAGGTGGTAGCGCAGGAATTCGTGCAGTGGCGAGGCGGCCGGCGTGAGGCGCCCGACGACGGCCCCGATGTGGGCCTCGACGGCCGGCCAGTGGCGGGCGTGCAGCGCCTGGAGCGTTGGGCGGTCGAGCACGGGGACCTCCGCGACCTGGCGGGACGGCGTGGGGCGGCCGGGCGGCGCTACAGCACGCCGAAATCCTCGGTTTCGGGCAGCACCGCGGCGCCGAGCACCGTGACGTGGGCCGCGCTGAGTTCGTCGACGAGGGAGCCGAGCCGCGCGCCGGCGATGACGGCGGCCACCACCCCGCCACCGCCCCCGCCCGTGAGTTTGGCCCCGGCGGCGCCGGCCTCGCGGGCGAGGCCGACCACGCGGTCGAGGGCCGCCGTCGACACCCCGATGGCCTGGAGCAGGGCGTGGTTCTCGTTCATGAGACGGCCCAGGTCGGCCACTTCGCCGTACGCGAGAGCCTGCTCGGCGGCGGCGACGAGCCGGTCGGCGGCGCCGACGAGCGCATCGAAGCGGCGCGTGTCGCGCTCGCGCAGCCCGGCCACGGCGGCGACCATGTCGGCCGTGCGGGCGGGTTCCTCGGCGTCGAGCAGCGCGAGTGCCACGTCGGGGCCAATCGTGGCGGGCCGGGGCGGCGCGCCGCGGCGGAACGAGAGCGCGCGGTTTTGCAGGATGACCTCGGCGTCGATGCCCGATGCCCGACCGTGCGCGAAGGCCTCGCTGCGGGCGGCCACCTCGCGCAGCGCCGCCAGGTCGGTCTGCGGATGGCCGATGACCCCCGCGTAGGCGCGGGCGATGGCCACGGCGAGCGCGGCGCTGGAGCCGAGGCCGACGCCCTGCGGGATGTCGGAATCGAGCGTCACGAGCAGCGCCTCGGGCGGGGGCCCGCCGAGCACCTCGCGGCAGGCGGCGAGACAGTGGCGCACGTGCGCGGGGTGGCCGACCGGGCCGTCGTCGGGGTCGGGCCAGACGGCGGCGCGCATGCCGAGGGCCGGAAACGGCACGGCGAGGCCGGCCGAGCCGTGCACGACGAAGTGCTCTCCGAGCAGGATGACTTTGGCGGTGGCGGTGGCTTTTCCCATCGTCCCTCCCCGGGGCGGGTCGTGCCGCCCTACCGCGCGACGCGGCGGTGCAGCGCCATGTGCCCCGCCTGGATGCCCTCGGCGACGAGCGCGCTCAGCGCCGCCAGATTCTGCGCCAATCCGACGGCCGCCGCCAGTCGCGCGAGGTCGGCGGCGTGCGCGCAGCCGAGCCAACGCAGCACGGCCGCGGCAACGGGGTGCGCCCGTGCGGCCCCGCCGACCGTGCCGACGGCGAGCGGCAGGCGCAGTTGCCCGACGAGCTCCGCGCCGACGACTTGCCAATCGCTGAGCGCCGTGTAGCGCCCCGCGGCCGCGGCGAAGGCGTGGGCGCCGGCCTCGACGGCGCGGCAGTCCTGGCCGGTGGCGATGAGCAACCCGTCGATACCGTTCAGGATGCCCTTGTTGTGCGTCGCGGCGCGGTAGGGGTCGCGCCGCGCGATGGCCGTGGCCTCGACGATGCCGGCTGCGACGGCCGGGCCGGAGAGGCCGGCGCGCCCGAGGGCTTCGAGCGGCACGGCGCCCTGCGCGCTGACGAGGCGCCGGTCGGCGAGGTTCGTCAGGATGGCGAGGCGCACGCGGCCGCCGCTGAGCGCCGCAACGGGGGCTCGGAGCGCCTCGCCGATGGTGTTGACGACGTTCGCGCCCATCGCGTCGCAGACGTCGACGACCACGTGGACGACGACGAGCGTCCCGAGCGGGTCGGCGGGCCCGGTGGGCGGCAGGATGCGCACCTGGACGTCGCGCGCGCCGCCGCCGCGTGCGACGAGCCCCGGGGCGGCCCGGTCGGCGGCCGCGCAGAGCGC
>CAYRCM010000381.1:0-2423 GCA_964422715.1 uncultured Myxococcales bacterium | reverse complement strand
GTCGGGCGTGGCGGGCACGTCGGGGTTTGCCGGGATGTCGGGCGTGGCGGGCACGTCGGGATTCGTCGGGATGTCGGGGTTCGTCGGTGTGTCTTCCGGGGGCACCGCGCTGTCGCCGCGCCCCTGCAAATCGGGCGTGCCGGGCGTGTCGGGCAGGGCGGCGTCTCCGGCGACGTCGCCGGCCGGGCTGCCGGCGTCGTCGTTGCCCGCCGTCGACTCGCACTGCGTCGTGCCAAGGAGCCACAAGGCCGTGAGCCACACCATCGCGTTGCGCATTGCCATCTCCCGGGTGACCGAGGTGCGCGCCCCGAGCGGTCGCCGGGCGCGTCACGTGCAAGCCTACCCACAAACGGGGCGCGCCACAACTCCGGCCCGCGCCTGGACCCCCGCCGCGGATGCGCCTACCTTGAGGGACGCGCGGCGGCGCGGTCCGCCGATGCGCAGAAGGGGGCATGCCGTTGCTCATCGAACTCCACTGTCACACCGACCGCCATTCGGCGTGCAGCCACGTCGACCCGGTGGCACTGCTGCGCGCCGTGCAGAGCAAGGGGCTTCAGGGCGTCGTTTTGACCGAGCATCACTACCTCTGGAGCGCCGACGAGATCGCGGCACTGTGCCGCGCCGCCGAACTCCCGCCGGGCTTCGTCGTGCTGGCCGGCCAGGAAGTCGAGACCGACGTCGGGCATGTGCTCGTCTACGGCGCGCCCGAAAGCATCCTCGACCCGACGCCGCTCGAAACGCTGCGCAGCCGCCATCCGGCCGCGGCGCTCGTCTGGGCCCACCCGTTTCGCGGCGACCGGCAGCGCACGTCCGAAGAACTGGGCGACCCGCGCTTCGACGCCATCGAGATCTTCAACGCGAACCAGCGCGCCCGCGGAAACTACTACGGGCTCGTCGCCTGGCACCGCCAGCGCTTCACGGCCGTGGCCGGCAGCGACACGCACGCCGTTGAAAACGCAGGGATCTTCCCGACACAATTCGACCACTCGGTTTCCAGTGTCGCCGAGCTCGTGGGCGAACTGCGCCATGGTCGCTGCCGCCCGTTCTACCGCGAGACGCCGCACTCGGGCGCCAACGTCACCGTGACCGAGGTCGTCATCGGACCGAAGGGCGAAGACGAAGCCCGGCTGCGCCTCGTCATTCGGCAGCCGACCGACGACAAGAAATGGCGGCGCGCCGAGCGCACGGCCGCGGTCGTCCAGGCCGTGCACGCGGCCGGCTTCAAGAGCGGGCCCTTGCGCGTGCCGCGCATTCTGGAGGTCGACGCCGACCAGCGCCTCATCATCGAAGAAGGGCAGCGCGGCCGTTCGCTCTTCCAACTGCTGACCCGCGTGCACCCGCAGGTGGGGCGGGCCTACGTGCGGCTTGCCGCCGAGTGGCTGGCCGCGTTGCACGCGCAGGCGCCCCGCATCACCGACCTCGCACTCGCCGAGAAGCGCGAGCGCAAGCGCTTCCGCTCGTACCGCGAGGCGTTCGTCGCCACGCACAACCCGCTCACGGCCGAGGCCGACAGGCTGCTTCGTGCCATCGAACAGGCCGAAGAGCGCCTGCAACGCCCGGCCGGCGGCCAACTCGTACAGAACCACGGCGATTTCCATCCGAAAAACATCATCGTCGGCCAGGATCGGATGCACGACATCTCGACCCTGTACGTGTCGGTCATCGACTTCGAGGGCGCCATCCTGGCCCCGCGCGCCTTCGACGTCGGCTACTTCCTCGCCCAGTGCGAATACCAGTTCCGGGCCCATCCGCGGGTCGCCGAGGCGGGGCTCATCGAGGCCTTTCTCGACGACTACCGCGCCGCGGCCGGCCCGCTGCCGGCCGAATTCGTTGCCGAAACGCGGCTGTTCCGCTTGCGCGGCAACCTCAGCATCGCGGCCTTCCTCATCAAGGTGGGACTCGGTGAGAGCGCCGAACTGCGCGAACTCGTCTTGCGTTCGCTCGCCGAGTTGCCGGCCGTCGCGGCCGTGGGCTGACCGGGCGCCGCTCCTACGTGCACCCCGGGGCATCGGGGAAGCGCTCGCGGGCCATGGGACAGAGTTGCGCCGCAAAGAGCGCGCAGGGCGCGACACCGATGAGTTCGAGCTGCTGGAGGTAGCCGTCGAGTTCGGCGTCGCTCGCATCGGCGAGCAGGTCGGTGAGGCATGTCGTTTGCAGGAAGGTGTCGCGGTCGGCCGCGAAGAGCGCGTAGAAGTCGTTGCCGAGCGTGGCCTTGACCTCGGCCTCGCAGGCGTGGGTCTTGTCGTAGAGCGCGCCGCAGATGGTCTGCTTGTCGGCCGCCCGGTGCACGTCGCCCGGGGTGGCGTCGCCGGCGCCGGTGCCGTCGGCGCTCTCGATCCCGTCGGCGGGGCGGAGCGCGTCGGCCGCGGCCGCGTCGGGCAGAGGGGCGTCGGCGTCGGCATCGGCCGCGACATCAAAAACCA
>CAYRCM010000380.1:0-2464 GCA_964422715.1 uncultured Myxococcales bacterium | reverse complement strand
TCGGCCCCGAGCGCGTGGCGCGCCTGGAGCCAGGCGAAGACGACGCCGGCCAGGCTGAGCGCCAGCGCGAGCAGCGCCGCGCTCGCCACCCCCGGTGGGGCGTCGCCGAGCAGCGCGCCGGCCAGGCCGACGACGAGCCCGCTGCCCACGGCCAGGCCGGCGCGCAGACCCCATGACCCGCCGATTTCGGCCACGCGTCGTCCCTCCCGGCCCGGGGCAACGCCTACCGCGGCGCGCCCGGGCCCCGCTCAATGGCGGAAGCAGCGCTCCCCCGTAAACACCATCGTGGCGCCCGCCTCGTTGCAGGCCGCAATGGCCTCGGCGTCGTTGACCGAGCCGCCCGGCTGCACGAGAGCCGTCACCCCTTCGCGCAGGCCGACGTCGACGCCGTCGCGAAACGGGAAGAACGCGTCGGACACCATGACGGCGCCCACGAGCCCTCCATGGCACGCCGCGACCTCGGCATCGACCGCAGCGCAGAGCGCCGGGTCGCCGAGCAGCGCATAGGGGCGCCCGTGGCGTTCGAAGGCGAGCCGGTCGGCCAACTTGCGGTAGGCCTTGTCGCGCGCGATTTCGGCCACACCGACCCGATCCTGCTCGCCCGTGCCGATGCCGACCGTGACGCCGTCTTTGACGTAGATCACGGAGTTGGACGTGACGCCGCACTCGACGAGCCAGCCGAAGCGCATGTCGGCGCGCTCCCGCGCGTCGGGGGCGCGCGCGATACGGAACGTCTGGCCGTCGCGTACCGTCTCGGCCAACACGAAATCGGCAGGGTCACGGCAGGTCGGCACGAACGAGAGCTGCGCGATGAGGCCGCCGTCGAGCAGGCTCTTGAAGTCGACGACGCGCGCCGTCTGCCATTCGGCCAGCCGCGCCATGTTGGCGATGCGCAAGATGCGCAGGTTGGGGCGCGTTTTCAGCGTGGCGAGGGCCGCCGCGTCGTAGTCGGGGGCGACGACGACCTCGGCGTAGCGCCCCGCGAGGCGTTCCGCCGTGGCGCCGTCGACGGGCTGCGAGAGGGCCACGCAGCCGCCGTAGGCCGCGATGCGGTCGGCCGCGTACGCCCGCTCGTAGGCCGTGAGCAGGTCGGGGGCGACGGCCACGCCACAGGGGTTGTTGTGCTTGACGATGACCGCGGCCGGCTCGGCGGCGAAGTAGCGCAGGATGGCGAGCGCGCTGTCGGCGTCGGTCAGGTTGATCTTGCCCGGGTGCTTGCCCGATTGCAGCAGTTCGGCGCTCGACACAAGCCCGCTCCCCGGTGCCAGGGTTTCGACCGCCCCGAGCACCAACTGCCCCCCCACTGGGCGGTACAACGCCGCAGGTTGGCTAGGGTTTTCTCCGTAGCGCAGCCCGCGCCGGTCGCCGCCGATGGTCCAGGTGACCTTCTCGTAGACGAGCACCTGGCGTTCGGCGCCGTCGCCAAACGCGATTTCGAGACGCGCCGGAAACGGGTCGGGGCCGCGCGTGCGGTAGGCCTGCGTCAGGTCGGCCTTCATGGGCGGGCTCCGTCGGGAGGGGGCGCGGGGCGGTAGGCGGCGGCGAGGCCCGCCGCCCCCCACGCCGGCAGCCGGGTGGCGATGGCCTCGTCGTAGTCGGCCGTGTGACGAAACGCCTTGCAGGCGAGCCGATAGCGCGTCTCGAACCCCAGCGTGCCGCCGTGCGCCGCGAGTTCTTGGAGCAGGCTCGGGTAGTCGTCCGGGTCGCACACGCTCGCCACGCGCAGGAAGTTTTTCGCGGCGGCCCGCAGCATGCACGGGCCGCCGATGTCGATGTGGCCGCGGGCGCTCTCGACGGTGGCGCCCGGGGCCCCGGCGGCGGCCGCAAACGGGTACAGATTGCACACGACGAGGTCGATGGGCTCTGCTCCGGTGCGTTGCAGGTCGCGTGCGTGCGCGGGGTTGTCACTCTCGCAAAGGAGCCCCAGATAGATCTTGAAGTCGAGCGTTTTCACGAGCCCGCCCTGCGTTTCGGGTTGGCCCGTGTAGTCGGACACGGGACGCAAACGGTCCGCGGCCGCCGGCCCGAGCAGCGTCGTGAGCACGGCGTGCGTGCCGCCCGTGCTGAGGAAGCGCAGGCCGGGTACGAGCCGGGCGAGCGCCGGAATGCAGGTATCGAGCCCGCGCTTGTCGGACACGCTCACAAGCGCCAACCGCAGGGGCACGCGGTCGTGGACCCGTTCGACGAGGTTCAGCATGGCCACCTACCGGGCGCACGGCCCTGGAGCGGGTCGGGCCGGCGACCGCGTTGCATTGGGGTCGGCGCCGGGCTACCATTCGCCGACGATGCGCCACCCGTACGGCGCGCGATCATAGACCAGGAGGACCCATGAACGTCAGACTTTTGCTCATCGCCTGGGCCACGGCCGTAGTCGTGGCCGGCGCGGCGGGCTGCCAGGGCCAACAGGCCGGCCCCGAACCCGCCGCGGCCAACGCCCCGGCCGCCGTGGCCGGCGCGCCCGCCG
>CAYRCM010000379.1:0-2481 GCA_964422715.1 uncultured Myxococcales bacterium | reverse complement strand
GCCGGCCCCCGCGGCCGCCGGGCCCGCGGTAAAGGCCCCGCGACGCCGCCGCGCGACCGCGCCGCCGGGTTCCGCCGCCGAGGCGCCCGCGGCTGCGCCGTCCCCCGCGGATGCCTGGGTGATTCCGTACATCGACCGGCCGCCCGCGTTCTGGCGCGACATCGCGCGCCGCTTCGGCGCCCACGTGCGCGAGGTGTACTTCCCGCTGCCGGGCGAATGGCTCGGCTCCGGGCGGCCGCCGCAGCCCGACCGCTGCCTCGACGAATTCCTCGCCGCGCGGGTGCTGCCGCCGGCGCTGCTGCTGAACCCCGTGGTGCTGCCGGCGCCGGTCGCGGCCGTCGCCCCGCGCATCGTGGCCGCCGTCGAACGCCTCGTCCGCGACCACGGGCTGCGCAGCGTGACGGTGGCCGACGGGGCGCTCGCGCGGCAGCTGCGGCGGGCGTTTCGGCCGAAGGAACTCACGCTCGTCGCCTCGACGCTGATGGACGTTGCCACGCCGGCCGCGGCTGCGGCGCTCGCGGGGGTGTGCGACGTGCTCGTCCCGCCCGGCCGGGTGCTGCGCCGCTTGCCGGCCCTGCGGGCCCTGCGGGCGGCGTTTCCCGGGCGCATCCGGCTGCTCGTCAACGAATCGTGCATCCCCGGCTGCCCCTTTCGCGAGGCGCATTTCCGCGCCATGGCCCGTGCCAAGGGCGCTCCGCCGTCGCCCTGCGCCGACTGGCTCGCCGAGAACCCCTGGCTCCGGCTCACCGGCGCCTTTGTGCTGCCGCAACACCTGCACCTCTACGCGGGCCTCTACGACGAGTTGAAACTGGCCGGGCGGGTCACGCTGCGCGACCCGCGGCGCTACCGCCGCGTCCTCGGTGCCTACGTCACGCGTCGGCCGCTGACGCCCGACGCCATCGGCGGCGGGCCGGCATCCCTGCTCGAACCGCTCGCCATCGCGGACGATTTCTTCCGCCGCAGCCTGTTTTGCAGCCGGACCTGCGAGCGGTGCAACGTCTGTCGCGACTACTTCGCGGCACACGCCGGCCCACGACCCGGGGGGGCCGGGCCATGAACGCCCCGAGCCGGCGCATCCACCCGACGCTGCCCCTCTTCGAGGTGCCTGCCGGGCCGCGCACCCTCTTCTACACGCCCGGACACGCCTGCGTCGTGCCCGCCCGCGAGGCCCCAGCGTGGCGCGAAGCCCTCGCCGCCGCGCCCCCGGCCGCCGGCGCGCCGGCGGGCGCCCACGCGGCGAGCGCGAGCTGGCTTCGGGCCCAAGCCGCCGAGGCCCTCACCGCCCACGAACGCTCGGCCTCACGCCCGTTTGCGCCCGAATGCCTGTGCCTCTACCCGACGCTCGCCTGCAACCTCGGCTGTACCTACTGCTACGCGGCGCCGGCCCGCTCCCCCGGTAGCGCGCCGCTCGCGAGCGCCGCCATCGACGCCGCGGCCACGTTCGTCGGCGCGCACTGCGCCGAGACGGGCCGCCCGTTTGCGCTCGTCATCCATGGTGGCGGTGAGCCCACCCTCGAATGGGCGCTCCTGCAATACGCCGTCCGCACGACTCGGCAGCGCGCCGCGGCGGCGGGCGTGCCCTGGAGCGGCTACGTGGCGACCCACGGGGTGCTGCGCCCCGGCGAGGCGGCCTGGCTCGGCGACCACGTGCGGCACGTCGGGCTCTCGGTGGACGGCCCCGCGCCCATCCACGACGGGCAGCGCCCGCTCCGCGGCGGCGCGCCGACCTACGCGCGCGTCGCCGAGAGCGCGCGCCTGCTGCGCGCGGCCGGGGCGCGGCTCGACGTGCGCACGACCATCACGCCCGCCACCGTGACGCGCCAGGCGGAAATCGCGACCGCGCTCGCCCGCGCGCTGCGGCCCGACCTGCTGCGCTTCGAGCCGCTCTACCGCGCCGGCGCGGCCGGCTTCGCCCCGGACGACGCCGAAGCCTTCGTCCGGCACTACATCGAGGCCGAGGCCGCGGCCCGGGCCGAGGGCGTCGCCCTGCAATTTGCCGGCGTGCGGCTCGACGAGCGCCACGGGCCCCATTGCAGCGTGCTGCGCGACACGTTGCAGCTCGTGCCCGACGGGTCGGTCGTGGGCTGCTTCTTCGGACTGAGCGGCGCCGCCGGGCCCGGCTGCGGCCCCGCACTCGGGCGCTTCGACGCCGCGGCCGCGGCCATCGTCCTCGATGCCGCGGCCACCGCCGGCACGCCGCGCGCGTCCCGCCGCGCTGCCACGACTGCCTGTGCGGGCTGCACTGCGCCCGCGGCTGCCCCGACCTCTGTCTCGCGGCGGGCGCCGACCCGCGCCCCGAAGGCGGCCCGGCGGCTTTCCGCTGCCGCGTGAGCCGCCTGCTCGCCGAACACTGGCTGCGCGCGGCGGCCGAGACCCAGGCTATACCGGCCCCCGCGGACGTCGGCGCCGCGGGCCCGGCACTGGCCGGCGAGGCGTCCCCGGCCTCGGGGTGGATCATCACCAGGCCGTCGCGGGGATCCT
>CAYRCM010000378.1:0-2500 GCA_964422715.1 uncultured Myxococcales bacterium | reverse complement strand
CCTCCGAGCGTGGCCCCCGCGCCGGCGAGCGTGGCCCGGGCCGCCCTCGACGCGCCCGCCGGTCGCGCCCGCTTCGCCGACCGCGTACGGCTCACCGTGCTGCCGGGCGGGGTCACGCTCGCGCAGTTGCCGACGGCCGCCCGGGGCGTCGTGAGTCTGCGTGCCCAGTTGCTCGCCGGCGACGCGCTCAGCCCGGCCGCCCACCCCATGCTCGCCGACCTCACGTGCGGCATGCTCGACCGCGGGACACTCGCGGCCGACAAGTTCGCGTTTGCCGAGGCGCTCGAACGGGTCGGCGCCCAACTCGGCGCCGGTGCCGGCGGCTTTACGGTCGACGTGAGCGGACGCTGCCTGCGCGCCGACCTGCCGCTGCTGCTGACGCTCGCGGCCGATATGCTGCGCCGGCCGCGCTTCGACCCGGCCGAGTTCGCCAAGTTGAAGCCCCAGCGCACGGCCCAGCTGCGCCGCCTGCTCGACGACACCGGGGCCCAGGCGAGCGACCTCATCGCCCGGCTCATCTACCCGCCGGGCCACCCGTCGTACGCCACCCCGGTGCCCGACCTGCTGGCCGACGTCGACCGCCTGCAACTCGACGACCTCAAATCCTTTCACGCCGACACCTACGGCGGCACGACGCTCACGCTGGTGCTCACCGGCGACCTCGCCCCGGACGAGCTCGAAGCTCTCTGCGGCGAATGCTTTGGCGACTTCACGGGCGGCCGGCCCTACGCGCCGCCGCCGCGCACGCCGGCGGCCGAGGGGGCCACGCTCGGCGTCGTGCGCATCCACGACAAGGCCAGCGTCGACCTGCGGCTCGGCCACGCCTGTCCGCTGCGCCCGAGCGATCCCGACTACCTGGCGTTTGCGCTCGCGAACCGGGTGCTTGGCTACTCGGCGCTCTCGTCGCGGCTCGGGCTGCGCGTGCGCGACACCGAAGGGCTCACCTACGGCATCTCGTCCGGGCTCAGCACGTCGCGGCTTGCCGACGGGCCGTTCACGATCGGGCTCACGGTGGCGCCCGACAACATCGAGCGCGCGCTCCAGGCCGTGCGCGACGAACTCCGACGATTCGTCGACGGCGGGCTCACGCCCGACGAGTTGCGCGCCGAGCAGCAGGCCCTGGCCGGCCGCTTCCAGGTCGCGCTGGGCTTCAACTCGGGGGCGCTCGCGAGTCAGATCCTGTACGTGCTGAACGAGGGGCTGGGGCTCGACTACCTCGACGACTATCCGGCCCGCGTGCAGGCCCTGACCCTCGCCGAGGTCAACGCCGCGGCGCGCCGCTACCTGCACCCCGACCGGCTGCACGTCGCCGCGGCCGGCAGCATCGACGATTCGCTGCGGCCGCTGCCGCAATGAGCAGGCTTACGCGCGCGCGAAGCGCACACGGTTCGTGAGCCGGCCGATGCCCGCGACGTCGACCACCACGAGGTCGCCGTCCCGCAGGTAGAGCGGCGGCTTGCGGGCGTAGCCGACCCCTTCGGGCGTGCCGGTGAGGATGACGGTGCCCGGGAGCAGCGTGGTCGCGCGCGACAGTTCGGCGATGAGCCGCGCCACGGGAAAGTGCATGTCGGCCGTGGCCGCGTCCTGGCGCAGCGCGCCGTTGACGTAGGTGCGCACGCGCAACGCCTGTGGGTCGGGCACGGCGGCCGCGGGCACGAGCTCGGGCCCGAGCGGGCAGAACGTGTCGAAACTCTTGCCGCGGTTGAACTGCCCGCCCGCGCCTTCGTACTGCCACCAGCGCGCCGAGACGTCGTTGGCCGCACAGTAGCCGAGCACGTAGCCGAGCGCCTCGGCCTCGGCCACGTTGCACGCCGCGCGGCCGAGCACCACGGCGAGTTCGCCTTCGTAGTCGACCTGTTCACGGTCCTGGCAGACGACCGGCACCACGATGTCTTCGCCGTCGAGCGCGGCCGCGCCCGGGTTCTTCGTGAAGTAGAGCGGCCGCACGGGCACCGGATGGCCCGTCTCGCGCGCATGGCTCGGGTAGTTGCGGCCGATGCCGATGATGTGACGCACGGGGAGCGGCGCCGCCCCGGGTCGTTCGAATGCCACGCTGTCGTCGAGTCGTACAATCTTCATGGCGCGACCCTACCACAACGCGCCGCCCGCCGCAGCGTCGAGCTTGGCGGGCAAGAGGCTTCGCGCTACAAGGCCCCCGCGGCCGCGTTGCCGCGTGCGGAGAATGCCCCATGCCGTTGCGAATCACGTTCCTCGTTGCGCTGGCGCTCGCCGCCGCGGCCTGCGATGGCACCGACCCCGCCTGCCCCGCGGCCCCGGCGGGGGGCGACGCCAGCACCGACGGCACCGGCCCGGCGGCCGACTGCGGCTGCCGCGCAGGCGACGCGGCCGGGCGGCGCGGCGACGCGCCCCGGCCCCAGGACGGCGGCAGCGACGCGGCGCCGCGCGCCGTCGCCCGCGTGGCCGGGCCCCGGGGCGACCTGCCCGCCGCGGGCGACGCCCGTCCCGGCGCCGAGGGCGGTGCCGGCGTCGTCGCCCGCGC
>CAYRCM010000377.1:0-2502 GCA_964422715.1 uncultured Myxococcales bacterium | reverse complement strand
CGGGCCGGGCGGTCCGAGTGGCGACCGCGCCCTTCCTCTATAGGGCCAACGCGGCGCCCTGTCGACTTCCCGCACGGGGCGCGGCCTCGGCCACCGTTCGTCGTTCGAGAGCTGGTCGCCGGGGGGTGGGGCCCAGGAACGGCCGGCGGGGGCGGGGCGGCCGCGCCGGGCGCCGATGGGGCCGACCTGCCGGCGAGGGTTTGGCCGAGGGCGGAGCGTGGGCCTACTGCGGCAGGGGGCGCACGCAGCGGGCGCCAATACTGGCTGCGCTGTGCGTGTCGGTGGCGCCGTTGCGTAGGGCGGACATGAGATGCTGCGCGTTCATGCTGAACACGCCACCGCGGACCTCGATATGGCTGCAGGCCACCCCGGCCGGCAGGTCTCGCCAGGCACTGCCGTCGAGCGGTGCGTCGTATGGCGGCCCGTCGAGCACGTCGCCGTCGTCGTTCAGGTCGTAGTCTGCGGTCGAGCAGTCCTCGCACCATTCGACCACGTTGCCCGCCATGTCCAGCGCGCCAACGTAGGAAGCGCCGGCCGGCTTCGAACCGACGGGCTGGGTGCCGCTGCAGCCGTCTGTTGTGCACGAATTGCACCCAAAGGGCCGCGTCCCGCTCCCGTCCGGGTCGAACACCGCATGGTCACAGTCCGGCTCGGGAGTGTCGCCCCAGGGGTACTTGCGATGCACCGGCCCCGTCGCGGCATACTCCCACTCGGCCTCCGACGGCAGACGCCCGCCGGGCGCAGCCCAGGCGCAGAAACGCCGCGCATCCTGGGGGGTCAGCGCATTCTGGGGGTGGCTATCTCGTCCGCCACCGTTGACGTTCCAGCCATCCCCATCCCAGCCGCTCCGAATCTGCGGCCTGGTGCAGGACCCGTCGCGTTCGCATTCCATGTGGTGCGCCACGACAATCTCGTACTTCATGATGAAGAAGCCGTAGGCGAGGGTGACGCGGTGCACCGGGCGGTCCTCGTCCCGCCCCCCGACTTCGCCGTCAGGCGAGCCCATCAAGAAGGAGCCCGCCGGCACCCAAATCCACACGTCCCACTCGCGCCAGCCCGCCGCGTCGACCGGCGCGTACTCACAGTGGGCCTGCGCGTTGCACGCCACGCGGTAGCCCGCGAGATAGGGGCAGCTCACGCCGCCGCAGAACGCCCCGAAGCACTCGCCCCCCACACAGCGCCCGTTGCCCCCGCCGCAGGCCGTGCCATCGGGCAGGGCCCCCGTGTCCGTGCACGTCTCGGTCGCTCCGTCGCAGGTACGCGCGCGGCAATCGCCGAGCCGCTGCGGATCGCAGTTTTCGAGGCACCAGAGCCGCGCTTGGAGGTCGAGCACGGCGGGACACGCGAGTGCCGCCGCGCAGACGTCCGGGGTGTCGTGGAGATCGGCATACGAGTTGCTGAAGGCCACCGGCGCCAGGTCGGCGGTCTCGGCAAACCCCGACAAGTCCGGCGCACCCGTCAGGTCGCCATACGCCCCGCTCGTCGCCACCAGGGCCAAGTCGGCCGTCTCCGCGAATCCCGACAGATCGGGCGCGCCTGTCAGGTCCCCGTAAGCCCCGCTCGTGGCGACGGCCGCCAGCCCGTCGACCCGGGTCTGCACAATCGTCAGGTCGGTTCTCAGGACGCGGACAAGCGCCGCCAGCTCGTCGATGGCCGCCTGGTAGGTGGCGGCTGCGAGCCCGGACGCGCTGCCGTCATAGGCCAGGAACGCGGCCTGCACCGCCGGATCGAGGGCCGTGGCCGGCACACAGCCTGCGCAGTCGAGGCCGCGCGCCAGTTCGGCCACCTCCGCCACGGCCGCCTTGCCCGCCACGAGCGCGTAGGCCACCGACACGACCGGGATGCGCGGGCTGAGTTCGGCCCCGCCCGCCGGCGCGATGCCGAGCCAGCGCGGCTCCCCCGCGGTGAAGGCCGCGGCAAGGGCGTCGACCTCGGCCCCCTCTGTTGCCGCCGGCACGAGCGCGTTGAACACCCCGGCCTCGCAGAGCACGTCGAGCGGGGCGGCCGGCTCCCAGACGGGGGCCCCGGCCCCCGCGGCATCGTAGAGCCGGAACGTCGCCGTCGTCGCCCCTTCGAGCGGCTCCCCCGTCTCGTCGAACAGCACGCCCTGCACGTTCAATTGCGCGGGCACGGCCAGCGCCCCCGCCGGCCAAAGCCCCAGTGCGGCGATCGCCGCCCAACCCCCGATCCACAAAGGATATTGGCGCATACCGTCCTCCCTTCGCCTGGAAGCCTCCAGCAGCCAGCACGCTCATTACACGCGGAGCGAACGTTCCGATTGTGCGGCAGTCGGCGCCGCCTGTCGAGCAGCTCGGCGGGCCACAGGGGCGTGGCGCGCTGCCGACTCGGTGGCGTTCGAGGCGCCGGGCGCAACGTCGCAGCGCGGTGCTGAGCGGGCCGTGACGCGTCACCCCGCCACCGGCTGTCCCTCCCGAGGCGCCGCGAAGCCCCGAAGGGGGCGCCGCGGCACCGCGCCGGCCGGCCACGGCGGGTCGAGGGGGC
>CAYRCM010000376.1:0-2617 GCA_964422715.1 uncultured Myxococcales bacterium | reverse complement strand
GCGGGCGCCGCGCGCCCCGGGCGCGTCGCCGAGGAGGCCGAAGCGTGATCGTCGACCTCGAACGCCGCGAGCGCAAGACCGAGCCCTTCGGCAGGGCACGGCTCGCGTGCGCCGGCGACGTCGTCACGGTCAACCCCACGCGCGGCTGCGTCTACGCCTGCGCCGCGTGCCACAAGGACCAGGCGCGGCTCGCTGGCGAGGGCCATCCCCGGCGCGTGGCGCTCTACCCGCATCTGCCCGAGCAGATCGCCGACCTGCTCGCCGGCGGCCGGCGCCACGCGGCGCGACCGCGGCTCGTGCTGTTCGGCACGTCCGGCGAACCGTTTGCCGACCACCCCGACATCCTGCGCACGAGTGAGCGCCTGCTCGACGTGCTGCTCGGCAACGGCCTGCGGGTGCGGCTCGTCACCCGCGCGGTCATCCCGCAGAACATCGTCACGCTGCTCGCCGCCCACCGCGAGCGCGTCACGGTCGGCATCTCGTTGCCGAGTCTCGACGAGCGCTTCGCGGCGCTCTGGGAGCCCGAACTGCCGGCCCCGCGGGCGCGCCTCGATGGCGCCGTGCGGCTCGCGCACGCGGGCCTCGACGTGTCCATCCGACTCGACCCGCTGGTCCCGCTGCACAACGACGCCGACGGCGATCTGCGCGCCCTGTTTGCGGCTCTCTCGTTTCAGGGCTTGCGGCGCGTGACGGCGCTCTACCTGCGGCTCAGGCCGGGCCAGCAGCGCACCTTGTTGCAGCGGCTGCCGCCGGGCCAGGCGCGGTTCGTGCTCCACCTCTACGGGGCGCCGCCGCACGGCCCCGGCGGCGACCCGAACCAGGGGCGGCGGCTCCCCGTCGGCTGGCGCGCGCGTCACTACACGCGCATCGCGCAACTCGCGGCCGGCTTCGGCCTGCGGGTGGCCATCTGCGGCTGCAACAACCGCGATCTCGGCTCCACCCCCGGGCTGCGCGGCCGTTTCGTGTGCGCCGACCAGCCCTCCGACATCACGGCCGATGGGCCGCAGACCGAGGAATTGCCGCTCTTCGCGGCGGCCTCGCGGTCGCGGTCGCGCCTTGCGGCGTCGCCCGTCGCCGGGCCCGAGCGTGGGCCGAATGGCTCCGCCCCCCGGCGGGGACGATAATTCCGTTGATCGGTCTCGTGGTGTCCGTTAGAATCCGGCCTTGCGCGTCGCGCCCGGCCATGGCCAGGCGGCGCGATGCGTCCGGGTTTGGAGGGAGCGCAATGGGCAAACGCCTTATCGCCGGCATCGTCTTGCTGGGGTTCTTCGTCGCGGGCTGCTACAACACCTACTACATCTCGCGCGAGCAACTGGCCTCGCTCCAGTCCGCTGAAGGCGGCGACTCCGGCCAGAAGAAGACGGTCAAGACCGTCGACGGCAAGGCGGTCGTCGTCGACCGCAGCACGGGGCTCTTCGTCCGCTCCACGGGCGGTCGCAAGTACCCCATCTCGCCCTACAACTTCACGCTGACCAGCTCGCAGCTCGTGGCCAGCGACCGCGACACGCTGCTCGCCCTCGACGGCATCAAAGAACAGGCCGAGGTCGAGCACCTGAGCACGTGGAAGACGGTCCTCGTCATCTCCGCCGGGGTTGCAGCGGTCGGCGGGCTCATCACGGCGCTCGTGGTCACCGGCGGCTCCAAGCAGTTCTAGCCATCCGGGGCTGCCCGCGGCTTGGCGGTCTCCTTGCGCAAGACGCTCCTATGGCTCGCGCTGGCCATCCCGGCGCTCGGGGCCCTGCTCCTCTTCGTGGGCCTGCCCTGGCTCGTCCACGCGAAGGCCCACGGCGTCCTCGAACGCGTCTCCGAACGGCTCGGCATCCCCATCGCAGCGGCCGACGTCTCGTACGAGTTCTTCTCGCGGGTGCAGCTCCTCGATGTGGCCGTCGGGCCCCTGCCCGGGGCCACGCGGCCGCTCGTGCGCGTGGCCGAGCTCGACGTCTCCTTCGACCCCTGGTCGGCGCTGTCCGGGCCGCTCGACGTCCCCGAACTGACGCTGCGCGGCGTGCGCGTCGACATCAACGCCTCCGAGGCCGAAACCGAGGCGCTCCTGGCCCTCGCCGAACGCGCGAAGGCGCTTTTCGGCGGGCCCGCCGCGACCGGCGCCGAGGGCGGGGCGCCGCGTCTCAAACGGCTGCCCACCGTCGCGCTCCACGACGTGCAGGCCGAGCTGCACCTGCCGCGCGAGGCGCCCTGGCTCGCGGCGTTGCCGGCCGAACTGGCCGAGCGGCTCTCGGGGCTCACGCTCATGCGCCTCTCCGAGGGCGCGCTCAAACTCGTCCCCCCGGCGGCCGACGACCCGGAGCGGGCGATCGCCATCAGCGGCGAGGCGCAGATCGCCGACCTCGACGCGCGCGTGCTGCTCGAAGCCTCCTTCGGGCTTGCCGACCGGCGCTTCGAAGCGCTCGTTGCGAGCCGCGACCCGCTCGCGTTCACGCTCGCCGACCGCGACGTGCAGGTGGCCGGTTGGCGGCTGCGCAGCGACGGCCTGCTGCGCATCGACGGCCTGGCTTTGAGCCAGCCGGGCGCGCGCCGCGCCGAGCCCGCGCTGCGCGTGCGGCGGCTCGACGTGCGCTTCGACGCCGCCGGGCTCGCCGCCGCGGCCACGGCGTCCCTC
>CAYRCM010000375.1:0-2650 GCA_964422715.1 uncultured Myxococcales bacterium | reverse complement strand
GGACGGCTCGGCGGCGCTCGGCCGGGACGGCGCGGCGACTGCGGACGGCTCGGCGGCGGCGCGTGGCGCGGGCTCGGCGCAGGCTGCAATGGGCGCCAACGCGGCCCACAGCAGAAGGATGCGCAGCCACGGGAGGCAACGCGCGAATGGCACGACGGCAGCCACGGGCTATTCTCTCTGCATCGGGTGCGGCGCACCCGCAAGTCGCGAGGGTCGCGGCTCGGCGTATGCGCCCCGCAAACCGGGCGAGCATAGCCGGCTCCGGCCGCCCCGTCCACGAAGCCGCCGCACCGTGCGGCCCCGTTGTGCCGCCGAGGGGAATCATGAATCCACCGCAGCACGCCCACGCGCATGCCCACTCCCGCATGGAGCAACTCCACGACTTCCACCGGGTCGCGGCGCGCCGGCTCGTTGCCTCGCTCGTGTTGACCGTTGCGGTGCTGCTGCTCGAATTCATCGGCGGTCTGCTGACGGGCAGCGTGGCGCTCGTGAGCGACGCCGGGCACATGCTCACGCACGCGGTGGCCATCGCCATCGGGCTCGTGGCCATTCGCATGGCGCGGACACCGCCGTGCCACCACCGCACGTTCGGACTGCACCGGGCCGAGGTCGTCGCGGCGTTTGCGAATGGGCTGTTCCTGCTGTTCGTGACCGTACTGCTCGTCGTCGAGGCGGTCGAACGCTTCGTGCAGCCCGCGCCGGTGCTGGGCCGCGAGATGCTGTGGATCGCCATCGTGGGGCTCGTGACCAACGTCGCCAGCATGGCCCTCATCGGCAAGAGCCACCAACACGACATGAACGTGCGCGGCGTGTTCTTCCACCTGCTGGCCGATGCCGCCTCGTCGGTGGGGGTCGTCGGCGCGGCCATCGCCATCGACCAGACGGGCTGGACCTGGCTCGACCCGCTCGTCAGCCTGGGCATCTCGGCGCTGATCGTGACCTGGGCCTGGGGGGTGCTGCGCGATGCGGGCCGCATTCTGCTCGAAACGGCTCCCGCGGGCCTGACGGTCGAGGCCGTCAACGCCGCGCTCAAGGCCGAATTCGGCGAGATCCGCGATGTCGCCCAGGCGCGGTTCTGGGCGCTGACCCCGGAACGGCGCCAATTCAGTGCCCACATCGTTGCCGCCACCGCCGAGCCGGCGACGCTCGGCAGGGCCATCAACCGCTTTCTGGAAGCCCGGTTCGCGGTCGGCGAGTCGACCATCCAGGTGCACCGGGCCGGAGACGTGGAACCCGCGGCGCTGTGCGCGGGCGTCGAGGCCGCGGCCGACGCGACCGAGCCCGGGCATGGCGAGCACTCGCCGGCGGGCTAGAAGGTCGTTGCCAGGCCGACCACGGCACCCTGCTCGCCCACGCGGAGGAGCGGCAAGGCCTTCTGTGCGGCGCGCGGGGCTGCCGGACGCGTGGTCGCGACGATGAAGAGCGTCGTGGCCGTGATGAGCGAGGCACCGCCCACGCCCCAGAGCGCGTAGCCGACGGTCTTCTTCAGGTCGCCCTGCGCTTCGAGGTCGAGCGCGCGGCTGTGCGTGAGTTGCACCGCTGGCGTGCCGTAGCCGGGGCTCTCGACGATGTCGCGGTGATCTTGCTCGCCGAGGGCATAGGCTGCCGAACCGCCGGCCACCGCGGCGAGCCCGAGCGCGAACGTGGCCCAGGCCCAGGGCATGAGCTGGCCGCCACGGCCAGCCCCTCCCTGCAGCCCGACGTTCGCGCCGCCCAGCCGGGCCAGCGGCACGACGAGCGTGATGTCGCCGGCGGGCGGAACGTCGACGGCTTCGGTGACCTCGGCGTAGCCCGGAGCCCGCACGCGCACCATGTGGGGCCCCACCGACAGTTCGACGGGGGCGAGCGGCGTGCGTCCGGCCCAGTTGCCGTCGACGTGCACCTCGGCGTCATCAGGGGTGACGCGCAGCAGCAGCCGGCCACGCGAGAGCCGCTGGCGAAGCTGTTCGACCGAATTCGTGGCTTTGCGACGCACGTCGCTCGGGGCCTCGGGCAGCGCCAGAAACGCCTCGAAGGCCCGCAGCGCTTCGGAGTAGCGCCCGAGCTGCTGGTAGCAGCGGGCAATGGCGTAGCGCAGCCGCGGCAGCGGCGCCCCGGGCCGTTGCAGGGCCTGCTCGTAGGCGGCCAACGCCTCGCCGTAGCGCTTGTTCTGGAAATGCGCGGTGCCCGCGTCGATGAGGTCTTGCAGGGCCGGCGCCGCCGCCGCCTCGGCCTCGGCGGGGAGCGCCCCCCCCTGCGCCGCCGCCGTTCGGGCCGGCAGCGCCACGGCGCAGCCGAGCCCGGTGGCGCACAGGATGCGCAAAGCGGCGTAGAGACCCCAGCGGCTTGGCCGGCCCATCGGGGCCTGTCGCCATGCCGGGCGGGGCCGCATCGGGTCGAACGACGTCATGGGCGATGTCCTCCTCTGCCGCGCGCTCCGGCCCCGGGGGCCGCCGGCGGCGCGTCCGAGCGCTGCCAGGGTAGCACAATCCGCCACCGGACGATGCGGCTGCGCAGAGCCGCGCCGGGAACCCCGCCGTGGGCCCGGGTGCGGCACCGGGAGCCGCCGGACTACCCGAACGCGCGCCGCCGGCGTAGGATGACTGACGTCGGTCTGCGCGGTCGCCGCGCCCACCGCGCCCCGGCGCGGGGCGGGCCGCCGGCCGCGGCA
>CAYRCM010000374.1:0-2710 GCA_964422715.1 uncultured Myxococcales bacterium | reverse complement strand
GCTGCGCCGCGTCCTGCGGCGGCAGCGAAGGCTGCCAGTCGGCCGCCGACTGCCCCGCCGGCCAGCAGTGCTGCCCCGGCATGATCCCCGGCATGCCCGGCAGTTGCGCCGCCACCTGCGAAGGCGGCGGCAGTTGCCAGACCGCTGCCGACTGCGCCGCCGGCGAGCAATGCTGCCCCGGCATGATCCCCGGCATGGGCGGTACCTGCGCCGCCACCTGCGAGGGCGGCGGCAGCTGCCAGACCGCTGCCGACTGCGCCGCCGGCGAGCAATGCTGCCCCGGCATGATCCCCGGCATGGGCGGTACCTGCGCCGCCACCTGCGAGGGCGGCGGCACGAGTTGCGCGTCCGACACCGACTGCCCGACGGGCTTCAGCTGCGTCGACGTCATGGGCTTCATGTCGCTTTGCCTCGAAACCTGCGAATCCGATGCCGACTGCGCCGGCCGCAGCTGCACGCCGCTCGAAGCCATGGGCATGGCGCTCGCGCAGGTCTGCGCGTGCAGCGGCGATGCCGACTGCGGCGGGCTCACGTGCTGCACGGTGCCGCTCGTCGAGGCCCAGACCTGCATGCAGCAGTGCCTGTCGCTGCCGTTCTGAGGCGCCGCAGAGGCCGGTGCAACGCCCTCCGCTCGCCGGCGCGCGCCGGCGAGGCTCTCCCCCGGCAACTTTCCAACAATCAATCCCCCGCGCCGCCCGGCGCGGGTGGGCAAGCCCCTGCGCGAGACACGCCTTCGTGCCTGGCTCCAGGGCCGGCGTCCGTGCGGAAGTTTTTGAAAACAGACGGTTAGCGCGGAACGACGATGCGGCCGGGCGCACCCTGGGCGCCACTTTCGGTGTGGCAGGCGTTGCAGCTGCGCTGGGTCTGGGCGGACCCCATGGCCCGGACGGCATCACCGACGAGCACGCGCACGCGGTACGGGGTTTGCGGGAATGCCGAGATGGGGGTCTCGTCCTCGATCTCCATCAGGAAATTGCCGGAAGCGTTGGTCGTCAGCCGGTACACCTTGTCGGTCGCGTCGGTGACTTCGACCACGACCCCCTGCGGCCCGAGGCACAGGTCGGGCGCCTGGAAGTGCTCGAACACGGTGCCGGCGATGGCGAGACGCGGGCCTTCGCCGTACGCCGTGTGGCAGCCGATGCAGTCGCGGCCAGGGTTCATGCGGGGCGACTCGGCGTCGCCGGCGGTCCAGAACGTCCCGGACGCACAGAGGTCTTCGCGCGGCGGAGCCGGCAGTTCGGTGGCAGCGCCGTCGCCCGCCGCGTCGCCGACGGTCGGGCAGGCGGGCGGCTCTTGCGGCGTGCCGGCCGCGACCCAAGCCGAGAACGCCGTGCGCTCGGCGGCGCCCAGCCCGGCGCCCGGCGGCATCGTGCCCGCCTGGATGCGGGCGTCGGCGCGGGCGGCGTTGGCCACGGCGACAGTGTAGTTGTCGTAGTCGACGCCGGCGGGCGCCCCACCGCGAGCCGCACCGCTGCGCGTCGTGGCATGGCAGCCCGTGCAGGCCCCGAGGAGCGTCGCGATCTCATCGCGGTAGGCCGGGACGGCCGGGCCGCAGGGCGCGTCGAGGGCGGCCACGTCGCCGGGAGCGGCGGCATCGCCACCCGGACCCGCCGTGTCGGCGCCGGCGTCGGGCAGGGCCCCGGCGTCGGGGGGCACGGCGGCGCACTGGTCGGGATCGGCGGCCTCGGGGCTGCCGGCGTCGAGCCAGGCCTGGAACGTGGCGCGCTCGCCGGACGACGGCCCCCCGCCCGGCGGCATGGTTCCGGCCTGCATGCGCAGATTCGAGCGCTCGGCGTGCGCGCGAGCCCCTGCGTAGTCGTCGAGATCGACGCCCACCGGTGCGCCGGCCCGCGCCGCACCTTGACGGCTCGCGGCGTGGCAGCCCGTGCAGTGCGCGGCCAGAATCGGTTGCACGCGGGCGTAGTCGACGCACGCGGCCTGCGCCACGTCTGCGCCGCCTCCGACCTGCACGGGGTCGGCCTTCGAGCCGCAGCCCCCGCAGCACACGGCCATGAGGAGCACGAATGCGGCGGCACGCGCCGCCTGCCCGCTCCGTGGGTGTCTTGCCTGCATGGTGTTCCTCCCCGCCAGAACGCCTGGCCGCTTGCCCCCGCCGCCATCGACGGCCTTACTTGGTATACCCCAATTCTTTGAGAACCTTGTGCATTTCTTCGTCCATGGCCGCGTCACCGGACGGCACGCTGCCCGCCTCGGGGCCCGCCGGCAGAGCGCCGTGAGCGGGGGTGGCGGCCGGTGCGGCCTCGAGGTCGCGCCAGAGATAGACCCCCGACTCGCCGCGTGGCGGCAGCAGCGGGCCGTGACGCCCGGCCGCGAGCCCGAGCCGGGCCGGGTCGTCCAGACCCTGGCCCGCGCCGAGCAGCGCGAGGCCATACGGCCCGAGGCGCAGGCCGGCCGGGTCGAACGGCTGACCGTCGAGGCGCAGATCGAGGACGAGCGGGGCGCCCCACGGCAGGCTGTGGAAGGCCACGCTCGCCGCGCGCTCGCCGGCCACGAGTTCGACCTCGATCGCCGCCGGGCCGCGGTTCGTGCAGCGGGCCCGGCCCGTCGCGTGGCAACAGGTGAGCAGGCCGGCGGCCGTCCGCACCGTGCCGCGGAGTTCGCGCGGCGCCCGGCCGGGCTGCAGCCAGAGCGTGTTCTCGGCCGCCGAACCGTCGGGGGCTTTGTTCCCACCTTCCCACGTTCCCACGTT
>CAYRCM010000373.1:0-2731 GCA_964422715.1 uncultured Myxococcales bacterium | reverse complement strand
GCTCCGCGCGCGCGTGCTCATCGCCGGTGGCCCCGGCGAACCCGGCGAACATCCCGCGGTGCTCGCCGACGAGGCCGCGGCGCGCTTCCGCGAGGCCGGCGACCGGCGCAACCTGGCCGAGGCCCTGCGCCTCGTCGCCGCGGTCGCGACACCCGAGGCGGCCCAGCCGCTCAGCGCGGAGGCCGAAGCCATCGAAGCCGGCCTGCTCGCGGCCCTGCCGCCGCTCTGGCCGACGGTTGCCGGGCGGCCGGCGGTTGCGGGTACGCGGGTCACGGCGGTGCTGCCCGAGACCGGGCCGCTCTTGCCGCGCTGAGAGGGCGGTGGCGGCGCGCCGCGGTGCCGGCGCGCCCTCAGGGCTTCGTGGCGGGGGCCGGCGACGTGGCCGGCGGGGTGAGCGTGAGGCTGCGCAGAATCATGCGCAGTTCGGTCTGCTGCTCGGCCTCTTTCTGGCGCAGTTCGACGAGCCGGCTCGTCACCTTGCTGAGCTGGTCGCCCACATCGGCCAGTTTCTGCTTCAACTCGTTTTGCAGTTTGGCGCTGCCCTTGGCCTCGACGAGCACGTAGAGGTCTTCGCGGATGCGGTTCTGTTCCTGTTCGAGGTCGCCCTGCTGGTCGCGCAGCTTGCCCGATTCAGCGCCGATCTCGGTGAGCGCCTTCTGGATTTCGAGGATGCGCGCGATCTGCGGTTTGATGGCCGGATCGGCGGCCGTGCTGTCGAGATAGAGGCGCAGTACCGTCGTCGCCAGATCGGAGGTGACGGCCACGGACTTTTCGAGTGGGGCGCCGAGCACCACGTGCCACGTGTCGCTCGTCTTCGGCTTGATTTCGTGCGGCACAAACCAGGCGTCGGCCGTGGCGACCACCCCGGTCGCCGGCTCGCGCACCGTCCAGCCGGGGGTGCGGTCGATGCGCACGTAGACCGTCAGCGCTTCGTCGCGTTCGTTGGCGGCCACGTAGGTCAGATCCTGGGTTTGCAGCACCTCGGACCACACCATGCCGTCGACGATCTTCAAGAGCCGCATGCCGCTCTCCTTCGAGGCGAGCGTCGCTTCGAGCGTCACGGCCGGGTCGATGGCGTAGGTCACGAACGACGTCTGCTGCGGGTCGGTGCGCGCGAGGAAGCCCTCACCGACGAACGTACCTTCCGAGAAGATGGAGATGGGGCCTTCCTCGAGCGTGAACGGCGTATCGTTCGTGAAGCGCACGGCGCGATACGGGTGCAGCCCCTTGTAGTTCGCGAGACTCGACGGCCGGAAGAGGTACACGTCGGCGCCGGGCACGCGCCGGTTCATGATTGAGACGAGCGACGACGAGCGGTCGGGCACGGTCACTGGCTCGTCGATGTCGTAGCGGAACAGCGTGCCCACCTGCGAGCCCGCGACGAGGGCCTGCACGCTCGTTTCCATCTGCGCGACCGTGAGCGCCGGCGGCGGGGGCGGCGCGGCCGGCGCCCGGTCGTCCTGTTCCTCGGCCTTCTTGGCTTCTTCCTTCAGTTCGGCGAACGCGTCGGCGGCCGCGGCCGGCGCCGGCGCGGCCGACCTGGACGGCCGTAGCCGGCTCAGCCGGTCGACGGCTTTCTCGCTCGCCTCGCTCTCATCATCGACGTCGCCGCGCGCGAAGCCACCGGGCCCGCCGCCGCCGGCCCCCGCTCCCTCGCCGCCCACGGCTCCCAGGAGCCCGGCCGAGCCGGAGCCGAAGACCGGCTGCGCCTGCGCCAGCTGCCGTGTCGGCGGCTGGAGCAGGGGCCGCCCGATGAACTTCGGCGTGTGCAGGTCGACGACGTACGAAAGCGGCGTGCCGGCGACGAGCGAGAGGCGCACGTCGCGCCAGTCTTCGCCCGACACGTTGTCGATGATGGCCCAGCCCTGGATGAGGGGTTTTCCGGCCTTGTCGGTGACGATGCGGTAGACCGGCTTCCAGAGCGGCATCTCGACGACGTAGGCCGCCACGACGTCGTGGCCCTTCGCCCCCGTGAGGCGCACGGTCAGGTTGACGGGCTTCCAGCGCCCTTCCTGGAGCGAGATGTCGAGGCTTTTCTTGAGCCCCACCTGGAGCGTGCGGTCGCGCACGGTGACCGATTCGAGTTCGCTGAGGTCGAACACGAACAGTTCGCCCGCTCCCTTCAGCAGCGTCACGCGCCACTGCTGCACGGCGCCGCCGCGGTCCGTGGCGACGTCGAACGGTTCGAGCCCGACGATGCGGCCGTCGTGGCTCTTGCCCTTGACGCGCGCCTCGACGTTGGCGCCGCGGAACACGTCGAGCACCGCGAGCAGTCCGCCGCCGTCGTGGATGGCCTTCGGCAGTTCCTGACGCATACGCTCGGCCGACTTGTCGACCGGCAGCGACACGCTCGTGGCCCGCCCCTCGGTGAGATCGATGACCGTGAGCGACTTCAGCATGTCGTTGATCTGGTCGGGACGGATGCGCAACTCGAAGCGGTCGCCGTCGACCTTGCCGCGCCGTTCGATGTAGCCCACCCCGTTCTGGTAGAGCACGACGCGGCTCACCTTCAGTTCCGGCCCGCCGCCGGAAACCGCTTCGTCGGCGAGTTCGCCGTCGGACCGCCCCTTGCAGCCGCCAAGCCCCAGGACGAGGGCCAAGGCGGCGCACCCGAACACGCGCGTCAACTTCACGGTCTTTCTCCTCCTTCAAATGGACCGGGCTCCCGGGACACCGGCGGCCATCGTAGCCTCTCGCGGGGCGGGCGTAAACGGGGCGGGGGCGGGCGGGG
>CAYRCM010000372.1:0-2752 GCA_964422715.1 uncultured Myxococcales bacterium | reverse complement strand
GCAGCGCATGTCTTCCCCCCCGGCTCATCCGAACGGTGCCGCCCCGCCCGAACGGCGCGGCAAAACACGCGATTTGCCCGGCCCGGCCGCACGCCGCATCTCGCGCAACATGGGGCGTGCGATTGGCGACTACGGGCTCGTCGCCGAGGGCGACCGCATCCTCATCGCCGTCTCGGGCGGCAAGGACAGCCTGACGCTGCTGCACATGCTGGCGTGGCGCCAGCGTTTCGCCCCCGTCGCGTACACGCTGCACGCCGCGCACGTCGTGAGCGACCGGCGGAGCGACGACGGCGGCGTCGCGCGCGAAATCGCCGCGGCCTGCGAGCGGCTGGGCGTCCCGCTCGCCGTGCGTCCGGCGGCCGTGCTGGCACGCAGCGAAGGCCCCGTGAACTGCTTCTGGTGTGCCACGGTACGCCGTTCGGTACTGTTCGAGCTCGCCCGCGAACTCGGGTGCAACAAGCTGGCGCTCGGCCATCACCTCGACGACATCGCCGAAACGGTGCTCTTGAATCTCTTCTTTCACGGCAATTTCTCGACCATGGTGCCCTGCCAACCGCTCTTTGCGGGCGAGGTGACGCTCATTCGGCCGCTCGCCTACGTGCAGGAAGACGACATCATCCGCTTTGCCGAGTCCGAAGCCCACTTCGTGACGGACACCTGCCGCTGCCCCGAGGGTGACGATTCGCAGCGCAAGGCCATGAAGGCCATCATCCGCACGCTCGGCGTCACCTGCCCGGCCGTGCGCCAGAACATCCTGCGCGCCATGCACAACATTCGCACCGAATACCTGGCGTGACGGCGCGACGGCGGCCAGCCGTCACAGCGGCTGCACGAAAACGTCGCGCGGCCGGTTGCCGTCGGCCGGGCCGATGATGCCCTCGCGTTCCATGCGCTCGATCATGCGCGCCGCGCGGTTGTAGCCGACCCCGAGGCGCCGCTGCAGGTAGCTCACGGTGGCGCGGCGGCTCTCGGCGACGACCTGCACGGCCTGGTCCCAGAATTCGTCGTAGGGCTCGTCTTCCCGGGCGGCCTCGTCGTCGTCGCGCTCGGCGTTTTCGAGGATGGACATGTCGTAGTCGGGCCGCCCCTGGGAGCGCAACTGGTCGGCGATGCGCGCCACTTCCTCGTCGCTGACAAACGCCCCTTGCAGGCGGATGGGGGCCGAGGCGCCGGGCGGCAGGTACAGCATGTCGCCCATGCCGAGGAGTTTTTCGGCGCCGGGCTGGTCGAGAATGGTGCGCGAGTCGACCTTGGTGGCCACCTGGAACGAGAGCCGCGTCGGGAAGTTGGCCTTGATGAGCCCCGTCACGACGTCGACCGAAGGCCGCTGCGTGGCCACGACGAGATGGATGCCGGCCGCGCGCGCCTTGGCCGCGAGCCGCGCCACGGACGTCTCGACGTCTTTCGAGGCGGCCATCATGAGATCGGCGAGTTCGTCGATGATGACGACGAGAAACGGCATGGGCGCGGGCACTTCGCCGTCGGCGAGAAGCCGCGAGACGCGTTCGAGCGCCGCCGGGTCGTCGCCGAAGCCTTCGGGTTCCGCGCCGGCCAGCTCGTCGCCCTCGGCCTCGTCGGGGTGCGCCACGAGCCCGCGGCGCAGCGCCGCCACGCGGTTGTTGTAGCCGAGGATGTTGCGCACCTGCCAGTCGCTCATGAGCCGGTAGCGCCGATCCATCTCGCCGACGGCCCACTGGAGCGCCACCGAGGCGTCTTTGGGGTCGGTCACGACCGGCAGCAGCAGGTGCGGAATGCCCGCGTACATGTTGAATTCGAGCATCTTCGGGTCGACGAGGATGAGGCGCACTTCTTCGGGTGTCGCGCGGTAGAGCAGGCTCAGGATGAAGGCGTTGATGGCCACACTCTTGCCGGCGCCGGTGGCCCCGGCGACGAGCAGGTGCGGCATCTTCGAGAGGTTTGCGACGACGGGTTTGCCGACGATGTCCTTGCCGAGCGCCAGCGTCAACTTGTGCTTGCTGCGGCGGAACGATTCGTCGGCGAACAGTTCCTTGAGGTAGACCGTCTCGCGCTCGCCGTTCGGCACCTCGATGCCCACGACACTCTTCTTCGGCAGCGGGGCCACGATGCGCACGCGTTCGGCGGCGAGCGCCATCGTCAGGTCGTCGGCGAGATTCGCGATGCGCGAGATCTTGATGCCGGGCGCCGGGCGGAACTCGTACATGGTGATGACGGGGCCCGGCTGGATTTCGACGACCTCGCCTTTCACCTTGAAATCGAGGAGTTTCTGTTCGAGCGTGCGCGCCCGCGAGAGCAGCGCGTCGCGGTCGATGTCGCGGCGCGCCGGCGGCTCGTAGTTCAGGAGCGCCAGGTCGGGCAACTGCCAGTCGGGCGTGGCCTCGGCCGGGCCCGAGGGGGCGGCGGCCGGGCCCGTCTGCGGGATGACGACCGGGGTGCGCATGGCCTCCGACTCGACGATGCGCGGGCCGCTGCCGGACTCGGCGGCGGGGCAGAGCACGGGCACGCCGATGGCCGGGTCGGGCGGGCCGAGCCGCGTCGCCAGCGGCGGCTCGTCGGCTTCGAGTTCGGGGTCGGGTTCCTCTTCGGGGGCCACCTCGGCCGGCTCGGCCGCAACGCCCGCCGCACCGGACGCGCCCATGGGCGCGAACGGGACGAAGCGGGCGGTGGGCGCGAGCGGAGGCTCCGCGGCCGCCTCGGCCGACCGGGGCGCTGCGGACGGTCCGGTTGGCGGCGCAGCGGAGGGCGTACGTGACCGGCACCGAGGCCCACTACG
>CAYRCM010000371.1:0-2758 GCA_964422715.1 uncultured Myxococcales bacterium | reverse complement strand
GCGGCGGCGGCTGCGGCGGCGTGGCCGTCGGGGTGGCCACGGCCGGCCACACGGGCGCCCCCTACGAGGGCCAGAACGCGTTCGCGAGCGCGGGCGCGAGCGGCGGCGCGGGCGGCCCGGGCGGCGGGAGCAACGATCCCGGCGCCGTGGGCTTGTCCGGTGTCGCCGGTCTTTCGCAGAACTTCCGCGCGTTCTAGGATATGTGCCATGGGGCGCCCGCGGCGCCGGGTGCGCCGACCGGCCACGCCCCGACCGGAGGAGCGCGCCATGGCCCGCCGTCACGCCTTCGTTCCGCTCACCGTCTCTCTCTTCGTCGTTTGGTCTCTCGGCGGCTGCGGGGCCGACCCGCTCGGACCCGGGCCGCAGGTCGACGCCGGCGCCGACCTCGATGCCGGCCGGCCGGGCGAGGTGGCGGGCCTCGGCGACGCCGCCGCGGACGAGGCCCTGAGCCCGCCCGGCGAAACGCGCGACGACGACCTCAAGATCCCGCCGTTTCCCGAGGTCCGCGACGCCGCCGCCGACGGGGTCGACGTTGCGGGCCCGCCCGATGGCGGCCCGCTGCCCGGCGGGTTCGGCGCGCCGTGCGAAACGAACGGCGACTGCACGAGCGGCCTTTGTGTGCCGAGCGACATCGGCTACATCTGCACGCGCATCTGCGTCGACGACTGCCCGGACAGCTGGGATTGTCGGGCCATCGTGTTTTCGGGCCCCGACCCGGCCTTCGTCTGCCTGCCCGACCGCGAAAACGTCTGCGAGACGGCCGGCGAATGCGAAGCCGGGGCCGAACAGAGCGAGCCCTGCGGGCACTGCGGCACGCGCACGCGCAGTTGCAGCGAACTCTGTCGTTGGTCGGTCTGGTCGGCCTGTTCGGGCGAAGGGGTCTGCGCGCCGGGGGCCGAAGACGTGCAGTCGTGCGGGTTCTGCGCCTCGCGCTCGCGGGTTTGCACCGCGGCCTGCGACTGGGGGGTCTGGTCCGAGTGCACGCCGGGCGGGGTGTGTGCCCCGGGCGACCAGCAGACCGAAGACTGCGGGCTCTGCGGCCAACGCAGTCGCAGCTGCATCGAGGACTGCACCTGGGGCACCTGGGGCGCCTGCCAGGACCAGGCCGAATGCGAGCCCGGCGCCACGCGCGACGTGCCCTGCGGCAACTGCGGCACGGCGCTGCAGACGTGCACCGCGGCCTGCATCTGGGGCCCGGCCGAGGTGTGCAACGGCGAGGGTATGTGCTCGCCGGGCAGCCTGCAAAACGAGCCCTGCGGCAACTGCGGGACGCGCACGCGCACGTGCACGGCGGCGTGTCTCTGGAGCGACTGGGCGCCCTGCGCCGGCGAAGGCTGCGCGCCCGGCGACGTCACGGTCGAGCCCTGCGGCAACTGCGGCACGCGCACGGCGGTCTGCGGCGTCGACTGCGTGTTCGGCGACGCCGGGCCCTGCCTCGGCGAAGGCGACTGCGCCTCGGGCGAGATCCAGACCGAGGACTGCAGTGCCTGCGGCGAACGTCAGCGCACGTGCACCGCGCAATGCGGCTGGTCCGAGTGGGGCACCTGCACGACGCAGGGGGTATGCACGCCCGGCACGACGCAGGCCGTGCCCTGCGGCAACTGCGGCACGGCCGTCAGCGTGTGCGGCGCCGACTGCAACTGGGGCGCACCGGGTACCTGCACGGGCGAAGGCGTCTGTGCCACGGGTGCCGTGCAGACCGAGGCCTGCGGCGCCTGCGGCGAACGCCAGCGCACGTGCACCTCGCAATGCGCGTGGTCCGATTGGGGCACCTGCGGGTCACAGGGCGCCTGCACCCCGGGCAGCGTGCTGACCACGCCGTGCGGCAACTGCGGCATCGCGGTCAGTGTCTGCACGGGCGAGTGCACGTGGGGCGCCCCCGGCGCCTGCACGGGCGAGGGCAGTTGCACGCCCGGGGCGCTGCAGGAAGAGGCCTGCGGCAACTGCGGCACCCGCACGAAACAGTGCACGGCGCAGTGCAGCTGGACCGACTGGACGTCCTGCGGCAGCCAGGGGGTATGCAGCCCGGGAACCACGCGCACGGTCGCCTGCGGCAACTGCGGCACGGCCATCGAGACCTGCACCGGCAGCTGCAGTTGGGGCGCCCCCGGCACGTGCCAGGGCCAGGGGGTCTGCGGCCCCGGCGACACGAGCAGCTGCGAACTCTGCGGCACGCGCACCTGCACGTCGTCCTGTGCCTGGGGTGCTTGCGCCATCGGCCCGGTCGACACGTACGAAGAAAACGACGCGTCTTCGAACCCCTACGTGTTGACCGGCATCAACGACAACGATTCGAGCGCCGCCTCGCTCCAGGCCAACATCAATCCCACGAGCGACGCCGACTGGTATCGCGTGCACGTCGCCGACACGGTGGGCTACGTCATCCAACCCTGGGTGCGCCTGTCCAACGTGCCGGCCGGCCAGCGCTACGAACTCTGCGCCACCTTCGACTGCGACGCCTCCACCGACACCATGTCGGGCTGCGTCACCGGGGTGGGCGGCGGCGCGGCGGTCACCGTCGATCTCGACGTCGGCGACTGCAGCATGTGGGACAATTCGGGCACCATGCTCATCCAGGTGCGCCCCATCACCTCCGGATCCTGCACCTACTACCAGCTCAACTACGGGGCCTGATTCCCGGTCGCCCTCCTTCGGATACCTTTGTTGCCGGCGTCGTGCCACCGGACCGCGTTCGCGCAGTACGCCTCGGGGAAGCCGTTCGTTGGCGCGTCCGCAATCCTTGGACCGCAACGGGGCA
>CAYRCM010000370.1:0-2790 GCA_964422715.1 uncultured Myxococcales bacterium | reverse complement strand
CCCGTAGCCGCGCCGGCCCCCACGCCCGCCCCCTGGCCGCAGCCGGGCGGCCCGGTGCCGCGACCGGCCCCCCAGGCGCCGGTCGCCCCCCCGGTGCTGCTCGGCGACAACCTGGCCCCCCCGCAGCCGCGCCCCGCCCCGCGCATGCCGACGCAGCCGCCCGGCGCCCCGCGCGGCACGGGTCAGGTCTACGGCACGCTCGAAATGCTGCAGCAAATGGAACAGCGCTCGCCGCAGCGCATCGCGTTCTACGTGTTGCTCCCCCTGCTCATCGGCTCGCTCGCAGTGCTCGCCTACCTCATCATCGAATACTTCCAGTAGCCGACGCGGACATGCCGCCGGCCGCGCGTGGCGTCGGCCGGGCGTCCTTTGGTATGCTGTGCGCTCGGAACCGCCCCCGCTGGGCCCACAAAAAGGAGCAAGGCGGTGTTCATGCGTCGGTTTGCCGTTCTGGGCGTGCTGCTCACCACGTTTCGCTGCGCCGCGCCGGGCGGTTCCGGCACCGACGCGGCCGCGACCCACGACGGCGCAGGACTGCGGTCGTCCGACCTCGGGCCGGCCGACGACGGCCTCGGCGACGTCCCGCCGCCGCCCGCTGACGGCTCTGCCGCGCCCGACGCGCCCTCCGGCGGCGACGCCGGCGCACCCGACGCCACCGCGCCGCCCGCCGAACGCTGCAACAGCCTCGACGACGACGGCGACGGCACCGTCGACGAAGACTGGCCCGAGCTCGGCCATCCCTGCGACGGCGACGACGACGACCTGTGTGCGCGGGGCACCTGGTTCTGCGACGAGCTCGGCACGGACCTCGCATGCCGCGGCGATGCGCCCTGGCCCGAGCGCTGCAACGGCGACGACGACGACTGCGACGGCCTCACCGACGAGGACCTCGTCGACTGCCCCGACTACACGAAGGACCCCGTGCTGTTCGTGCACGGCTATTGGGTCAACGCCGAGGCGACGTGGACGGCATTCCGCACGCGCCTCATCGCCGACGGTTGGCCCGCCGAATACCTGCTGGCGCCGTCCTTCGACGACGTGTTCGGCTGCAACCCCGAACACGGCGAGCAAATCGCCGCCTGGGTCGCACAGTTGCAGGCCGAAACGGGCCGCACGCAGGTCGATCTCCTGGCGCACTCCATGGGCGCCATCGACGTGCGCTACTACCTCAAGGTGTTGTGCGGCCACCCCAACGTGCGCGACGTCGTCATGCTCGCCGGCGCGAACCACGGCACGCGCATGGCCTGTTTCGAACCGCGCGGTACCTGCGGCACCGCCGACATGTGCGTCATCGGCAGCGAGCCCAACGCCTGGGAGAGCAACGATTTTCTCTGGGACCTGAACGACTGTGACGAGACGCCGGGCCCGGCCCTGCGCTACACGAGCATCTGGAGCGACCACGACGGCGTCATCGTGCCGCCCGAGAGCTCCATCCTCGACGGCGCGCTGAACATCCAGGTGCAGACCCCCGGCGTCGACCACGCCGGCATCTTCGTCGAGGACGAGTCCTACGGCTACGTCCGGGCCGGGCTCGACGGTGGCGGGCGCAACGACAACGTGCCCGGCGACCCGCAGGCGTGTCTCGGCCATTGCCCGGCGGCCGCCGCCGACCGGAGGCAACGCTGATGTCCCGCGAACCCGCGCCCGTTCGCCGCGCCGCCCGCGGGGTGCTGCTCGGCCTCGTGCTGCTCGGCTCCGCGGGGCCCGCCGCGGCCGACGACAGCCTGGCCGTGCGCTTCATCGCCGAAGAAAACTTCATCTACGATTCCGAGGTCATCGGCTTCAACGCGCTCGGTTCGGTGCGCCTCGAGTACCTGCCGGGCACGGCGCGCGATGGCGACCTGGTCGTCGCCGGCTTCGTCGACCACGCGACCTACGTCGGCCCCGAACGCACGGCTCCCGACGCCGCACGTTTTCGCATCTCCGGCATCGACGGCAACCGGGTCACGCTGCTGCCCGAGGCCCGGCCGCCGGCCGACGCGCTCGCCGCCGACGACCTCGTGCTGCTCGTCAACTTACAGGGCACCGCCGCCGCCGTGGAGGAGGTCGGGGCCTACATGGTGGCCCGCGTCCGCGCGGTCGACGGCGACACGGTCACGCTGCGCAGCGCCGTGCGGCGCAACCTCGGCAGCCCCGCAGACGGACAGCGGCTCGTGCTCCAACGCGTGCCCGAATACCGCGACGTCCGCATCGAATTCGGCAGTGTCCTCACGACGACGCCGTTCGACGGACATGCAGGCGGCGTGCTCGCGTTTCGCGCCCTGAACCTGCTCGTCGACGACGGCGCGGCGCTCACGGTGGCTGCCGCCGGCTACGCGGGCGGACGCGCGATCCCGGCCGGCCTCGACGACGCGGCGGCCGAACGCTTCGGTGGGGTGGCGGGCACGAGCCTCGCCCCGGCGCCGAGCCAGCCGGCGGGTGCGCCGGTTGCGAACTTCGGCGGGGGCGGCTCCGGCCGCTGTCTCTGCGGCGAGGTGGCCGGGTCCGGCGGCCACGCGGGTGCCGGGGACGCTGCGACGGGCGCGCCCTGCGCCGAGCCGGGCGACCTCGTGCACGGCAGTCCCGGTGCCGCGTACCCGCTGCCGCTCGGTCTCGCCGACCTGCGGCTGCTTGCGGGCAGCGGGGGCGGGGGCGGCTGTGCCGACGCCACCGCCATCGCGGCGGGCCGCACGGCGACGCCCGGCGCCGCGAGCGGCGGCATCCTCGACATCGTGGCCGACGCGGTGCGCCTCGACGGCGACATCGCGGCCGATGGCGTGGCGGCGCTGGATTTTCTGCGCAGCTATCGCT
>CAYRCM010000369.1:0-2791 GCA_964422715.1 uncultured Myxococcales bacterium | reverse complement strand
GGTCGCCCGACGGCGCGCACGAAGGGAGGACGCCATGCTGTCCATTCCGTACGGGATCTCGAACTTCCAGACGATTCGCGACGACGGGATGCTCTTCATCGACCGCACGGCCTATATCCGGGCCATCGAGGCGGCCGACCGCAACCTGCTCTTCCTGCGCCCGCGGCGCTTTGGCAAGTCGCTCTGGCTGTCCATCCTGGAGCACTACTACGACGTGCGCCATGCTGAGCGCTTCGATGCGCTGTTCGGCGGGCTCGACATTGGGCGCACGCCAACGCCTCTGCGAAACACTTTCCTCGTGCTCCGGCTCGATTTCTCGTCCATCGACACGTCGGGCGACGACGAACGCCTCCGCGAGACGTTGACCTGGCGTACCCGCGGCCATGTGCAGATGTTCATCGAGGACCACCGCCCCTGGCTGTCTCGGGTCGACGAGTCACTCGCCGCGCTCGCCAGAGTCGGCGACCCGCCCGACGCGCTGCGCGTGGCCCTTGTGGCGGCGCGCGTGGCGGGCCTGCCGCTCTACGTGCTCATCGACGAGTACGACAACTTCACGAACGAACTCATCGCGACGCGCCAGGAAGAACGCTACAAACATCTCGTCACGGGCACGGGCCTGCTGAAGACGTTCTTCAAGGGCATCAAGGAGGCGACGGGGCTCGGCTCGGTCGCACGCACGTTCACGACCGGGGTCAACCCGCTGCTGCTCGACGACCTGACGTCGGGGTTCAACATCGCGACGAACCTCAGTCTCGAGCCGGAATTCGCCGGCATGCTGGGGTTCACGGCGGCCGAGACGCACGCGCTCATCGAACTGGCGGTGGCCGAGGCGCCGGCGGGCAGCGCACTGCCGCCCGCCTCCGAAGTCGTCGACCTAGCGCGCGCGTTCTACGACGGCTACCGGTTCCATCCGGAGGCCGAAGCGCTTTACAACCCCGACATGGCCCTCTACCTGCTCGGCGCCCTCGCGAAGGGCCGGCTGCCGTCCGAGTTGCTCGACCAGAACCTGCGCACCGACATCGGCAAGCTCGACCTCGTCGTGCGCAAAGCGGGCGACTTCGCGAGCCTTTGGGCGGTGGTGGAGGGCGGGGGCAACGTCGCAGCGCGTCCGGTGACGGCCTTCGGCGTGAACCAGCTGGCCGAACGGCGCAATTTTCTGTCGCTGCTCTACTACCTGGGCATGCTCACGTTCGCCGAGGGGGCGGGGGCCGGGCTGCGGGTGCCGAACTACGTCATCCGCACGCTCTACTGGACCCAGGTGCAGCGGCTGGCGGCGCAGACGTTGTCGTTCGACGGCGTCGACGCGGTGGCTACGGCGCTCTCCGACATGATGGGGGCCGGTGAGGCCGAGCCGTTCTTCCGGCTCATGCTCGACCAGGTCATCCGGGAGGCCTCGAATCGTGACTTGATCCACTTCAACGAGGCCGCCATCAAGACCCTGGCGCTGGCGTTTCTGACGCTGTCGCCCGACATCGCCATCTTCTCCGAGTGGGAAACGGGCGGCGGCTACGCCGACCTGGTCATCGTGCCGCAGCCGGCGGTGCACTGGCTGAAGCGCGCCTGGATGATCGAACTCAAGTACCTGAAGCAGAAAGACGACACGCCCGCGGCCCGCGAACGCCTGCTCGCCGAAGGCCAGGCGCAACTGCATACCTACCTCCAGGACGAGCGGCGCATGCGCTACCTCGGCCGCTACGACTTGCGCACGGCCGTGGCGCTGTTCATCGATGCCGACGAATTGGTGTGGCAGGCCGGGCCGCGGGCGGTGTAGCCGCGGCATCTTGCAGCGTCGCAGCCGGTGGCTGAGCGCTGGCCGGGGGCGAGCCGCGGGGCTTGTGGTCGCGATGCTTGCCGCGTTGGGGCCGGGGGTTGAGCACCTGCCGCGGTCGTTCGGCCTGTAGCCGCGGCATCTTGCCGCGGCCGAGCCGTGCCCCCGCCCCCCGCAATCACCGCGCCGGCAGAGCGTCCGCGCACGACCCGGCGCCAAGCGAGGCGGCGTGCACGCCCTGGGCGTCGCCGGCCGTGATGCGGCCGTCGGCGTTGCAGTCGGCGCGGCAGCGCTCGAAGGCCTCGGGGCGGTCGAAGCCGAGCGCCAGGGCCCAGACGCGTTGGGCGTCGGCGGCGGTGATGCGGCCGTCGGCGTCGGCATCGCCGGTGTTGCAGGCCGGCGGGTCGGCGGCGAGGTCGCGGGACAGGATGGCCGCGAAGCCCTCCCTCCCACCCATCGGTTCTGCTTGGAACGAACTCGGCCGGGTGGGGAAACGCGACCTCGTCTCGCCCACGAGTACGACGCTGCCGTCATCCAGCATACGGCCGGAGTAGAGGTCGTCCCGCGTGTCGGGGTGCCCCAGGTACGTGGCCGCCTCCACGCTGGCCAGATCGCGCGAGAACCGTACGACGAATCCCTGGTTGTCGGAATCCGGCGGGGCGGCGTGTTCGGGCTGAAAGGCGTCTGGGGGCACAGGAAAACCATCCGATGATGCCGTGCCTGCGACGACGACACTGCCCTGGATGGGGTCGACGGCAACGAGGGCGGCCACGCCCGCGGCCCGGCCACCGCCATGCTCCGGCGAGTGCAGGTAGGTCGCGGCGTAAAGGGCTGTCAGGTCAGGGCTGAGGCCGGCCACGAACGGCGTCCAACACTCCTGCGGAGTGGTGGAGAAGGCCCCTGGGGTAACGGGAATCCCACCGCCCATGACCGTGCCGGTACACCAGATGGTGCCGTCCCGGCCGAGCGCGACGGAGACGATGCCCTCGTCGCTGCCGCCGCCGAAGTAGGTGGAGGCGCGCA
>CAYRCM010000368.1:0-2811 GCA_964422715.1 uncultured Myxococcales bacterium | reverse complement strand
CCTACGGCGCGGGCGTCGCGAAGGCGCTCGGCATCGCGCTCACCGACGTGCCGCAAACTTAGTTGGGCGATCCCCGGGCGTGGCGGCGCTCCCACATCGGGGAAGCTGCCGCGCCCGGCCTCCGGGCGACCGGGAGGCGCTCGGTCACGGACCTGGGGCGGCGCGCGGCGGCGCGGGCCGGCATTGGCCCTGAGGGCGCGCCCGGTTGACGACGCGCTCCCCTTTGCGCATAATCTTTTGCCGATTTGGGGAGCGTGGAGCCCCCAAACGCCCCAACAGCCAGGAGGTCGACTGTGAGTGCAAAGCGCGTGGGACAGGTTGGCATCGTGTTCGCGTGGGTCGGGTTTGCTCTGGCGGCCGGCATGGTGGGCTGCGTCGCCGAGGACGAGAATCCCTCGTTCGGCTCCGAGCAGAGCCCGGTCATCTACGGCACCGACAACCGCAGCGACGTCTACGCCTACTCGCTCGCCAACTGGCGCGACCGCGCGCTTCAGTCCACGGTGGCCCTGGTCCAGGCCACCAACATCAACATGACGAACCCCAACAATGTGCTCATCGCCGGCTCCACGCTGCAAAGCGCCTACTCGCTCTGCAGCGACCAGCGATTCCTCACGCAGCCGACGGGCGCCTTCTGTTCGGGCACGCTCATCGACGACGACATCGTGCTCACCGCCGGTCATTGCATCACGAGCCGGCGCCAGTGCAGCAGCACGCGGTTCGTGTTCAAGTACGCCATGTCCTCGGCGACCACGCGCGAGACCATCACGTCGGCCGACGTGTTCTCGTGCAGCAGCATCCTCTACCGCGAAGAGACCACCACCGTCGACTACGCCCTCATCCGGCTCGACCGGCGGGCAACCCCGCGCTTCGTGCCGGCGCCGGTGCGCACGACCGCGGCGGCCGTCACCGGCGGCGCCTCGCTCAGCATGATCGGGTGTCCTTCCGGCATCCCGTTCAAGATCGACGACGGCGGCTCCGTCCGCAGCAACCGCGCGACCACGCTCGACTACTTCATCGCCACCACCGACAGTTTCGGCGGCAACTCCGGCTCGGGCGTCTACCTGCAGGAAACCGGCGAACTCGCGGGCATCCTGGTGCGCGGCGAAACCGACTACCTCTACTACGGCGCGCCGAGCTACTGCTACCGCGTCAACGTCTGCAGCGAGACCGGCTGCGGCGGCGAAGACGTGACCTACGCCCACCGGGCCATCCAGCCGCTGTGTGCCGGGGTCGGCAGCGCGCGGCTCTGCGGCAGCCCGGCCGTCTGCGGCAATGGCAACTGCGAAGCCGGCGAGTCGTCGGTCAGTTGCCCGGCCGACTGCGGCGCCGTCTGCGGCGACGGCACGTGCAACGGCGGCGAGACGAGCGCCACCTGCCCGGCCGACTGCGGCAGCGCGGGCGGCTGCGGCGACGGCATTTGCGCCGGGGTCGCCGGCGGCGAAAACTGCCTCACCTGCGCCACCGACTGCGCCTGCGTCGGGGCCGGCTGCCGCCGGGCCTGCTGCGGCGACGGGGTCTGCACGCTCAAGTACGAGTCCGCGGCCACCTGCGACGCCGACTGCTAGTCACTCGCCCGCCCGCGCGGCGGGTCGCTTGGGCGCCAGGCGCGCCCGGCGCGCGCCGCCGCTCTTGTCACTGCCGCGCCCCCTGCCCTACCATCGACGCGCCCTCGACGCCGCAAGTTTCGCGGTGGTCAGCGCGGACCCGCATGACCGACAGTTTCGGCAATGCGCCCGGCCTGGACAGCCGCGTTCTGGCCGTGGTGCTCCAGATCGAAGAGTCGCTCGGCCATCCCTGGACCGTCGAGGCCATGGCGGCGCGCGCCGAACTCTCGGTGTCGCGCTTCGCGCATCGTTTCCGCGAGGCGGTGGGCGAAGCGCCGCTCGAATACCTCGGGCGGCTGCGGCTCGAACGCGCGGCCCTGCAGCTGCGCTACGCCGACTGGCCGGTCACCGACATCGGGCTCGCCGCCGGCTATCACTCGCCCGCAGGCTTCTCGCACGCCTTCGCCGCACGCTTCGGCAGTTCTCCGACCCGATTTCGCGAACGCAACCGGGCCGCGCCCTTCCTGCGTCAGGTGCCTCGGGCGGGCCAGGCACCGACGCGTCATGCGGGGCCGATGCCGACGTGCGGGGGCGCGCACGTCCGGGTGGTGCCGCAGCCCGCCTTTCGGGTGGCCTTCTTTCGCCAATGGGGTGGACTGCTGCCGTTTCCGCGCGTCTGGTTCCGGCTGGCCGCCTGGGCCGACCGGCGGCGCCTCGTCGGGCTGCACGCCTGCCCGATCGGCATGCACTTCGACGAGTTCGGCATCACTCCGCTCGACCGCGTGCGCTACGACGCCGGGCTCATCGTGCCGCCCGATTTCGTCCCCGAACCGGCCGACGAGGTCCTCGTGCGCGACGTGTCGGCCGGGCTCGTGGCGCAGTTGCCGTTTCGCGGCACCATCGTCGGGCTGAGCCAGACCTGGAGTTGGCTCGCTACCGTGTGGCTCGCCCCAAGCGGCTACCAGCCGCGCACGCTGTACGCTTACGACCTGCACGCGGCCGCACTGCTCGGCCATTCCCGCCTCAGCCTGGCAGCGCGGCTGAGCCTGGACGTGCGCTCGACGCTGTGCCTGCCGGTGTTGCCGGGCGACGCAGAGCCGGCCGCCGTGTGGACCGGTCACGACGGGCCGGGCTGAGTGGCGGCGGTTGGGGCCGCTCAGAGAACGCAGAGGCCGTCGACGCACTCCGCGCCGTCGCAGCAGAGATCGCCCTCGACGCAGGCCGCGCCCGGGTCCTTGCATTCGTGGCACCACTGCCCGTCACACAC
>CAYRCM010000367.1:0-2838 GCA_964422715.1 uncultured Myxococcales bacterium | reverse complement strand
GTCGAGCGCCTCACCGGCGGCCGCGAGCCGGGCCGCGGCGGGCTGCCCGGTGGCCGCGAGGTAGAAGCGGCAGGCCGCGCGCGTCTCGCCCGCCGGGTCGGCCACGAACACGGGCGCCCCGCCCGGCCAGAAGTACGCGCCGGGCTCGAACGAGGCGACGGCGGCGGCGAGCGGGCCGTCGACCCGCGGCAGCACGAACAGCCCGCTCTTCGAGACCGGGTAGAGCCCCGGGTCGGGCGCGGCCGTGCTGCCGCCGAGCACCCAGGCCACGGACACGCGCGCGGGGCCCGCGGCCGGCGCCAGCCACTCGGACACCGCGATTTCGGCCACTTGCAGCGTGAGCAGGCTCGCCGGGCCGTCGGGACCGTGCCCGAGTGACGCGGCGAGTTCGGGGTGGGTGGCGCGCAGGGTGGCGGACGGCGTGTGCAGACGAAACGCCACGCGCTCGACCGTGCCGCTCACGACCGCCGCCGCGCCGCGCAGTTGAGCGGGCAGGCTCGCGGGAGAGGCGAGCCGCGCCTGCACGTAGGCGAGCACGGCCGCGGGGCGCAGCTCGGTCAATTCGGAGCGGTACCCGACGAGTTGAGCGCCGGCGGTCGCGGTTGCCATCATCGGGGGTCTCCTCGAAGCGGCGTCGGGAGCGGCGGCGGCGCGGCCGGGCAGCGCCGCCAGGAGCACGGGCAGCGCCCACGCGACGGGCCCCGCGAGCCGGGCCGCCCCTTCGAGCGCTCGCGCCCTTGCCTTCACGCCGCAATCTCCGACGGTGTCAGTCCGCGATAACGATTTCGCGGCAACTGGGGCTACACTAACGCAGCAGCATGGCCGTGTCAATCGTCCCGACGGCCCGCCGCCGCCGATAGAGGACAAAATTTGTCGCCGATTGCCGGGCATGCCGCGGGCGGGGCGACGCCGGGGGGGGGAGCGCCACGGTCCGGGGCTGGCGGGGCGCGCGGGCCCTGTGGCAGGATGGCGGGGCCGAGGGCCCCGAGCGGCGCGCCTGCCGTGCCGGCGTGCGGGCCCATCCCGGCCCCGGTGGGAACGTGAGGCGGCGGTGAAAGACCAGGCCACGCACGCGCTCGAAGACCTCTTGCGGCAGCGGTTCGGGCTCCGCGCGTTTCGGCCGCACCAGGCCGAGGTGTGCGCGGCCGTGGCGGCCGGCAACGACGCGCTGGTCGTCATGCCGACCGGACACGGCAAGTCGCTCTGCTACCAGTTGCCGGGCATCGCGCGCGGCGGCTGCACCGTGGTGCTGAGCCCGCTCATCGCGCTTATGGAAGACCAGACCCAGAAGCTCCAGGCCATGGGCTTTCGCGCCGAACGCATCCACTCCGGGCGGCCGCGCGACGAGGCGCGCGAGGTGGGCCGGGCCTACCAGGAGGGGCGGCTCGACTTCCTCGCCATCGCGCCCGAGCGGCTGGCCGTGCCGGGCTTCCCCGAGTGGCTGGCACGCCGCCCGCCGGTGCTCATCGCGGTCGACGAGGCGCACTGCATCTCGCACTGGGGCCACGATTTCCGGCCGGAATACCGGCTCATCGGCGGGCGCCTGCCGGTGCTGCGGGCGGCGGGCGAGGTGCCCGTGCTGGCGCTCACGGCCACGGCCACGGTGCGGGTGCAGAAAGACATCCTCGAACAGCTCGGGATCCCCGAGGCCGACACGTTCATCCGCGGCTTCCGCCGCGACAATCTGGCGCTCGAAGCCATGGACTGCCCGCGTGCGCGCCGCGCCGAACACGCGGCCGCCGTGCTGGCCGCGCCCGAACGCCGGCCGGCCATCGTCTACGCGCCGACGCGGGCCTGGGCCGAGGAGTTGGCGGCGGCCTTCCCGGCCGACTTTCGCGCGGCCGCCTACCACGCCGGGCTGCCGGCCGAAGAGCGCGCCCGCGTGCAGGATGCCTTTGCGGCGGGGGAGCGCGACGTCGTCGTGGCCACCGTTGCCTTCGGCATGGGGGTCGACAAGGCCGACGTGCGCACGGTCATCCACATGGCGCTGCCCGGCAGCATCGAAGCCTACTATCAGGAGGTGGGCCGGGCCGGGCGCGACGGTCGGCCCGCCCGCGCGCTGCTGCTCTACAACTGGGGCGACCGGCAACTGCTCGAATCGCTGCTCGGCCGCTCGTTTCCCGAGCCCGAGCTGCTCACGGCGCTGCGCGCGGCCGTGCCGAAAGACGGCATCCTGCGCGAAGAACTGCTCCTGCAGGCGCCCATCGCCGCGGACCTCTGCGAGGCGGCGCTCGACAAACTGTGGATCCACGGCGGGGTGCGCATCGACGCCGACGACCGCGTGTTTCCGGGACCCGCGAAGTGGCGCAAGAGCTACGAGGCCATCCGCCACTACCGCGGCCGGCAGCTCGACGACGTGCTCGACTTCGCCCAGGGGGCGGGCTGCCGCATGGTGCGCATGATTCGCCACTTCGGCGACACGCGCGACGGCCGGCCGTGCGGCCAGTGCGACGTTTGCCGGCCCACGGGCTGCGTCGGCCGGCGCTTCCGGCCGCCGAATGCGGTCGAGTGGCGGGTCGCCGACGACGTGCTCGGGCTGCTCGAGCAGCGCGATGGGCTCGCGACCGGGACGCTCTTTCGCCAGGCCGGCGGGCGGCTCGAACGGCGCGCCTTCGAACGGCTGCTCGAAGCGCTCGAACGCGCGGGGGCGCTGCGCCTCGACGAAGACGTGTTCGACAAGGAAGGCGAAAGCATCCGCTTCCGGCGCGCGAATCTGACGCCGGCCGGCCGCGAAGGCATCGACGGCGACGCGCTGCTCGTCGACGACGAGTTCGCGCCGGCGGGCGGCAAGGCCGGGCGGCGCGCGAAGGCCGCGGCGGCTGCGGCGGCTGCGGCGGC
>CAYRCM010000366.1:0-2852 GCA_964422715.1 uncultured Myxococcales bacterium | reverse complement strand
CACGACGACAGTCAGATTATCGGCATCGCACGCCCCAGTGCGGCCCGCCCCGGCATGCCCCCACCGCGTCCGCGACTTTGCGACCGCCCTGAAAGCCCCCGCCCCGCCCCTTGCCGCGCCCCCGCCGCGCCCGTACACTGCAACCCAGACGACGGTCCTGATGGACGCCGGGGCCAGCGGGCCATGAGGCGCCAAGTTGCCACGCGAAAGCCAAAGGCACCATGCTCGCGAGCTACGCCTACACGGCCGCCAACAAGCTCGCGGGCAACCTGCCGAACGCCGTGGCGTTGGCCGAAGAGCAACTGCTCGCGCTGCTGCTCTACGTCGACGGGGCGGGCCAGCCCGACGACTGGATGATGCCGTCGAGCGAGAAGACCGCCGTCTACGACGAGACCGACTTGCTGCTCTACCTGTTGGCCTACCTGTAGCAACCCTGGCCGGCGCGGGGGCCCGGCCCCCGCGGCCCACGGAGGGCGCCATGCGCACCTGCCATACGCGGCCCCGCCAGGTCGATCGGGTAGAAGCCGGGCGGCCCCTTCGGGCAGCCATCCCGAGCCTCGCGACCGCGCTGCTCGTCAGTGTTCTCTGCCCGCCCGCGGCCCAGGCCGCGGGCGGCGCGTCTTTCCCGGTCGACACGCGAGACGTCGCCGCCCGCGTGGCCGACACGACCGTGCCCTTCATCGAAAACCGCGGACAAGTCGACCCCGCCGTGGCCTTCTACGCCCGCACGCTCGCGGGCGCGGTCTTCGTCACGTACGCGGGCGAAATCGTGTATGCCCTGCCCGCGGCGCCCGACCCGGACGCGGATGCTCCCCTGCTGCCGCGGGAACGCAGCACCATCTGCTTCCACACCGGCAGCCGGGAACGGGAACCGGCACCGGCGCCCATTCTGGCACTGCGAGAAACCCTGGTCGGCGCGACTCCCCAACGCATCCGCGGCCTGCGGCCGAGCGACACCGAGGTCAACGTCTTCAAAGGCAACGACCCGAAGCGCTGGCAGTCGGGGCTGCGCATCTTCGAGGCCGTCGATCTCGGCGAGGTCTGGCCCGGCGTGCGCCTCGAACTCGTGGCCCACGGCGGCAACGTCGAGAAGCGCTTCTCCGTGGCACCGGGTGCTTCGCCCGACGTCATCCGCATCCGGGTCGAGGGCGGCGCGCCGAGCCTGCGCCAGGAGCGCAACGGGCAACTCACCGTGCCGTCCGAACTCGGCCCCGTCGCCTTCACGCGCCCCGTCGCGTTTCAGAAGGCTGACGGCCGGCCGGTGGCCGTCGCCTACGCCGCTCGCGGCGATGTCTACGGCTTCCGCGTGGGGCCCCACGACCGCTCGCAGCCGCTCATCATCGACCCGCTGCTCGCCTCGACGCTCATCGGCGGGTCGGGTGAGGATTTGGCCTTTCGGGTGGCGGCCGGGCCCGATGGAGACATCTACATCGCGGGCACGACGTCCTCCGCGGATTTTCCCAGCACCCCGGGGACATTCCAAGCGACGAAGCCGTCGATAACGGACGGGTTCATCGCTCGTTTCGCGCCGGATCTGCGCCGCTTGCGGGCATCGACATTCCTCGGCGGCGACAGCTTTGACGCCGTCTGCGGCCTGGGGTTCGACCCGGCCGGAAACGTCGTGGTGGCCGGTGCCACGTCGTCGACCGACTTCCCGACCACGCCCGGCGCGTACGATGAGACTTCGCAACGATGGGACGGTTTCGTCGCTGTGCTCTCCGCCGATCTTCGACGCCTCCTGGCATCGACGGCCTTACTCGGGACCGGCGGGGGGGGTATGCATGTCGAGGACCTCGTCGTCGACCCGTACGGCAGCGTCTTCGTGGCCGGCATGTGTGGAGGAGGCGAACTTTCGTGTCCAACGACGCCCGGAGCCTACCAGCCCAGCCCGGAATACGTCTACGACGCGCTCATCGCCCGCTTCAGCAACGACCTGACGACCCTCATCGCCGGCACGCTGCTGGCCACCCCCAACCACTTCGAGTCGGCCCACCGCATCGCCCTCGACCCCGACGGCAACGTCGTCGTCGTGGGCGAGTGGTTCTACCAGGGCCGCGACGCAGTGCCACGGCTCCGGTCGCCGCAGGCCGACGGTCGCGACGGGCTCGGCTGTGTCGCCAAGCTCGACCCCGACCTGACCACCGTGCTCGGCGGCCGCTACCTCGGCGACGGCGAGATCCGCGGCCTCAGCATCGACACCGATGGCGCCGTCTGGATTGCTGGCCGCACCTGGTCGTGGCCCACAACGCCCGGTGCCTTTCAGCCGCGGTGCTCCGCCTGGAACTGCGGCTTCGTCACCAAACTTGCCCCCGACATGGTGACCGTACTCGCCTCGACGTACTTCGGCGGACGGGCCAGCACCCATGACGCTGCCGCCGCGGCCGTCGTGCCTGACGGAGCTGGCGGTGTTTTCGTCGCGGCCTACACCCTGGACGATGACTTCCCCGTGCCTCCCGACGCGTGGCAGACCGAAATCGCCAACCCCGGCCGCGAAGACGTGCTTCTCGCGCACATGGACCGAGACCTGAGCGCGTTCAGTGCCGCGACCTACTTCGGGGGATGGGGTGCCGACGGCGGCGATTGGGATGACTTCTCGCTGGACGCGGCGACGACTGCCGACGGCTATCTCGTCGTCGCCGGCAAGACCGGATCCTACGGTTTGCCAACGACCCCCGGGGCCTTCTGCCGGACGACCCATGCATCGCTTGACGTCTTCGTCTCCGTCTTCACCCCCGACCTCGCCGCCGACCCGCAGCCCTGCGTGCACGGCGGCGACCTCGACTTCGACGGCCAGACGCTCATGGACGACGTGCAGGCCGCCTTCTACGCCGTGCTCGGCGTCTACAGCCCGC
>CAYRCM010000365.1:0-2858 GCA_964422715.1 uncultured Myxococcales bacterium | reverse complement strand
TAGAGCAGGGGACTGAAAATCCCCGTGTCGGCGGTTCGATTCCGTCCCTGAGCACGCTCGAAAGCCCCGGTTTTCCGGGGCTTTTTCGTTTCTTGGGGGTGACGGCGCCCGCACAGACCCGCCCCGCGAAATCCTTCAGGAATCGGCCAGGCAAAAACGCCAACATGTAGCAAATGAAGCAGCAACGGCGCATCGACCGCCCAGATTCTCATTCACGAATCGGCCGGGCACGAAGGGCCATGGACAGCAGAACGGGCTGCGGCCGGTCGTTCGTCGCGTCCCCCGCCCTATCGCCGGCGTTCACGCACGCCGAGCAGGGGGCTGCGGTTCCTGCCGCTGCGCGCGGGGCCGCGCCCGGCGCCGGCCCAACTTGAAATCACAGTTTGTGACTTCAAGTTTGCAACCTCCTGTTTCTTGACGCGAAAGGCGTATCCGACAGCGGACCCTGGCGGCCCCCCGAGACCGTCGGCGGCACCACCGTAGTCCGCGCGGGCATCGTCGGCCTCTCCGGGGCGGCGCGGGGGGCGCTCGCCAGGCCGCAGGGCGAAGGCTGAAGCGCGAAACCGGAACGTTCCGTCGAGTGGCGCAGGGGATCGTGTCCGCTCGGATCCTTTGACCCGCGGCGTGTGCGCGCCCCGTCATGCCCGTCCCGCGCCGGGCACCCACGCCGTTGTCCGGGCCATGGATGACGGTGCCCCAACGCATCGTCGGTCGCTCCGCGGACAGCCATCCCGTGCCGAACTCATCGCCCGACCTCGCCGTCCGGCGCTGGAGGGCTCGACGCCCAGGGGCTCGGAAACCGCCGGGGTCCTCAAGACGGTTGCAGACGGGGCCGTGCTCGCCGGACAGGCGTGCTGCCGGTCACCGGGGGTCCGCCCGCGCGGGCGGCCCGCGGTAGCGCATTGGCCGCTGACGCGGCGCTTGCCCACTCCGCCCCCGTAGGGACCGCGTCGCCGGAACCGGGCCCTGCGGGCCCGCCCCCTCTCGCTCAGCGCGGCGCGGGCGGCTGGTATTCGTAGGCCCCCATGTCGCTGAAGGGGGGACTGCCGCTTCCGGTATCGGGCGTGAGCGGGTCGTCGACCCGCGGGTTGCCGTCTTTGTCGGTGGCGGGAGCGGACGCACCGTCGCCGGCATCGATACCGGGCGAGCCCGCCCGTAGCCGGACATCCGCGGTCTCGAGGGACACGAACAGGGGGAGCCCGACCACGTTGCCCGCGCCCACGAAGTCACGGCTCTCGACGAGGCTGTAGGCGGAGTCGAAGTGCTCGGGGTCGAGTTCGTAGTTGCAGCCGATGTACGAGGGGCACGGTGCGGTTCGCACGAAGATGCTGTTGCGCGCCGAACCGTGGTCGAAGGTGAAGGTCCCGCAGCCGCCGCCGCAGTTGTTGACGAACGTGCTGTTGACGATCGACCGGGTGTACGCCCCGGCCCCGTAGAGCGCGGAATTGCCGAGCACGACGCAGTTCTCCACCGCCGGGCCGTTGATCCCACCGCCGTAGCTCTCCGACGAACGCGTCGAGTTGTGGGCAACGAAGCTGTTGCGGACGATCCCGCTCCCCGTGACCCCGGCCCCGGCTTGACCCGCCCTGTTGTCCACGATCCAGGACTCGCGGATTTCCACCCCCGTGACGCAGAGCCCCCCCCCGTGCTGTCGCCAAAGCCCGCGGAGTTGCCGCTGATGGTGCAGCGCGCGACGGTGCCGCCGCCGAGGTCCAGGCCGCCGCAACTGCCCTCCCATTCGACGCTGTTGTCGGCAAAGACCGAGTCGGCAACGACAGCGGTGTCTGCAAACAGGGCGCCAACACCGTACAGGGACGAGTTGCTCGTGAATTCGCAGTCGTCGACGGTTAGCGGGGCGCTGCGCACCGAGACGGCGCCGACACGGCCGGAGTCGCCGCAGGGGTCTGGAGAGGAATGAGAGGCGCTGTTCTCTTCGAAGACGCTTCCCCGCAGGGCGATGACGCCCCCGATGGTCGCGATGGCACCGGCCGTGCGGGCTGCCCCATTCCAATGGAAGCGGCAGTTCTCGATGGTCAACGTGCTCTGCACGCCACGCACTGCGCCCCCTGAACAGGCGGCGAAGTTGTACATGAAGGTGCAGTTGGCCACGACCCCGACGCTGTCCGTCACGTGCAGCCCCCCGCCGTCGTAGGCCCCGGCGGCCTCCGCGCTGCACACCCCGGGATAGCAGAACTGCGGCACCGGCAGGCCCCCGTGGACGATGGAGAAGCCGTCGAGAACGAAGGTGGCGGCGTGGCCGGAAACGAGATGTCGGATGGCCCTCCGGCCAGCGTTGGAGCCGTCCAGGATGGTCGGGTGGGCGCGCCAATCGCGTTGCTCGCGCGCGGTCTCGTCCCCCACGAAGCCCCCGTACAACGCCACCCCGTCGAGCAGTTCAACCGTGTCGGTCGGCGCGCCCTCGTGGACCGAGTAGGTGCCCTGGGCCACCCAGACTTCGCAGGTGCCGTCCCCGCACTGCGCCGCCTCGAACGCCGCCTGAATGCCGGCCTGGATGCGATTTGCGGCGGTCTGCCAGGTCGCGCCATCGCCGTCCGGCGGCCCGTCGAGGCGCACGTAGCGGACGCAGCCGGCTGTCCCAAGATCCCCGTCGGCGGCCCCATCGCACGCGTTGCTGTCCGCGCCGTCGAAGTCGGGCGCCTGGATGTCCGGCGGCGGCACGTCGCCCAACGCGTCGTCCCCCAACAGGTCGACGGGCGGCACCGGCAGGTCGGCCGACTCGTCGTCCCCAAACAGGTCGAACGGCGGCGTCTCCTCGTCGGGCGGCACGTCTCCCAGAACGAAATCGAAAGGCGGCAGCGGCACGTCGGCCGGCCCGTCACCGAGGACGATGTCGAACG
>CAYRCM010000364.1:0-2866 GCA_964422715.1 uncultured Myxococcales bacterium | reverse complement strand
AGGAGGGCGCCATGTTCATTCGCATCCCGTCGGCCATCGGTTGTCTGCTGCTTTCGCTCGTCTTTTCCGCGGGGTGCGGCGGCAGCGGCTCCGGGGTGGCCGTGGGGCCGAATGCCGACGTGGCGCCGCCGGACACGGGCGCGGCCGATGTGCCGGCCCGGCCCGACCTGCCGCGCATCGACTTCGTGCTGCCGGGCGACACCGCGGCCGGGGAGGCCGACGGCGGCGCCGACACCGACGGTGCGGGCAAGCCGCTTAGCCAGTTCGGCGAGCCGTGCAGCGACAACGCCGATTGCGCCTCGGGCTGGTGCATCGAAACCTACAGCGGCAGTCTCTGCACCGACTGGTGCGAGGGCGACTGTCCCGAAGGCTACCGCTGCCGGCCGGTCATGCAGACGGCGCCCGACGTCATCTCGATTTGCATCCCCGACACGCTGCGCTACTGCGCGGCCTGCACCGACGACCGGCAGTGCATCGGCGGCGGCGTCTGCCTGACGCTCGACGGCGAGGGGCGCTGCACGGGGCTGTGCGACGAGACGAGCCCGTGCCCGACCACGTTCGATTGCACGCCCATGGCGCTCGCGGGCCGGGCCGACCCGGTCGACGTGTGTGTGCCGCAGACGGGCAGTTGCCGCTGCACGGCGGCGACCAACGGGCAGTTGCGGGCCTGCTGGAACGAGAACGCGTACGGCACGTGCTACGGCTTCGAAACCTGTGACGCCACGACGGGTTGGACGCTGTGCGACGCGCGCGTGCCGGCGGCCGAAGACTGCAACGGCATCGACGACGACTGCGACGGTCCGGCCGACGAAGACCTGCCGCAAGACCTGACGTGCGAGGTGGTCGTGCCGGGGGTTGGCACGTGCACGGGGCGGCGTTTTTGCCGGGGCAGCGAAGGCTGGCAGTGCGACGCCGGCACGCCCGGGGCCGAAGTGTGCGACGGGGCCGACAACGACTGCGATGGCGAGGTTGACGAAGACTTCAAGCAGGACGGGCGGTTCACGCTCGACGCGCACTGCGGCGGCTGCAACTTCGACTGCGCCGGGGTGGTGCAAAACGGCACGGCGCAGTGTGCCGCGACCGAGGAGCCGCCGCGCTGCGAGGCCGTGGCCTGCGACCCGGGCTACTACCTGGTGTCGGGGGCGTGTCTGGCGTACAGCGCGCTCGCGTGCCTGCCGTGTGTGACCGACGCCGACTGCGAACACCCCGGCAACCGCTGCGTGCCGCTCGACAAGGGCACGGTGTGCGTGCTCGACTGCGGCCCCGAAAACCCGTTCGAGTTGCCCGAAGACTGGTGCGACGCGGGCTACAGTTGCGAGCCCACGGTCGAAGGCGGCAAGCACTGCTATCCGGTGTCGGGCTCGTGCTCGTGCCTGCCCGCAGACGCGGGCGCCGAGCGGGTGTGCGTGCAGCAGAACGCCAATGGCAGTTGCTACGGGCGCGAGGTGTGTGAGCCCACGTTCGGCTGGTCGGTCTGTTCGGCGCCGGCGCCGGCCATCGAAGTCTGCGACCGCAGCGACAACGACTGCAACGGCCAGGTCGACGACCTGCCCGAGGTCGGCACGCGTTGCACGCGCGAGACGCCGGGGGTCGGCACGTGCGCGGGCACGCTGCAGTGCACGGACGGCGGGCCCGAGCTCGTCTGCAACGCCCCCGTGCCGGCACCCGACGTGTGCAACTTCCGCGACGACGACTGCGACGGCCAGACCGACGAAGACTTTCCGATGCTCGGCACCCCCTGCTCGGCCGGCATCGGCGCGTGTCTGCGCGGCGGGGTCTACGTGTGCGCGCCCGACGGGCAGTCGGTGACGTGCACGGTCGAGGCCGGCAGTCCCACGCCCGAACGCTGCAACGGCCTCGACGACGACTGCGACGGCGACACCGACCCCGAAGACGCCATGGCCTGCAACTCCTACTACTACAACCTCGACGGCGACACGTACGGCGACGAAGCCGTCGCCCCGCGCTGTCTGTGCTCGCCGGAAGGCGAATACCGGGCGCTGCAGGGCGGCGACTGCGACGACAGTGACTTCGCGGTGCATCCGGCCGCCATCGAAGCCTGCAACGCGCTCGACGACGACTGCGACGGCGACACCGACGAAGGGGTGCTGTCCGAATGCGGCAACTGCGACCCCTACTGCGCCATCGCCGAGGTGGGGCTCGACGGCGACGAGCCGTTCACGCCGACGGGCGACAACTCGAGCGGGGTTGCCTGGGACGAGACGACGGGCCTGTCGCTCAACACCGACAACATCCACCTGACCTTCATCTGGATTGCGAATTCGGCCGAGAGCACCATCTCGCAGCTCGACACGGTCACGGGCTGGGAAGTGGGCCGCTACCGCGTGTGCAACGACCCGTCGCGTACGGCGGTCGACCTGTTCGGCAACATGTACGCGGCCTGCCGCGGCGACGACGCGGTGGTGAAAATCATCCTCGACCGCAACCTGTGCCGCGACCGCAACGGCAACGGCATCATCGAGACGTCCACCGACCTCGACGGCGACCACCGCATCACGGGCGCCGAAATTCTGGCCTACGGCACCGACGAGTGCGTCGCCTGGGTCCGCCAGCCGCTCGGTGCCGACTACGACGGCATCGCGCGCGGCATCGCGGTCGACCGGCACAACCGGCCGTGGGTCGGCTACTGGAGCCCGCTGCCCGGCGGACGCGGCTACACGGTCATGCAGCTCGACCCCGACACGGGTGCCATCCTCCGCGAAATCAATGGGTTGAACGGCGGCACCTACGGCATCGTGATCGACCACCAGGGGCGCATGTGGGTGTCGTGTCGCAACGGCGGCTGGCTGCTGCGGCTCGACATCGAATCCAACCCGCCGGTCGTGCACAGCTACAAGCCGTCGGG
>CAYRCM010000363.1:0-2879 GCA_964422715.1 uncultured Myxococcales bacterium | reverse complement strand
CGGCGGCGCCACCGGTGCCGGCGGGGCAGCCGGGGCCGCGGCGGGCACGGGCGGCGCTGCAGCCGCCGGTTGCAGCCGGCTGGCGGCGCGAAGCGGCACCGCGTCGGGCAGCGACCCCGTGGCAAGCGCCTGTTCGAGCTCGGCCACGCGTTCGAGGATGCGTTCGACCGGCACGAGCGGCCGCAGATGCGTCATGCGCACCAGGGCGCTTTCGAGCACCACGCGCGGGTGTGGCGAAGCCGCGATGTCGATGGTGGCCTGCAACAGCACGTGCAGGAGTCGTTGCAGGTCTTCGATGGCCACGTTGTCGCCGAGCCGCAGCAGCGCCGCCGCTTCTTCGGCCGGGAGATCGGTGAGCCCGACGTCGCCGGCGCAGGCCCGCAGCACGAGCAGGTCGCGCGTGACTTGCAGGAACTGTTCGGCGAACTTGGCGAGCGAGACCCCGAACTCATGCACCTCGGCGACAAGGCCAAGCGCTGCCGCGGGGTCGCGCCGCAGGACGGCGGCCAGCAAGTCGTGCAGCCGGCGTCGGTCGGCAACGCCCAGGATTTCGACGACTTGCGCGGTCGTTGCGGCGCTGCCGGCAAACGCGATGACCTGGTCGAGCAGACTGACCGCATCGCGCATGCTGCCTTCGCCTTCGCGCGCGATGAGGCGCAGCCCCTCGGCTTCGATGGCGAGGCCCTCGGCCTGCAGGATGGTGTCGAGCCGGCCCGCCACCTGTTGCAGCGGAATGCGTTTGAAGTCGAAGCGTTGGCAGCGCGAGAGGATGGTCAACGGAATGCGGTGCGGCTCGGTCGTGGCGAAGATGAAGAAGGCGTGCGCCGGCGGCTCCTCGAGCGTTTTCAGAAGCGCATTGAAGGCTTCCGGCGTCAGCATGTGCACTTCGTCGATGATGTAGATCTTGAAGCGGTCGCGCGAGGGGGCGTAGCCAATGCCGTCGCGCAGTTCGCGAATCTCGGCGATGCCGCGGTTGGAGGCGCCGTCGATCTCGAACACATCGACCGAGCCCGCGGAGGCAATTTCCTTGCAGGGGTCGCACTGCCCACACGGGCTCTCGGTCGGGCCGTGCACGCAGTTGAGGGCCTTGGCCAGGATGCGGGCCGCCGACGTCTTGCCAACCCCGCGCGCCCCGGTGAACAGGAAGGCGTGGTGCACGCGGTTCGTGCGGATGGCGTTTTTCAGTGTGGTGGTGACGTGTTCCTGCCCTACGAGGTCGTCGAAAGTCTGGGGCCGGTACTTGCGGGCGAGAACCAGGTACGACATGCGCGCGTCCACTTGCGGACCAGCGGAGGGCGATAGCCTGGGCGTGCCGCACATGACCGCGCCGCTACCGTTGCTTCCTCCCGGACCTGGCGGGGTTCACGGTTTGGCCATTGCGGCCGCCCAGACTATCAGAAGACGCCGAGGGGAATTCGGCTAAGCCGAATTCCTGGCGGGCGGAGAGAAAGGGATTCGAACCCTTGGTACCCCTTTTGGAGGTACACACGATTTCCAATCGTGCACCTTCGGCCTCTCGGTCATCTCTCCGCAGCACGCGAAAAAAAGCGGTTGCCCGGCGGCGAACCGCATGGCGTGGCCGCGCCACGCCCCGAAGCAAGCGCGCCCGGCTCGGGGCAACGCCCGGCAGTCAGAACACGCACGCCTCGCGGGGAGCGGAGAGAGAGGGATTCGAACCCCCGGTGCGGTAACCCGCACACCTGATTTCGAGTCAGGCACCTTCGGCCACTCGGTCATCTCTCCGCAGCTTCGCAAAGAAGCGGGTGAGCACGCCGGCGCACTCCTCGGCACAGACACCCGAAAGTACCTGCAACCGATGGTTGAGTCGCCGGTCGGTCGGAATGGAAAAGAGCGTATCGACCGCGCCCGCCTTCGGATCGTTTGCGCCGTAGACGAGCCTCGCGACCCGGGCATTGACGAGCGCGCCGGCGCACATGGGGCACGGCTCAAGCGTCACGTACAGGGTCGCCCCGTCGAGCCGCCAGGTGCCCGCCGTAGCCGCAGCTTCGCGGAGCGCCAGCAGCTCGGCATGGGCCGTCGGATCTTGGCGGGTCTCGCGAACGTTGAAACCGCGACCAAGCACCTTGCCGGCACGAACGACGACGGCCCCGACGGGGACCTCGCCAAGCCGTTCGGCGAGCGCCGCCTCGGCGAGGGCCACCTGCATCCAGGCCACGTCGGCGGAAAGGACTTGCTGGTTCATGGGAAGGTTATGGTTCCACACAAACCGGCCCCAGACCTGAGGCCCGGGGCCGGTTTGTGCGGGATACGCCCAGGGTGGCTCGAACACCCGACCTACGGTTCCGTAGACCGTCGCTCTATCCAACTGAGCTATGGGCGCACAAGCAATGTCCAGCGGAGAGAGAGGGATTCGAACCCTCGGTACGCCTTTACAGCGTACACTCGCTTAGCAGGCGAGCGCCTTCGACCATACTCGGCCATCTCTCCAGTCGGCGACCGGGGATGTCCGCCGTTCGACCCAGGGTCCAAATCCACAGCCCCAGCGCTCCGTTGCGGACGGAGGAGGCAGGATTCGAACCTGCGGCACTTGCGTGCGACGGTTTTCAAGACCGCTGCCTTAGACCGCTCGGCCACTCCTCCCCGATGGCTACAGCCCCTTTTCAATGAACCGGGCAATCCGCCCCGAGCGACGCGGAAACATACCCGAAGGCGCGGGGCAATGCAAGATGGAAAATGCGTTGCGCATCCGGTTGCGCATTTTTCTGCTGCCCCGCGGCCGGTCAGTCGGCCGCAGGCGTCGATTCGGGCGGCCGCGGGCCGTCGGTGCCCGCCCCGGAGCGGCGGCGTCCGCCGCGCGAGCGACGTCGCGGGGGACGCCGCACCGCGCGTTCGCCCTCGGCCGCAGGGTCGCCGGCCGG
>CAYRCM010000362.1:0-2889 GCA_964422715.1 uncultured Myxococcales bacterium | reverse complement strand
CCGCCTGCGCCGTCGAGACCCTCTGCGACAACGCCGTCGACGATGACGCCGACTCCTTCACCGACTGCGACGACACCGACTGCGCCGCCGACCCCGCCTGCGCCGTCGAAACCCTCTGCGACAACGCCGTCGACGATGACGCCGACTCGTTCACCGACTGCGACGACACCGACTGCGCGGCCGACCCCGTCTGCGCGCCGACCGAGCCCAACCCCTTCTTCTCGGTGTATCTCGAGGGTTCGAGCAACAACAAGGCGGTCCAGATCGTGAACTATCCGGGCTCCGCCCCGCTGTCGCTCAACGGCTGCAGCGTCGCCTTGTACGCGAACGGGTCGACGACTCCCACGTCCATCGCTCTCACCCCCACCGTGACCCTCGCCGGCGGCCAGTTCTTCGTGCTGTGCAACACCAACTTCGCCATCGTAGGGGCAACGTGCGACCAGCGCTCGGGGAGCCTCACGTTCAACGGCGACGACGCCCTCGCCCTCATCTGCGGCGGCACGACCTACGATGTGATCGGCCAGGTGGGCTTCGACCCCGGCACGGCCTGGAGCGCAAACGGTGTCTCGACGCTCGACAGGACCCTCTACCGGAACTGCAGTGTGGCGGCCGGCGATCCGGTCGGCAGCGACGTGTTCGATCCGAGCGCCCAGTTCTTCGCGGAAGCAATCGACACCATCGTGGGCCTCAACACCTGGCCGCACCCGACCTGCCCATAGGGGCGCCTTCCTCTACCCAACCCTAGGCAACCTTCGCCGGGGTCGAGCGTCCGAGCACCAGGCAGCTCGGGCCCCGGCGCCCCATCCGCGGCGGCCAGCTCGCCGGCCGAGTCCAGCGCGATGGCCGCATTCCTCCTGGACTGCGCGCACGGTGCCTGCTATGGTACGCCCATTCCCGATGGGGAAATCCCGGCACGCGCTCTGCCGAGACCCGAGGCGCGCGCTGGGTGACCGGGAAGCCAGAAGGCGAGAGGAGGCCCACATGGTGAGGAAAGTCGGCAGCTGGTGGATCAAGGACGGGGTGGACGAGCGCCGCGAGGAGGCCCAGGGCCTCGCCAGGGTGCTCGACGCCCTGCCCTCCTTCCAATGGAGCCAGGATCGCGGCGACAACGAGGTCGTGCGAAAGGACTTTGTCGAGACCGCTGCGTACACGGAGAAAGTCGACACGGTCGACATCCTCTACATGTCGTCGCACGGCAGCTACGACGAGGACGACGCCTCAACGTGGGGCCACGCCTTCAGCGTATGGAACAACGTGGTACGCGCGAGCGACAGCTGCGACTGGGGCAAGAGCACCCTCGAGTACTTCGCCTCCCACGCCTGCAAGCTGCTCTATCACTCTGCCAGCAATACCGTCGGGCGTTGGATCGCCGCCTTCGAGCGGTTGCACCACATGCTTGGCTTCCATACCGTCTCCCACAGCGGCAAGGATCAGGACGAACGCGGCGAGAAGTTTGGCTCGTATGCCGCGATGCACCTCTTCTTCCCCCCCGGGTTGCCCGTCAGCAAGACGGCCATCCGCACCGCGTGGAAGCAGGCCTGCTGCGAAACCGAACCCTCGTCGGTCAGCTGGGCCTACCTGCGGGCCAACGGGCGCCCGGCCGCGGGCGGCAGTTGGGTAAATACGTACAACGAGACGCTCGAAAATGCGGAGCCCGACGATCCCATCGTCGAGCGCGAGTTCTGGCGCAACAAGGGCAGCTGCTAGCGCAGGGGGAGGCAACGTCATGACCAATACCATCCGCGACATCGAGATCGCTACCGAGCTGCCCGAGGTGCCCCGTTCGATGCCGGTCTATGCAACGCATCTGCCCACCCTCGAACAACGCGCGCCGGCCGTGGAGCGGCTGGTCGAGGCGCTGGACCTCGGGGCCGTGAAGCGGGTCGACGTGAACGAATGCGTCCACTACGTGGGCACGCGGGGCGGGGTGCAACTCTATCGCCCTTCCGGGGGCGTCTGGGCCATGAACAACGCCATGCAGGCCGCCTACGAGGACGAGCGGCGCCAGTGGCCGTTCGCGCTTGATGAACGCACGGACGAGCACGGCGCAGTGGACTTGGTCTGCCGGCCCGAAGACGCCCTGCGGCTGGGCGTGCGGGCGCGGGAACTGCTCGAGAAGGCTGGCTTGATGGGCGAGTCAGCGTACTTCGCGGGCGTCGCCCTCGATCAGGTCTCGAAGCTCGACGAGAAGGGCACAGAAATCGGACGCTTCGCGGGCGAGGCCACCGTGAAGCACCTGTACCGCCTAAACGACACACCGTGCGACGGGCCGGGCGCCAAGTCCTACGTCTTCGTCAACCCGGGCGATAGGGGACCGCGCCCGGTGGGACTGTACCACTGCTGGCGTGAGATTGGACCCGCGGCCGACGTCCGCACGCTCCCCTGCGCGGAGGCCTTGGAGCGTGCCTTCGCCCAGGATCGGGAGATTCTCGCCGCCGCGCACAAGAAGTACCGAGTGCGCGTCGACAAGGTCGAGCTCGTGTACTACGCGCTGCCGCCGACCAAGTTCCAGGCCTATGTCTTCCCTGTCTTGCACGTTCAGGGTTACGCGCGCGCGCCCCAGGATCGCACACTGGGGTTCGGCTTCGCGCGCTTCTGCAACGCCGCGGAGCCCGAGGCCTACGTGGAATCAGGCGTTCACGCCCTGTACTTGCGCTGCCTGCGCTGACGGCGCCTGCCTGCCCCCCCCGCCGCCTTCCTTCGTCAGACCGTTGAGCAGACCCGAGCCCCGTTCGGAACGGGGCGGCGGCACGTGGCCCCACCCAGGTCGGGCCAGGGCCGTTGCACCCCCTATCGCGATGAGGATTGGCCGACGGGGCCACGCCCTGCCCACTCAGGGCCGCTCGCAACGCTACTCCGGCCGCGGCACGGGGTGGAGACAGGTCCCGG
>CAYRCM010000361.1:0-2900 GCA_964422715.1 uncultured Myxococcales bacterium | reverse complement strand
TGTCGGCGGGGCCCATGTCGCGGGTGAAGCGGCTGACGTATTTGATGCGTTTCAAGGTGCGGCTCCTCGGTTGTGCTTGCGCGGAGTGTAGCCCGCGGGTGCCGGCGCCGGCAAGCGTCTGGCGTCTTGACAGGGTGGAGCCGGCTTCGTACGGTCGGCTGCATGGACGGAGAGGATGGACGCCGCTTGAAACCCAAGGTGCTCGTCATCGGGCTCGGCGACTCGGGTGCGCAGCTCGTGCAGCGGCTCACCGACACGTGGGATGTCGTGGGCGTCGACGTCGACCCGGCCGCGCTGCGGGCGCTCGAAGCCCAGTTGCCTCCCGAACGGCGTCCGACGCTCGTGCCGGGCGACGCCACGTCGGCCCTGGTGCTGCGCCGGGTCGCACCGGGCGGCGTACGCACGGCGCTCGCGTGCACCGGCAGCGACGAGGTCAATCTCGAAGCGCTGCGCCTGGCGGCGAGCGAACTCGGCGCCGAGAGTCGCACGGCCCTGCTCATCGACCCCGGGTTTGCCGACCGCTACCGCGCGGCCGGCATCGACGCCGTCAGCCGTGGCGGCGCCGCGGCCGCCGCGCTCGCCGGACGCGTTGACCTCGGGCGGCGGGTGGCGACCAACGTCGGCCTGGGGCAGGGCGAAATCGTCGAGGTCTCGGTGCTCCCCGGTTCCATGTTGGTCGGCCGCACGCTGCGCGAACTTCATCCGCGGCGCTGGCTCATCGCCGCCGTCTACCGCGCCGAACAGGTCGTCATCCCGCACGGCGACACGCGCATCGAAGCCGGCGACCGGGTGCTCATCGTCGGCGAACCCGAGATTCTGCCTGCCATTGCCGCCCTCGCGAGCACCGGCGAGAGCGAGTTCCCGTTGCAGTTCGGCTCGCACGTCGTCTCGGCGTGCGGCAGCCAACTGCCCGCCATCCTGCCCGAAGTGGGCTACCTCTTGGCCGAGACCGAAGCCGACCGCTTCGAGGTCATCGCCTGCGCCGCCGAGCCCGAACCGCTGCGCGCGCTCACGGCGGCCTGCGAGGCGGCCCAGATCCCCCACAGCGTCACGTGCCAGGCCGAGGGCACGCTGCCGAGCCTCGCCGAGGCGGCCGCGCAACGCGACGTGGGGCTCTTCGTCCTGCCGCCCGGGCCGCTGTCGCTCTGGGCTCGCATCGGGCTCCGGCGCGCGCCGAGTGCCGCCGTGTTCGACCGGCTGCGCTCGCCCGTGCTCGTGTGCCGCAAGACCTTTCCGTACCGCCGCGTGCTGCTCGGCCTCGCCGAACTGCCGCTCCCGACGGCGCTCGTGCAGCTGGCGCTCGACCTCGTCCGCAAGCTGCAAGCCGAGCTGCACCTCGGCGTCGTGCACCAGCCCGACATCGTGGTCGGCTCCGAACGGCGGTCCGACATGGACGAACGCCGCCGCGAAATCGAGGCGCTGGCCGCGATGTACCACGTGCCGCTCCAGTCGCTCACGCTCAGCGGCAACCCCATCGCCGAATTCGTTCGCGTCAGCAAGGACTTCGACCTGCTGCTGCTCCCCTGGACGCCCGGCCGGCGCGTGAGCCTCACCCGGCCGAGCATCACCCTCAACGTCGCCCACCGCGCGGCCTGCTCGGTGATGGTGCTGCCGCAGTAGGCCGGGGGGAACGCGTGCACGCGGACGACGCCGCCTGGCTGTTCATCGTCGGCCTCGGAGCCTTCATCATCCCGTTGCTGTGCGGCCGCATCGGCATCCCGGCGGCCGTCGGCGAGATCCTCTTCGGGCTGCTCGTCGGCCCCCACGTGCTCGGCATCATCGGGCCGGGCGAATTCCCGACGCTGCTTGGCGAGTTCGGCTTCGCGCTGCTCATGTTTCTCGTCGGCCTCGAACTCGAGTTCGCGCGCATCGAACGCCGCGGCCTGCGCGGGCTGCTCGTGGCGTTGGCGGTCACGGCGGCGCTGTTCGCGACGGCCGCCGGGGCCGCGGCGGCCTTGCAGTTGCCCGGCCTGCTGTTCGTGGCGCTCGGCGCCATCAGCGTCGGCATTCCGATGGTGACGCTCGCGGAACTGGGCCTCAACCGCACGGCCTACGGGCAGAATCTCATCTTCGTCGCCTCGGTGGCCGAGTTCGCCACCATCCTGCTGCTCACCGGGTTCGCCCTGCACGCTCGGCTCGGCTGGAGTTGGGCGCTGCTCCTCGAATTCGCCAAGTTGGGCGTCGTGCTGCTCGCAGCCTTCCTCGTGCTCGTCGTGCTACGCGCACTCATCTGGTGGCGCCCCGAGCGGTTCTCGCGGCTTCTCGCCGCCCACGACCCGTCCGAGGTCGGCGTGCGCGCCGCCATGGCCGCCATGCTCGTCTTCGTGGCACTGGCGGCGCTCATGGGCGTCGAGGCCATCCTCGGAGCGTTCGTCGCCGGGGCCCTCTTCGCCTTCGTCTTTCGCGACACGACCGTGCTGCGCGCCAAGATGTCTTCGCTCGGCTTCGGTTTCTTCGTGCCCATCTTCTTCATCTGGGTCGGCACCGAGTTCGACCCGGCCGTGGCCGGCGACGGGGCCGTGCTCGCCTCGATCGGACTCCTGCTGCTCGCCTCGCTCGGCGCCAAGTTGGTCGGTCTCCTGCCGATGCTGGCCGACGGCTGTTCGCTGCGCGAGACGCTCGGCGCGGGCGTCCTGCTCGCCGCCCCGCTGACGCTGCTCGTCGCCATCGCGCGCATCGGCCGGGGCGCCGGGCTGCTCGACGACACGCAGGCCGGGGCGCTCGTCATGCTGGCGCTCGTCTCGGCCGTGCTGCTGCCCCCGCTCTTTCGCCTGCTCGCGAAGGGCCGGCGCTCCGCGGCGGCGCGGACGCCCGGCGCGGACGGCGCACCACCGCCGGCGGCGTAGCCGCGCCCCGCAGGCCGCAAGACGCGCAGGGGGCCGCGCTACTCGGCCGCGAGG
>CAYRCM010000360.1:0-2915 GCA_964422715.1 uncultured Myxococcales bacterium | reverse complement strand
CTCAACGGCCGGCGCCGCCGGCGCGGGCTCAGCGGCCGGAGCCGGCGCGGGCTCGGCCGGGGCCACGGCCGCCGCCGGGGCGGGCTCAACGGCCGGAGCCGCCGGCGCGGGCTCGCCTGCACGGGCCGCGGTGCCGAGCAGGCCTACGAGCAGCGCGGCCGCGAGTATCCCCGGAGTACGCGTGTGCCGCCCGGAGCACGGACACTCCAGCGCCCGACCCCCTTGCCGAACCGGCCCGAATGCGTCGCGCGTCGCCCTGCCCCTGTGACCGTCCATCGCCCAACTCCGCGCCCGTGCGGGCGCCCCGAGCGGTATCGAGCCGGCGCGGGCCCCTGCCCCGCCGGCGCGGCTGCCGCAAAGTTCACGCAAGTTCTGCGCCAGCGGCCCCCGCCGGGGCGCCACGCGCCGCCTGCCACCCCAAATCGTCGGGTCGACGCCGGAGGACGCGAGCGGATCGCCGAGCGGGTTCGCGGAGGTGCGAGGCGGAGTAGACGCCGCTCCCGAGCACCGCAGGGGTAGCACCGCTACCCCGAGGCGCGCAGGGCGCAGATCCGCGAAGCAAGCCGGCGAGGCCGCCGCGGCCGACAAGGAGACCCGCCGATTTGGGGGCCACGGCACGCGCTTGCGCCGACGCGGCGTTTGCGCCAGGCTCCGGCCCGCGCCGTGAGCGCAGGAGGTCCAGCCCATGCCCCGCAAACTGCTCTTCGTCGTGTTCTCGCTCGATTCGTGCCGCCGCAACCACGCGTTGCTCCACGCCCTCGAACTCGCCGACGCGGGCTTCGCGGTGCGGCTCATCTTCGAAGGCGAAGCCGTGCGCAGCCTGAACGAGCGAGACGGTCTGTTCCCCGAACTGCTGGCCGCGGCGCAGGCGCGCGGGCTCGTCGCCGGCGTGTGCCAGACGGCGGCCGCCGGCTGCGACGACCCCACGTGCGACGTGCGGGCCCGCGCGCAGGCGCTCGACCTGCCGCTGCTCGGCACGATGCGGGGGCATGCCGGCATCGCGGACTCCGTGGCCGACGGCTACGAAATCGTCGTGTACTGACGGCGCGCCGCGGCTCGGCCCGCCGGCTAGAGGACTTCCTGGAGGACGCGCGCGAGCCGCTCGTACTGCGCCGGCCCGTTGTAGGCCTGGGCCGAGATGCGCAGCAGGCGGTGCGGCGGCGCCGGCCACGGGATGACGGGCACTTCGAGGCCGCGCGCGAAGAGCGCGTCTTGCAGCGGGTCGTTGTAGAGGGCCGAGGCGGGCGGCTCGGGCCGGCCGGGCGGCAGCGGCACGGCGGCCATCGCCGCGAGCATGTCGGCGGGCGCCGGCGGCGCGATGCCGAGCGCCGCGCACAGCCGCTCGCGGCCCGCGAGCGCGAGCGCGTGGTTTCGCGCGCGCAGCGCCGGCAGGCCGCCCGGCACGAGCGTCTCGCAAAACCGCAAGGCCGCCGGAATGCAAAGGTAGGGGGTCGGGTCGGCCGTGCCGGTCCAGTCGAACTCGACGAGGTAGCGCGAGCGGGCGCCCGGCGGCGCATTGCGCCCGTGGCTCGTGCAGGCCGGGTGGATGCGCGCCTGGCGGTCGGGGCGCACCCACAGGAACGCCGCCCCCTTCGGCGCGCAGAGCCACTTGTGGCAGTTCGACGTGTAGTAGGCGGCGCCAAGGGCCGGCAGATCGAGGTCGACCTGGCCGACCGCGTGCGCCCCGTCGACGAGGCAGTCGACGCCGCGGGCCTGCAACGCCGCGACCAGGCGCGCAACGGGCAGCACGAGGCCCGTCGGCGACGTGATGTGGTCGATGAGGGCGAGTTCGGTGCGCGGTCCGACGGCGCCGAGCACCGCCGCGACCACCTCGTCGGCCGACCGGATGGGGAACGGCACGCGGGCGACGACGACGCGCGCCCCCGAGCGTTCGGCCGCGAGGTCGAGCACGTTGCGGCAGGCGTTGTACTCGTGGTCGGTGACGAGCAGTTCGGCGCCGGGCGTGAACCGGAGCGAGGCGAGCACCGAGTTGACGGCGTAGGTGGCGTTCGGCACGAAGACGAGGTCTTCGGGCGCGGCGTGGACGAGCCCGCCGAGGCACTGGCGCACCTCGTCGAACAACCCTTCGAGCCGGCGCACGAAAAAGCGCACGGGCTCGCGTTCGAGTTCGTCCTGGAGCGCCCGCTGCACGGCCAGCACGGCCGGCGGACAGGCGCCGAACGAACCGTGGTTCAGGAAGTCGATGGCCGGGTCGAGCGCCCAGTGCCGGGCGAGCGGGGAGCCGCCGGCCGGCGGATCGGTTGCGTTCACGGTCACGGCGGCCTCCTTCGCGCGCCGCGCCCCTGCGCGCGGCGGCCCCCGACATACACCGGGCCCCGGGGGCGCGCAACGGTGCGGGCGCCGCCGAACCGAAGCGGCGGGACGCCGCGGCTACAGTCTCGGCCCGCGCCCGGTGCCACCGGCCGAAGCGGCGGGGCGCCGCCGCTACCGCCTCGCCCCGCCGAACGCTGCTGCCGGCACCGTGCAGTCGCGGGCAGCAGGCCCTATGATGGAGGCCGGTCCGGCGGCCGCGCCCGGGCGACATCGGCGCGGGACGAGTGGGCCGCGGGCACTCGCAGCGCGGAGGGGCAACGTGAAGGCACACGGACGAAGCGGCAGGCGGGTCGTTTGGGGCCTGGGGCTCATCCTGGTCATGGCCGTGGGCTGCGGCGGCTCGGGCGGCGGGGCCGGCGGCGACACCGGGCCCTCCGGCGACGCCGCCCCGGCATATCCCGCGGCCTCCGGCCTCCGCCGCTTCGTCCGTCACCTCATCTACCTCAAGCCCGATGTGCTCGTCGTGGCCGACGATATCGCCCTCGACCGTCCCCGCGGCCTCGAACTCCGCTTCCACCCGGAGCAGGGCCGGAGCGTCCGCGACGGCGCCGCCTTCCTCATGCGCGGCAAAAAGGCCATCC
>CAYRCM010000359.1:0-2983 GCA_964422715.1 uncultured Myxococcales bacterium | reverse complement strand
CGAACTCGCCGCGTTCGGGCGGCCGGGGAGCGTTCTCACCGCGAGCGCGTCGGCCCGCCTGCCTGGATGTGCGGGAGCGCACCCTGACCTCGCGCAAGGCGGAAGCCGAGGTTGCCGTCGCGAAAGCCGGAGGCGCAGCCTCGCCGGTACGCGGCGCTCACGAGCCTTGCGACCGAGTGCCAGGAGCCGCCGCGGATGACACGGTTCGAACTCCGAGGTTCATCGTCCCTGGGCCGGCCATCAGCCGGTGCCCACGCGCCAGGGCCGTGCCAGTCGTCGGCGCACCACTCCCATACGTTGCCGAGCATGTCGCGCAGACCCCACGGATTGGCGGCTTTCTGGCCAACCGGATGCGACCCCGCCCGTGTGTCCGAGTACTGCTTGTCCCGCCAGTTGGTCGTGTTGTGGCCCTTCGGCACATCGAAGCCCCGGCCGCTGTTGCCGCCGTACCAGGCGATCGCGTCGAGCAGCGGCGCATTGTGGTCGCCAAGGATCTTCAAATCGCCGATCCACGTCGCTGCGGTCGTGCCCGCTCGGCAGGCGTACTCCCACTCGGCCTCGCTCGGCAGCCGGGCACCAAGCCTCGGCATGCGCACGTTCAGGCGCTCCAGGAAACCTCGGCAGTCGTCCCAACTGACCTGCTCGACCGGCCGATCCGGCGTCTGGAACCGGCTTGGGTTCTGCCCCATCACCGCCTGCCACAGCGCCTGGGTCACCGGCGTCTCGCCGAGCCAGAAGCCGTGGGCGATGGTCACGTCGTGTTGCGGGCCTTCCCGCTCGTAGCGCCCGGCCTCGCCCTTTGGCGAGCCCATGGTGAACGTCCCCGGCGGAATCCAACGGAAGCGGAAGACCACGCCGCCGACCGAGAATCCTTGGAAGACGCCGTGGCGGTCTTCGCCCCATTCGACGGCGTCGGGCTCGGGGCAGCCGGTGAGCAGCGGATGCCGGGGGTCGCGGTCGCTCGGGGTCATGGGCGGGACTTCCGGGCACGGCAGAGAGAGATGGGCCGCCGGCGAGGGTTCGTCCGCGCATCCGCGGCGGCTACTTCCACGCCGGCGGCCGCTCGGTCTTTGCCGGCCCCGAGGGGACCGGACGCGACCCAGGTCGGGTCAGGGGCCCGCCATCCGGCGGGCGGCTGCGCTCGGGCAAGGCGGAAGCCGAGGTTGGAGTTGGCGTTGCCGGCGTCGTTCCAGTTCCGGTACGCGGCACGCACGTTCCTGGCGTTCGAGTTCCAGGAGCCCCCGCGGTTGACCCGCCTCGAGCCCTTGCGACCCGGACCGCACGCCCATGGCATAGCAGAGCCTCCTTCAGGCGTCGAGCGCCGGCTGGCGCGCGAGTTCGGCCCGCCGCCAGGCGGCGGCATCGGCGTGGGCGGTGATGGCGCGGGCCGCGGCGTAGCCCGCCTGCAGCGTCGGCGCCGAGATGAGCCCGGCGGCAAACGCCCCCTCCCAGCGTTCGCGGGCGGCCCGGTAGCGCCGGCGGCGCCGGCGCGAGAGCCGAAAGGCCCGCGGGCCGATGCGAAACCCGAGAAACGGCAGGCCGCGGTCGCTCCGCTGGATGATGGCCCCGTCCTTCACTTCGAGCCGCCGTTCGCGCGCCACGTAGTCGCGCACGGCCCGAAGCGACGCGCGCGCCGCGTCACGGCTCGGGCACCACCAGACGAAGTCGTCCATGTAACGCACGTAGGCCGGCACCCTCAGCTGTTCGAGCAGGAAGCGGTCGAGCCCGTCGAGGTAGGTGTTGGCGAAATGCTGCGAGGTGAGTGCGCCGATCGGCAACCCGCGGCCCGGCCCGTCGGGCGTGCGCTCCAGGATGCGGGCGCAAAGGGCGAGAAGCCGCGGGTCTTTGAAGCGGCGCGCGAGCAACGCGCGGAGTACCGCGTGGTCGACGTGCGCGAAGTAGGCGCGGATGTCGGCCTTGACGTACCAGGGGAAACGCCGGCTGTGCTGCCGGGCCCACAGTACGGCCGCGAGACTGCCCTTTCCCGGCCGGCAGGCGAAGGTGTCGGCGACGAGCGCCCGGTCGAGCACCGGTGCCATGACGCCCATGAGCGCGTGGTGCAGCACCCGGTCGCGAAAGGCCGGGGCGAGCACGCGCCGCGGCTTCGGGTCGAAAACCCGGAACTCGCAGTAGCGTCCGTCGGGGGCGCGGCCCGCCAGGATGTCCTGGCGCAACTCGGCGAGCTGCGCCTCCAGGGGCACGGCGAACCGTTGGACTTCGGGCCGGGTGCGCTTGCCGGCGGCGGCCTCGCCGAACGCGCGCGCCAGGTTGTCGAGGGCGGCCACGTCGTCGAGGCTCACGGTGCTGCGGCGGGGCATTCAGGCGCCTCCCTCCGGCGCGGCCCCTTCTGCCGGCAGCAGCGGTACGAGCGTTTCGAGGAAGGCCTTGCCGTACTTCTTGAGCCGCGCCTCGCCGACCCCCGCGATTTCGCCGAGCGACGTGAGCGTGCGCGCCCGCCGCTTCACCATCTCGGCGAGTTGGTCGTTGCTGAAGATGGCGTAGGGCGGCACGGCTTCCTGCTCGGCCAACTCCTTGCGCAGCGCCCGCAGCCGGGCGAGCGCGGCGAATTCGGCCTCCGGCAGCAGCTCGCGGTAGTCGATGCGCCCCCGGCGGCCCGGCAGCGGCTCGGCGCCGTTTTCGATATAGGCGATGCAGAGCGCCCAGGCACTGCGCCCCCCGTCGGACACGAACTGGCGGTCGACGGTCAGGATGCGGTGGGCGGCGAGAAAGGCGTTCAGTTCCGACTCGGCCTCGCCCGGTGTCCACACGGGCACGGTCAGGAAGTGGTACCTCACGACTTCCTCCTGAACGGCCACCAGCCGGACTTCTTCGGCCTTGGGGTGGCGGACGCCGGGTCGTCAGGGGTGGCGCTGGCCGCGGCCGGCGACCCGAGCGGCTTGGATGGGGCGGCCGGGGCCGGCGCGGCAGCGGGCGCGGCGCCCGCGGCCGGATCGCGTCCACAGAGAACACTGTGCCAGGTCGG
>CAYRCM010000358.1:0-3001 GCA_964422715.1 uncultured Myxococcales bacterium | reverse complement strand
CGGATGATGGCGCGGGCCACCTGCGGGCTCTCGCGCAGCCGACGCGTCGAATAGGCGTACCAGTCTTTGCCGAAGGGCACGTAGACGCGCACGCGGTGGCCCCCGTCGACGAGGATGTGCCGCAGCCGTTCGTCGACACCGAGCAACATCTGGAATTCGTGGCGCTCCGGGCTGAGGTGATAGCGGTCGATGAGCCCCATGGCGCCGCAGACGAGCGCCTCGTCGTGCGTGGCGATGCCGACATAGGCGCCGCGAGCGAGGAGCTTTTCGAGGGCGTGCAGGAAGGCGGCGCGCACCGTGTCGCGGTCCTGCCAGGCGACTTCGCGCGGCTGCACGTAGATGCCCTTGCAGAGCCGCACGTTGAGACCTTCGGCCGGCAACTGGTCGATGTCGGCGAGCGTGCGTCTCAGGTGCGCCTGCAGCACGACGCCGGCGTTGCCGTGGCGCGCCTGCATCGTGCGGAAGAGGCGCAGCGTGGCGTCGGTGTACTGGCGGTTCTCCATGTCGATGCGCACGAGGGTGCCCGTGGCGCGGGCGGCCGCGAACACCAGGTCCATGTTCTCGGCGCAGATGTCTTCGCCCAGATCGAGCCCGAGCAACGTGGGTTTGATGGAGATGTGCGACTGCACGCCCGCGCCGTGGAGCGCGTCGAGGATGCCACCGTAGCGTTCGGCGGCCTGCCGGGCCGGCCCGGCTTCGGCAATGGATTCGCCGAGCAACGCCACCGTGCCGCACACCCCCGCGGCATTCAATTGTTGGACCGTGCGCACGGCGTCGGGCAGATCGCTGCCCGCGACGTAGCGCCGCGCGACGCGCTGCACGAGGAACCTCGGGACATAGGGCAGACAGCGTACGACCAGCCGTGTGAGGAAGCCCATGGACCCTCCTGCGACGACGCAAACCGATGGGGGTCGGGTGAGAGGACCCGACCCCATCAAAGAGCGGGCGGCCACTCGGCCGCTCCGCGGTTCTACACCCGCCCCGAGCGCCCCGCAAGGAGGCGCGGCCGACCGCTGCACGGGGGAATTTGCCGCTGGCGGACGGGGCAGCCACTTGGCCCGACTTCTGGTATTCTCGGCGGCCGCCGGGCCGACGGGCCCGCGCCGAACGCAAGGAGGCACTGCGATGTCCGACTTTCGCGTGGAACGGGATTCCATGGGCGAGTTTCGCGTCCCGGCCGAGGCACTCTACGGTGCCCAGACGGCCCGCGCCGTGGCCAACTTCCCCATTTCCGGGCAGGGGCTCGGGCGCGAACTCATCCGCGCCCTCGGGCTCATCAAGTGGGCCGCCGCCGAGGTCAACCGCGACCTCGGGTTGCTGCCGGCCGAGCTCGTGGCGCCCATCGTCGCGGCCGCGCGCGAGGTGGCCGACGGCGCCCTCGACGCGCACTTCCCGGTCGACGTCTTCCAAACGGGTTCCGGCACGAGCAGCAACATGAACGCCAACGAGGTCATCTCGAACCGCGCCATCCAGGGGCTCGGGGGCGTCATCGGCTCGAAGAAGCCCGTGCACCCGAACGACCACGTCAACCGCGGCCAGTCGAGCAACGACGTGTTCCCGGCGGCCATCCACGTGGCCGCACTCGGGCTCGTCGAAGAACGGCTGCTGCCGGCGCTCGCGGCGCTGCAGGCGGCGCTTGCCGACAAGGCCAAGGCCTGGGACGACATCGTCAAGATCGGCCGCACGCACCTGCAGGACGCGACCCCCATCCGCCTCGGCCAAGAGTTCTCGGGCTACGCCTCGCAGGTAACCCACGGCATCGGCCACGTTAGGGCGGCGCTAGACCACGTGCGCGAGTTGGCCATCGGCGGCACGGCCGTGGGCACGGGCATCAACACGCACCCCGAATTCGGCCGTCGCATGGCCGCCAAGTTGAGCGAACTGACGGGGTTGCGCTTCGTCGAAGCCGAAAACCACTTCGAGGCGCAAGCGGCCCAAGACGCGGCCGTGCAGCTCAGTGGGGCGCTCAAGACCGTCGCCGCCGCGCTCATCAAGATCGCCAACGACATTCGGCTGCTCGGCTCGGGCCCGCGGCTCGGGCTCGGCGAGTTGCGCCTGCCGCCCGTGCAGCCGGGCAGCAGCATCATGCCGGGCAAGGTCAACCCGGTCATCGCCGAAGCGCTCATCATGGTGTCGGCGCAGGTCATCGCGAACGACACGGCCATCACGTTCGGCGGGCTCTACGGCAACTTCGAGTTGAACGTGATGCTGCCGCTCATCGCGCGCAACCTGCTCGAACAGATCCGGCTGCTCGCGAACGCGTGCAACGTGTTCCGTGAGAAGTTGCTGGTGGGGCTCGAAGCCGACCGCGGCTACATCGAATCGCGCAACGAGCAGTCGCTGTCGCTCGCGACCTCGCTCGCCCCGCTCATCGGCTACGACCGCGCCGCCGAAATCGCGAAGCAGGCCTACAACACCGGCCGCACCGTGCGCGAACTCGCCGTCGAGCAGCAACTGCTGCCGCGCGAGCAGCTCGAAGCCGCCCTCGATCTGCGTTCGCAGACCGAACCGCAGGCGTAGCCCTCCCGGCCCGGGGCTTCCCCCCGGGCTCGTCTCGGCGAGGCAACCGCGCGCTAATCCTCGATGACTTCGAACTGCGGACTGCGCTTCGCGGCCGGCTTGAGCGTGAACTGCGCTTCGGCCATGGCGCCGAAGGTGACGCGCGCCTGGAACGTGCGGAACCGGGCCTTCTTGAGCATGAGCCGCACGGTACGGCCGCGTTCGCCGTCGAGCGAGAGCGGGCTCACGCCACGCAATTCGCCATCGACGTAGACCTCGGCGCCGGGCGGGTCGGTGACGACGAGCATGCTCGCCCGGGAGACGACGAAGGCGTCGGCGGGCGCGGGGCTGCGCACGTCGGCGGGCTGCGGCGGGGTGGCACCGGCGTCGGCGCCGGGCTTGGCGGGGGCCCCGGCGTCGGGCTCGACGGGCCCGATTTCGGTGACTTCGCCGGTGCCGGCCGCGCTGCCGGCCCCCTGGGCGTCGCCCGCACGGGGCGCGG
>CAYRCM010000357.1:0-3009 GCA_964422715.1 uncultured Myxococcales bacterium | reverse complement strand
GCATCTGCACCGGCGTCGAGACCTGCGACCCGGCCGTCGGCTGTGTCGCCGGCGAACCGCTCGTCTGCGACGACGGCGACGCCTGCAACGGCGCCGAGAGCTGCGACCCGCAGACGGGCTGCCAGGCCGGCACGCCACTCGAATGCGAAGACGGCAGCATCTGCACCGGCGTCGAGACCTGCGACCCGGCGGTCGGCTGTGTCGCCGGCGAACCGCTCGTCTGCGACGACGGCGACGCCTGCAACGGCGCCGAGAGCTGCGACCCGCAGACGGGCTGCCAGGCCGGCACGCCGCTCGAATGCGAAGACGGCAGCATCTGCACGGGCGTCGAAACCTGCGACCCGGCCACCGGCTGCGTCGCCGGCGAACCGCTCGACTGCGACGACGACGATGTCTGCACAACCGACAGCTGCCTGCCGCAGGTCGGCTGCCAGCACGTGCCGAGCGGCGAGCCGGGCTGCTGCGAGAGCGACGCCGATTGCGCCGACAGCGATGTCTGCAACGGCACCGAAACCTGCGATGCCGAAGGCCGCTGCGTCGCCGGCACGGCCCTCGTGTGCGACGACGACGATGCCTGCAACGGCGTCGAGACCTGCGACCCCACCACGGGTTGCGCGGCCGGCACGCCGCTTACCTGCGACGACGGCAACCCGTGCAACGGCGCCGAAACCTGCAACCCGGAGAGCGGTTGCGTGGCCGGCAGCCCGCTCGTCTGCGACGACGACGACCCGTGCACCGAGGATGCCTGCGACCCGGCCGCGGGCTGCACGTTCACGCCCGAAACCTGCCCCGAGGGCCGCGAATGCGAGGCCGACGGCGACGAATTCGTCTGCGTGTGCACGGCCGACAGCGACCTCGACGGGGTCTGCGACGCCGACGACAACTGCCCCGAAACACCGAACGCCGACCAGGCCGACGAAGATGGCGACGGCCAGGGGGATGCCTGCACCGAGACGGTGCCCGACCTCACGCTGCGCGGCCGTTCGTGTTCGGCGGGAGGCGCGGGCGGTGCCGGCCCGGGCCTGCCGCTCGGCCTCCTGCTCGTGCTCGGCCTCGGCCGGCTCCTCTTTCGGCCGCGGGCGCGGCGCCGGGCGCTCCGCGCGGCCGCGTTGGCCCTGGCCGTGACCGCCACGGTGCTCGGCGCCGGCGTCCAACCGGCCCAGGCGGCGGCCTCCATCGACTTGCAGGCCGCCGAAATCTCCCCTTTTCAGCAGGATCTCCTCAGCACGGCCACGGGCTACGGCCGCAAGCAGTTCTCCTGGAACCTCGGGCTCTACCTCGACTATCAGCGCAACCCGCTGACGCTTTGGGATGAGGGCCGCGACGAACTCGCGCGCGCCGTCGTCAGCGACCGGCTCGGCGCGCAACTGTTCGGCGCCTTTGCCCCGCTCGACTGGCTCGACCTCGGGCTCGTGATGCCGCTCGTGCTCTACCAGGGCGGCGACGGCATGCCCGGCGAAGACCTCGGGGTGGCCGGCATCGGCGACCTGCGCCTGCACGCCCGCTTCCAGCTCTACCGCACCGACAACGACCTCTTCGTCGTCGCCCTCGAACCCGTCGTATCGTTCCCGACGGGGCACTTCATCGACTCGTACATGGGCAGCGAGTCGTTCCTGATCACCCCGTGGGTCGATCTGGGCTTCAACTTCGGGCGCTTCGGCTTCGCCCTCGACCTCGGCTACCGGGTCACGGTGTCCGACCAGAAGAGCGTCGACCTCGACCTCGGCGACGAGCTGCGGGCACGCCTCGGGGCCTGGGTTCAGGTCATTCCCGAGAAGTTCGACCTCTACGCCGAAGTCTTCGGCGCCACGGCGGTCTCGGCGCCCTTCCAGGACGTCAACTCGAGCCCGCTGGAGTTGGCGCTGGCCGCGCGCATCCCGGTCATGGCCGGTCTCTACGTCGACGTCGGCGGCGGCGCCGGGCTCACGAACGGGTATGCGACACCCGATTTCCGCGTGTTCAGCGGGCTGCGCTGGCAGTGGCAGCCCAAACCGCCGGCCGAACGCGATCCCGACCCCGACCGCGACCGCATTTGCAGCCCGTGGGTGCCCGACGAAGGGCTCGCCGAGAAATACGCGGCCGTCTGCCGGCTGCGCGACGCCTGCCCCGAGATCCCCGAAGATGCCGACGGCTTCGAAGACGACGACGGCTGCCCCGAGCCCGACAACGACAACGACCGCGTCTGCGACCCGTGGGTGGCCAAAGAGGGCCAGGCCAAGAAATACGCCGAGCGTTGCCAGGGCAGCGACGATTGTCCGCCCGTGCCCGAAGACCACGACGGCTTCCAGGATGGCGAAGGCTGCCCCGACCCCGACAACGACAACGACCAGATTCTCGACCCGTGGGTGGCCGACACCGGACAACACGAAACCTACAAGAACATCGGCCGCGGCCGCGACCAGTGCCCGGACGAGCCCGAAACCGTCAACGACTTCATGGACGATGACGGGTGCCCCGACCAGCTCAAACTGGTGCTCAACAACGTGCTCTTCTACTTCGATGAGACCATCATCAAGCCCGAGAGCTACCCGCCGCTCGACCAGGTCGTGGCCATTCTCCAGGCGCATCCGCGCGTGAAGAAGGTGCGCATCGAAGGCCACACCGACACCCGGGCGCCCGACGACTACAACCAGAAGCTCTCCGAGGGTCGCGCGAAGGCCGTCTACGAGTACCTGACGAGCCACGGCATCGCGCCCGCGCGGCTCGAATGGGTCGGCAAGGGCGAATCGCAGCCGCTCGTGCTGCCCGAGCAGAGCGAGGCCGACTACCAGACGAACCGGCGCGTCGAGTTCATCATCACCGAGATGGAGGCCACCGCCACCATCGAGATCGTGCCGAAGAGCACGGCGCCGCCCATCGTCGACACCACGCCGAAGCCGCCCGACGCGCAGCCGAAGCCGAAGGCCCCGAAAAAGCCGAAGGCGCCGAAGGCCGGCGCCACGCCGCCGGCCGAGGCGGCCCCGGCCCCGGCCCCGGCCCCGGCGCCCGCGCCGGCCGAGGCCGCGCCGA
>CAYRCM010000356.1:0-3053 GCA_964422715.1 uncultured Myxococcales bacterium | reverse complement strand
CGGCCCGCCCGATGCCGCGCCGGACGCCGTGACCGACACGCCCGCCCGGCCCGACGCGGTCGAGCCGCCGCCGGCCGACGTGCCGGCAGCCCCGGACACGGCAAGCGGCCCGGACGCGACGCCGCTCGACGCCGCCGCCTGCCTCGCGCACACCGCCGACGAACGGACCTGCAAGGACTGCTGCGACTGCCTGCCGGGCGGCTGCGAGGTCCATACCCCGTGCCGCAACGCCTGCATCGACCACGACTTCTCGGGAAACGCGGACATCTACCCGTTCGAGATTCCGTCGGTGCTCGGCCCGACCGGCGACTACACGGCCTGCACGGGCCTCGCGACGGAACGCGAGTGCAAGGACTGCTGCGAGTGCTCGGGGGCCTTCGCGTGCGGCGACTACCGTTTCTGCCGGACGGCCTGCGCCGCCGCGAGCGGCTACCCACCGCTGACACTGGCCGCTCTCGGTGCCCCGGAGCTCGTCGGCGACGGCTTCGTTTTCACCGAGGGGCCCGCCTGGGACAGCGCGCGCGGGGTGCTGCTGTTCAGCGACCCCCACGCCGACACCCTCTACGAACTCACGCTCCCGGACAGCGTCGCCGTCTACCGCACCCCGAGCCACCGCGCGAACGGACTCGCCTTCGACCCCGCGGGCCGGCTGCTCGCGGCCGAGCACGAGACGCGCCGGGTGACGCGCACCGAGGCGGACGGCACCGTCACGGTGGTCGCCGCCGCCTGGCAGGGCGTCGCGTTGAACTCGCCAAACGATCTCGCGGTGCGGGGCGATGGCACGCTCTGGTTCACCGACCCGACCTATGGACTCGGCGGGCAACCCTCGGACCTCGGCTTCACCGGGCTTTTCCGGGTGGCCCCGGACGGCATCCTGGCGCTCGAGGCCGAGCTCTTGGATGCCCCCAACGGGCTCGCGCTCTCGCCCGACGCGCGCCGGCTCTACGTCACCCGCACGCAGGCCGACGAGGTGCTGGCCTACAGCGTGGCCGGCGATGGGCGTCTCAGAGACCCGCTGCCGTTCGCGGCCGTCGAGGCGCCCGACGGGCTGGCCGTCGATCTCGCCGGCAACGTGTACGTCGCCGGGTTGGACGGCGGGGCCCCGGCGCTCGTGGTGTTGCGCGCGGACGGCACGCGGGTCGGCGCCGTGCCGCTTGTCGAGGCGCCGACGAACTGCGCGTTCGGCGCACCCGACGGCCGGACGCTCTTTGTGACGGCCCGCACGACGCTCTGGCGCCTGGCGGTGCCCATTGCCGGGTTCTGAACGCGGCGCTAACGACGGCGCCGCACGGTGCGCGGCACGGTGCCGCAGGACGGGGAGGTACGGGATGCCACGGCGAACCGCCTTTGCGATCGGCTTTCTGCTTCTGGGGGTGCTGCCGGCCACGCGCAGCGCGGCCTACGAATCGCTGCAAGGGCCGACCGAACTGCTGTACTGGGACGCGGCGCGCGCGTACGAGGGCTACACCCTGTTCGCGGCGCACGGGACGACCTTCCTCATCGACATGAGCGGGCAGGTGGTGCATTCGTGGCGCGTCGGGACCAACCCGAAGCTGCTCGCCGACGGCCACATCCTCGACGCCTCGCGCGCCGACCCGAGCAGTTTCGGCGGGTTCCAGGAGTTGGACTGGGACGGCCAGGTCGTCTGGCAGTATCAGGAGGCGCGCAGCGGCTACGCGCCCCACCACGACTTCCTGCGCGCCTGGAACCCCAAGTTGGGCGCCTTCACGACGATGTACGTCGCAAACCGCACCGTGACCCGCGCCGAGGCTGCGGCGGCCGGCTTCGCGGTGCTCCCGGACGGCGACGCCGCCGCCTCGCTGGACACCATCGTCGAGGTCGACGCGGAGGGCACCGTCATCTGGGAGTGGCGCTTCATCGACCACCTCGTGCAGGACGAAGACCCGACGAAGGCCACCTACGCCGGGGCGGGCAAGACGGTTGCCGACTGGCCGGGCCGGCTCGACGCCAACCTCCCGGGACGACCGATCAAAAACGACTGGCTGCACGTGAACTCGCTCGACTACAGCCCCGAACGGGACCAGCTCGTCGTCAACGTGGTGCAGGGCGAGTTCTATGTCATCGACCACGGCGCCACCTTCGTGCCCGGCGACCCGGCCGCGAGCCTCGCCGCCGCGGCCAGCGCGGCCGGCGACTTTCTCTACCGCTTTGGCGACCCGGCGCGCTACGAACGCGGCGACCCGCCGTCCATCCCGGACAACTGGACGACCGCCAACGGCGGGCACAAGCAGATCGGCGGCTCGCACGACGCGCGCTGGATCGCCCCGGGCCTGCCGGGCGCCGGCCACCTCATGGTGTTCAACAACGGGCAGTACCTGTTTGAACTGACGAATCAATCCTATGTGTTCGAGGTGAACCCGTACCTCGACGCCGCCGGGGTCGACCGCGGCGCCTTCGTCGACCCGCCGGATGCCGGCTATGTCGTCTACGAGGCGCCGAAGGACACCCACAAGCCCAAACGCAACCGCTCGAAGCAGATCGTGTGGGTCTACGGCTCGAAGAGCCCGCAGGGGTTCTTCAGCCACATCGGCGGCAGTGCGCAGCGGCTGCCGAACGGCAACACGCTCATCTGCTCCGACACCGAGGGGCACTTCCTGGAGGTGACCGCGGGCGACGAAACCCACGACCCGGAGGTCGTCTGGGAGTATGTGAGCCCGGTGACGAAGGAATTCGGCACGGTCACGGTGATGCCCGACGCCTGGCCCATGACCAACTCCGTGTTCCGGGCCTACCGCTTCGGCCCGGACGACCCCGCGTTTGCCGGCCGGGCCCTCGTGCCGCAGGGCACCATCACGGCACTCGCCGGCACACCGCCGGCGGCCGACGCGGGCGGCGGCGACACCCCGGACGCCGGATCGAGCGGCCCCGATGCCGCGGCGGGCGACGTGGCCCCGCCCGCCCCGGACGTCGTAGCGCCGGCTCCGGAGGTCGTCGCGCCGCCGCCCGACCCGGACACGGCCGCTCCCGACGCGGGCGGGTGGGTCGCGGATGCGGGGGTCCCCGGGCCGGACGCCGCGGCCGGGCCGCGCTGC
>CAYRCM010000355.1:0-3063 GCA_964422715.1 uncultured Myxococcales bacterium | reverse complement strand
GCCGGGCGCTCGGGGTCGTCGCCGGCCTGGCGCTCTGCGCCGCCACGGCCTGCGAGCCGCGCGAGAACTGCGCGCCGCTCGGCCCCGACGCCGGCTCCGACGCCCCGGCCGCACCCGACGTGGCACCCGACGTGGCACCCGACGCCGCGCCAGACGCCGCCGACCCGTGCGCCGGCAAGGCACTCTGCGACCTTGGCGCCGGCACCGTCTGCGACGGCAACGCGCGGCGGCGCTGTCACGTCGACGCCACGGGCTGCCCGGTCTGGTCGCCGCTCGTCGCCTGCCCCGCGGGCGAGACCTGTGTCGGCGGCGTGTGCTCGCGCGACGACTGCGTGCCGGGCTGCGGCGAGGCGGTGTGCGGCAGCGACCCCTGCGGCAACCCCTGCGGCAGCTGTCCCGCGGGCACCGACTGCTGCCGCGGCCAGTGCCGGTCCGTCTGCGCCTCGAACTGCGAGAACCGCGAGTGCGGCAGCGACGGCATGGCCGGGCAGTGCGGCGTCTGCCCGGCCGGGGCCGTGTGCGCGGCCTACCGCTGCGTGCCGCTCGGGCTCGCCACGTGCATGGACATCTACGCCTGCGCCAGCGCCTGCGACCTCTACGACACCGACTGCGAGTGGGGCTGCCGGCAGACGGCGACGCCCGCGGCGAACGCGGCCTACGTCGACGTGCAGGCCTGCGTCGCCCTGCACTGCCTGCCGCATTGCCCCGACCCCGCCACGCCCGACTTCGCCGCCTGCCTCGACGACTGCCTGCTCGGGCCGTGCCGCGGCGCCTACGCGCAGTGCGCGGCCAGTGGCACGGGCTCGTGCGCGGCGCTGCACGCCTGCTTGAACCCCTGCACCGACGCCGCCTGCACCGATGCCTGCTACGCCGCGGCCTCGGCCCCCGCGGCCGCGGCATTCCTCGACCTCTGGGCCTGTGCCGCCGCCGCCTGCGACCCGGCCTTGCCCGCGGCCGAGGCCGATGCCTGCCTGCGCGCGCAGGCCACGAGCGGTGCCTGCGGCGCGCCGTTTCTCGCGTGTTTCGGCGATTGCGAGCCGTCGTGTGCCGGCCTCGCCTGTGGCCCCGATGCCTGTGGCCTGCTCTGTGGCACGTGCCCGGCCGGCCTCGCGTGTGTGGCCGGGCAGTGCCAGTGATATCGAGTCGCCTTCCTGCGGATACCTTTGTGGCCTGCGTCGCTCCCCCCTGCGGCGTACGCGAAGCACGCCTCGGGGGATCGCTTCTCGGCGCCTCGGTATCCGTTGGAACGCACCTGGGTACGAGGGGGCGACGGGTGGGGGCTTCTCGACCCATTCGAGCAGGAGCATCAGGGCCGGTCGCGGGAACCGCCCATCGACCGTGCAGGGGTCGTCGAGCCCCACCCACACCTGGAAGTCACCGTAGCGTGCATGGACGGGAGGCGGGGGATGCTCCTTCCAGCGCACAGCAAGACAATCCCGAAGAAGCGGCAGATCGCCCACCGTCAGCGGCGGCGCGCAGCGCCGTCCGCTGCACGCTGTCTTAGGACGCGAAGCCTCCCGGCCCCGCGATCATTCGTCCTCTTGCGCGGCCACTGTCCAGATGCGCTTCAGCGGCAACTCCGCCTTCAAGTCGTCGTCGAGATGGTCGTAGTGCGCGAACAGTGCCTCAAGGAGTTCCTTCTGTGTCCAGAGCCGGACACGGAAGAAGCTCGCGGCAAGCTCCTTCTGGACGTTCGTCTTGAAACCGCTCCAGGAAACGAACAGGCCTTCCTGCGCACCGAACTTGGTGATAGCGCCAAGCAGCTTGTCCACGGTCGGGCGGTCAATCGGAGTACTCTCCGACTTCACCTCAACGCACAGGCGAGGCGCGCCGAATCCGAGCGGGCCAGCGCCAGCGAGGATGTCAGCCCCGCCATCGGCACCTTCGGGGCTGCGATACGTGATGTATCCCTGAGCGTTGAGGATCCCCTCCACCAGGCGCGTAAGGCCATGCCCTTTGAATCGCGCCGTAATCAGTTGCGCGATCTGGTCCCGTGCGGCCTCCTCAAGGTCGGTCTCCTCCGTTTCCGGCGCAGTGTCATCGGGGTCACCGACAGGGCGCTTCGTGACTGCCGCCACGGACTCGGACTTCCAGCCAGACCTGCGCATCGCCGCGAGCCGCGCCTCAGCGTTGTTCCGTTGGATGCGGCAGATCGTCATGAATGCTCCGAACGTGCTGAGGAGGTCCTTCCCGAAGTGTGCGCGCGGCACGGCTTCGGCGATCCACTTCACCGGCCGCCAGTGGAAGAAGGGGTTCGGGCCGTTGGGCTCGAAGTGATAATCCCCCGTGACCTCGCCGATCTGAATGGCGCGCTGGGTCTTGAGCGGCAGGACCACCAAGTCCGACTTCGCGATCTCGTGGGCGAACGGCCAAACCTGGCTCACCCAGTTCGCGATTGCCTTGGGTTGTGTATCCGGGTGCCGCTGCGTCATCGCCTTCGTCAGCTCGCTCCGTTCAGCGAGCTTTCCGAGGTTCACGTCGAGGTCATCCCAGGTCACATACACCCGGTTCTCCTGGATGAACTTCAGCTCGTACTCGCCGTGCGAGCCGGCGCGAATCAGCCAAATGGCCATGACGCCCTCGACAGGTTGTGGTTGGTCGTTGTCGTTCCCCGATGTCCCTTGCGTCTGACTCGGGGTTGTCCAGGCTCCCCGCAGCGGTCGGCCTGGCGCGTCGCCGAGACAGCCACCGTCACTTCGCGAGATTCTATCACCGGGCGGCTGGGCCCGCGAAGCCATCGGCGAGTTCGCCCGGGCCCCGACCGCCCTCCCGCGACACCGGGGTGTCGCCCAAACCCCTCCCGACCCCCTCTCTGCGAGACTCGGGTGTCGCCAAGACCCCTCCCTACCCCCTTCTCGCGAGACTCGGGTGTCGCCAAGACCCCTCCCTACCCCCTTTTCGCGAGACTCGGGTGTCGCCGAAACCCCTCCCCACCCCCTTTTCGCGAGACTCGGGTGTCGCGGGTACCCCTCCCCACCCCCCTTCCGCGAGACTCGGGTGTCGCGGGTACCCCTCCTGACCCCCTTCTGGGTGACACTCGGGTTGCGTCGGAGAGCGAGGCCC
>CAYRCM010000354.1:0-3116 GCA_964422715.1 uncultured Myxococcales bacterium | reverse complement strand
GGTCGAACGACGTCTCGCCCAGAAGCGACATGAGCACGAAGGTGCGCAACATGGCCAGCGGGTCGCGCGGCGGACGGCCGCCTTTGCGCTTCGCGTAGCAGGCGGCCAGCACGTCGCGCGCGGGCTCCAGATCGAGCAAGACCAGCGCGAGTGCTGCCGGCAGGAGGTTCACGACCCGCGGCGGCACGTACGGCGATGCAAGCAGGCCTTCGAAATGCAGGACAACCCGGCCCCGATAGATACGCTGAGCAAGGTTCATGATGGGCTCTCTGAAAGCCGGTCATGGACCACCGGGCGGGGCAATCCGAGAGGCAACACGGCGCGGCGGGGGGGCTCGGCGGGGTTCGGCGGTTCACTCGGCGGGGGGCGGGGCGGCGAGTCAATTCTTTCAACATGCAACGACGAATGTTACTCTGGAAGAGAATCGTCTCGGAGATGCGAGACGTTTCTTGGCCAAGGCAATCTGCGGCGTGACACTGACGGAGAATCGTAACGAATGCGGGCCCGAGCATACATCGAAGAGCTGGCCTCGAACGGACGCCACCACTTCAGCTCGGTCGAGGCCTTGCTGGCGATCGGCGGCAGCCAGGCCGCCGTGCGAGCCCAGCTTCGCCGGCTGAAGGAGCAAGGGCTCATCGCCGAGCCCGCGCGGAGCTTCCACGTGATCGTGCCGCCCGAGTACCGGCGGCTCCGCTGCCTGCCCCCGGAGCAGTTCGTCCACCAGCTCATGCAGTTCTGGGAGGAGCCTTACTACCTCGGGCTGCTGTCGGCAGCCGAGAGGCACGGAGCGGCGCATCAACGACCACAGGCCTGCCAGGTGATGGTGCGGAAGAACCGCGCGGTGCTGTCGTGCGGAGAGGTGCGGGTCGAGTTCATCGCCCGGGGCGATCTGGAGAAGATGCCCGTCGCCACGGTCAACGCGCCGCGAGGCGTTCTTCGCTACGCGACCCCGGAGGTGACGGCGCTCGAGCTCGTCGGCTACCCGAAGCACGCCGGCGGCCTGAGCAACGTCGCGACGGTCGTGGGCGAGCTCGCCGAGGGACTCGACGCCGGCAAGCTGCTCGAGGTCGCGCGGCTGTCGCCTGTCAGTTGGTCGCAGCGGCTCGGCTACCTCCTCGAGCGGGTCGGCCGCGAGGACCTCGCGAAGCCGCTCCAGCCCTTCGTCGAGGAGCAGGCGAAGAGCTACGCGCCGCTGCGGCGTGCGGCGGCCATCGCGTCGGCGATACGCAGCGCGAGGTGGAAGCTCATCATCAACGCCGAGGTGGAGCCCGACGCATGATCCCGACAGCACACATCACCGCTTGGCGGGCGCGGGCGCCGTGGCTCGCCGACGCGCAGGTTGAGCAGGACCTCATCATCAGCCGGGCGATCGTCGAGCTGTTCCGCGTCCCGGAGATCGCGAGCCGCCTCGTCTTCCGCGGCGGCACGGCGCTCTACAAACTCTACCTCGACCCGCCGGCCAGATACTCCGAGGACATCGACCTGGTGCAGGCCCGCCCCGAGCCCATCGGCGACACGCTCGACCGGGCGCGAGCGGTGCTCGATCCCTGGCTCGGCGTTCCGCGCCGCCTCCTGAAGGAGGGTCGGGCCAACTTGGTGTACCGCTTCGACTCCGAGGATGCGCCGCCGCTGAAGCTGCGGCTGAAGGTCGAGATCAATACCCGCGAACACTTCACCGAGCTGGGCGTGGTGCGTGTTCCGTTCCGCGTCGACAATCCCTGGTTTACGGGCGCCGCGGACGCCTCGACCTACGGGCTCGACGAGCTGCTCTGCACCAAGCTCCGCGCGCTCTACCAGCGCAAGAAGGGACGCGACCTCTTCGACCTCTGGCACGCGCTCGAGCTGGGTCGGCTCAACCCGAAGGTCCTCGTCGCGTGCCTGGAGCGCTACCTCGCTGAAGAGGGCCGCACCGTCACCCGCGCGCATTTCGAGGAGAACCTCGCCGGCAAGCGGACCGATCCCGACTTCCGCGACGACGTCGGGCCGCTCCTGCGACCTGGGTTCGCCTGGGACTTCGAGGCCGCGATGGACGCCGTCCTCCGGAAGATCGTGGCGCTTCTCGCCGGCGAGCCGTGGAAGGGCGCGGAGGACCCGGCAGCGCCAAAGCCGCCCCGCCGAACCTGACCCCGCTGTCCCCGCTTCGACCGCCCGCGGCGTTGCCTCTCCGGAACCACTCCAGGGAGGCGACCCATGAAGTCCTGGTACGTGCGCTCGTCTACCCCCACCCGCCGCCAGCCACCGGACCGTTGAGCGGAGCGGAGCCGGGTGCGGCACATGACCGGCGGCACGTGTCGGCGACCTGACCCCGTTGGCGCTGCCGTGGCGATAGGCGCCAACGGCGGGCGGCGAACGCGGGTGGGTCGGCAAGGGCTACCCCCTGGGTTCGGTGGGCCGGCTACGGAAGCCGGCCGCCCGGCTGCGCCCTGCAAGCCTTCGCCGGCAGGGCCGCTCGGCTGCGGACCGGACATCCCGCGTGCTACGCTGCCCCCGAGAGGAGGACGCCATGCGTGCTCTGCGGATCCTGTTCGAGACCGACGACGAAGGCAGGCCGACCGCTGTCCCGAAACTGCCCCCCCGAGCCCGGGTCGAGGCGATCTTTCTCGTACTCGATGAGGGCCCGGCCGAGCCGGCGCGGCGCCCGTCCCCCGAGTTGGCCGCATCCATCCGCATCGTCGGCGACCCGATCGCGCCCGTGCTCGACCCGGAGGAGTGGGAGGCGCTTCGGTGATCGTTGTCGACACGCACGTCCGGCTGTGGTGGACGCAGGACGCCTCGCTCGAAATCCCTGCGGCAGTGCTGAGCCGGCTCCACGATCCGGCCGCGGCCGTCGGCATTTCCGCCTTGTCCTCCCTGGAGGTCGCAATGCTCGCCCAGCGCGGCCGGATCGTCCTGGACCGGCCGGCGCGCGACTGGATGGGTTGGTCCATTGCACAGCTCGGCCTGAGCGTCCTCCCGCTCACGCCGGCCATCGCGGCCCGCGCGGCCGCGCTCCCGCCGCTGCACCGCGACCCGGTCGACCGCGTCATCATCGCTACGGCCCACGAACTCGACGCGTTCCTGCTTGCGTATTCCGCTCCAAGCCGAACGCTGATTCCGACGCAAGCCGAACGCTGATT
>CAYRCM010000353.1:0-3150 GCA_964422715.1 uncultured Myxococcales bacterium | reverse complement strand
CCCCGGCGGCCGTCGCGGGGCCCGACGCGGGTCCGGCGGGGCCCGACACGCGCGCAGCGACGCCCTGACGCCCGCGGGCCGCGGGCCCCACCCCCCATGTCTTTGTCGGGTCTCGGGTCTACCGGCCTTGCGGTCGCTGCAAGGGCCGGAAGCGCAGCCGCGGCAGCGTCAGCAGCGCCTCCTTCACGATGGCCCCCGACATTTTCGATTGGCCCACCTTGCGGTCCGGAAACATGATGGGCACCTCGACGATGCGGAAGCCGAGTTTGTGAGCGCGGAAGGTGAGTTCGACCTGGAAGCCGTAGCCCGTGCAGAGCAGGTGCTCGAAGTCGACGGCTTCGAGCACGGCCCGGCGGAAGCACTTGAAGCCGCCGGTGAGGTCGCGGTAGCGCGCGAGCCCCAGCACGCTTCGCGCGTAGAAGTTGCCCGCCTGGCTCACGAGCCGCCGCGAGAGTTTCCAATTCACCGTGCCGCCGCCCGGGGCGTAGCGGCTGCCGAGCACCAAATCGGCGTCGCGGGCTGCGGCCACGAACTGCGGCAAGTGCTTGGGCTGGTGTGAGAAGTCGCAGTCCATCTCGAAGATGAGTTCGTAGCCGTGCGCGAGCGCCCAGCGAAACCCCTGGGCGTAGGCCCGGGCGAGACCCTGCTTGCCGGGGCCGTGGGACACGTGGATGCGCTGGTCGCCCCGGGCGAGCGATTCGGCAAGTTCGCCTGTCCCGTCGGGCGACCGGTCGTCGACGACCAGCACGTGCGCCTCGGGCAGTGTCGCGAGCACCTCGGTGACGAGTGGCGCCAGGTTGTCTTTCTCGTTGTACGTGGGCACGACGATGACGGTTGCCGGCTGCGTGGCCATGACTCCCCCCATCCGCGCGCCGTCAGAAGCGGTCGCGGTAGAAACTCTCGAACAGCGAACGGTGCTTGTCGATGGTGTGCTGCCGCCGCGTCTTGTGCGTGGGTGTCAATTCGCCGCCCTCCGCCGAAAAATCGTAGTCGAGGATGGCGAACTTGCGGATGCGCTCGTGCGGGGGCAGCCGCGCGTTCTGTTCCTCGACGGTCTCTTCGACGAGCGCGTAGACGTCCGGGTGCTGACAGAGCTCGGAGAACGACGCAACCGCCAGGCGGCGGTCGGCGGCGAACTGGCGCACGCTGTCCTCGTCGAGCGTGATGAGCGCCGACAGGAAGGGCCGGCCGTCGCCGCACACCACCACGTGGCTGACGTAGGGGCTGGCCCGCAGCAGGCTCTCGATGTTGCCCGGCGAGACGTTGGCCCCGCCCGCGAGCACGATGATGTCGCGGATGCGGTCGGTGATGGACAGGAAGCCGTCGTCGTCGAGGCTGCCCACGTCGCCCGTGTGCAGCCAACCCTCGGGGTCGAGCACCGCGGCCGTGTCGTCGGGCCGTCCGTAGTAGCCCTGCATGACCGTCGGACCGCGCAGCAGGATCTCGCCTTCAAGTCCGATGCGGCATTCCATGCCCTCGACGGGTTGCCCGACCGTGCCGAGGCGAAAGCGGTGCGGCCGGTTGACGTGTCCCGCGGCCGTCGTTTCGGTGAGCCCGTAGCCTTCGAGCACGAGCACCCCGGCGGCGTGCAGGAACTCGGAGATGGGCAGCCCGAGGGGCGCACCGCCCGACAGCAGAAACCGCAGGCGCCCGCCGAACAGCGCGCGCACCCGGCGAAAGACGACCTGTTCGGCCGTGCGATAGCGCAGCGCGAGAAAGCGGCTCACCGGACGGCCCGCGCGGTTGCAGCGGCTCCATTCGAGCCCGACGTTGACCGACCACTGGAAGAGGGCCTGCTCGATGGCCCCCCGCTCGGCGTTTTCGGCGAGGATGCGGTAGTAGACCTTCTCACACACGCGCGGCACGGCCACGAGATAGGTCGGCCGCACGGTGGTGAGGTTGTCGAGCAGCTTCTGCGGGCCCTCGCCGAACACGACCGCCGCCCCCGCGACGCACGCCGAACGCAGCGCCACGCACCCGAGAATGTGGGCCAGCGGCAGGATGAGCAGCTGCACGTCCTGCTCCGAGATGGGCAGCGCTCTCAGCAAGGCGCCGATCGCCGCGAGGAAGTTGCCCTGGCTCAGCAACACCCCCTTGGGCGGCCCCGTTGTGCCCGACGTGTAGAAGATGGCCGAGGGCGTCTCGGGGCGCAGCGCGGCGGCGCGGCCGGCCAGCACGTGCGCCTGCCGTTCGAGCGTCTCTTCGCCGACGGCCTGGAGTTCGTCGAGGCTCATGAGCCAGGCCGCGTCGGCGCTGCCCTCGGCCACGACGTCGCCGAGGCGCAGCGGCGTTTCGTCGTGTTCCTTGGCGCGGTCGGAGCGCATGCGGGCCCGGAAGTAGACCACGCGTTCGAGCCGGGGCAGCTCGGCGCGGTGCGCCACGAGTTTCGCCACCTGCTGGGGGTCTTCGGCGAGAGCGATGCGACAGCCGCAGTCGTTGGCGATGTACGCGCAGATGTCGGCCATGGTCGTGCCGTAGACGGGCACGCTGATGGCCCCGACCATCTGGATGGCCAGGTCGGCGAGCGCCCACTCGACGGTGGAGCCCGACAGCAGCATGACGCGGTCGCCCGCCTCGACCCCGAGGGCCACGAGGCCCGCGGCGATGCGCCGGGAGGCCTCGTTCCATTCCCGGTACGTCAGCGACTGCCAGGCGGCGCCCGAACGGCTGCGCAGGGCCTCGGCGTCGGCCGAGCGCTCGACCCGTCTCGCGAACTGCTCGACGATGGACATTGCCCCTTCCACGATGTGTTCCACTCCCGCCGGCGGGTCTCCCGCCCGATGGCGACGAGCAGCCCGCGCGGCGTTCGGTGCAACCGCCGGCGGCGGGCTTGCGTCCTGAATCGACAAGCGCCGTCCGCAGCATAGCGCAGTTGGCGCGCGAACGCAGCAGCCGAATTCTTGCCGCGGCCCCGCCCACCCCGGTAACATCGCTGCCCCGGAGGTGGCCATGGCCGACGAAGCGCCCGTCCAAAGCCCGGACCCGTTCATCCAGCGCATCAAACTGTCCGGTCTCATCGGTTTCGTTGTCGGCGTCGTGGCGTCGCTGCTGCTCGTCCGTGCCGACGCCGGGGGCGCCGCGCTGCCCGCCGGCCGACCGTCCGCCCCGCCCGCCATGGCCCTCGCGGTGGCGCCGGCGGGCGCGCCGCAA
>CAYRCM010000352.1:535-3156 GCA_964422715.1 uncultured Myxococcales bacterium | reverse complement strand
GGCGGGGTGTCGGCGCGCGCGCCCGGGTCGGGCGCCGCGTCGGGGACGACGTCCGGGGGCGCCGCGGTGTCTTGCTCGCCGGCGGTGTCGTCGCGCGGAGGGGCGGCGTCGCCGCCGCCATTCGTGCCGCCGCAGGCGGCGAGGAGAAGCGCCAGGCCGAGCGTGGCCGAGAGCCGCCGGCCAAGAGGTGTCGTGTGCATGAGGCTGACTCCGGAGGCCCGCCGGGCGCCACGGTCCCGGGGGCGTCTCTGCGGTATGGTCCGCCGCGGCCGGGGGCGGGTCAAGCGCCGGGCGTCCGCAGGCCGGCCGCGGGTGGTTCCGGCGCGGGCGGCGATGCCCCGGGTGGCCGCGCGCTAGGGCAGGAAAACGGCGCAGGAACGCGGCGGCAGCGTGAGCGTGGCGGGCCCCGCGGCCCCTAGGGCGAGCGCCCCGCCAAAGGGCAGGAGGCTCTGGTAGTTCGTGTCGGGGGCAAAGCCGAGGTCGAGCACGTCGGCCGTCTTCGTGGCCTCGGTCGCGGCGAGATTGATGCCCACGACCGGGCCCCGGTCGTCGTCACCGAGGCGGGCGAACGCGATCTGCCCGTCGTCGGCGGCGCCGAGCGTGACGTAGCGGCCGCGGCGGAGCGCGGGCAGCGTCTGGCGCAGTTGGCCGAGCGCGCGCACGTCGGCGAGCAGGGCCGCTTCGCGCGGGTTGAGCGTGTCCTCCGCGCGGAAGTCGTGGCGGTTGTCGGGGTCGTGGCCGCCGAATTCGCCATACTCGTCGCCGAGATACAAGAGCGGCGCGCCGGGAATGGTCAGCAGCCAGCAGAACGCGGTGCGCACGCGCTCGTAGGGTTCGGCGTCGCCGGGCGCCTCGGGCAGCCCTTCCTCGGGCCACTCGTGTCCCGGGATGGCCAGGTCGTGGGCCGGATCCTGGCCGCGGTAGTCGGCGAGCGAGACGATGCGCGACGTGTCGTGGCTCGCGACGTACGGCACCATGACGGCGCCCGGGCGGTAGCATTCCTGCGACTTCAGGGTCCAGTAGTCGAGATGGATGGCGCCGCGGGCGCCGCGCAGGAACACCGATTCGACCACCGCGTGGAACAGCACGAAGTCGAACTGGCCGTCGAGCCCGCCCGGCGCAAGGCCCTCGTTGATGGCCTGGTAGTTGGCGTTGTCGCAAGTGCTGTTGTCGCCGTCCCAACCCATGGCCGTCTCGCCGACGAGGAAGTAGTCGACGCCGGCCGTCTCGAAGCGCTCGCGAATGCGCGTCGCGACGTTGAAGATGCCGGGTTCGTGCACGTGTTTCACCGCGTCCACGCGCGCGCCGTCGAGGTCGAAGGTTTCGAGCCACCAGAGCGCATCCGCAACGAACGCCTCGCCCGCCTGGCGGTTGCGCCAGTCGATGTCGGGCATGTAGGAGGCGAAGAGACACGAGCGCGCGTGGGTGGTCCAGTCGCAGCCGGCGCTGCCGCAGATGCAGCCGTCGGTGAACCAGTCGGGGTGGTCGGCGACGTAGGTATGATCCTCGTAGACGTGGTTGACGACGAGGTCCATGAGCACGCGGATGCCGCGGGCGTGGGCGGCGGCGACGAGGGCGCGCAAGTCGTCCGGGCTGCCGAGCCGCGGATCGACCTCGCGCGGGTCGACCGGCCAGTAGCCGTGATAGCCCGTGACCCCGTTCGGGATGCGGGCGGCCCGCTGCACGTCGTCGGTGCCGCGTTGGAACGGCGTGAGCCAGAGGGCGCGCACGCCCAGGGCGTCGAAGTAGCCCGCGTCGATGAGCGCGGTCACGCCGCGCAAGTCGCCACCGTGCCAGTCGGCGGTCGGGTGCGCTTCGGGGGTCGGCGCGGCGTTGTTGCCGGGGTCGCCATCGGGGCCGCGGTTCGTCATGACGAGGGCGATGAAGGCGTCGGCCCAGGAAAACGGCTCGGGCTCGATCCAGAACGGCAGCAGCAAGGGTTCCGCGGCCTGACCGGCGGCGTCGGTGGCTTCGAGGCGCACGGTGTACTTGCCGGGCGCAAGCCCGACGAGCGCCACCTCGAACGTCCAACGCGCCGGGTCGAACGCCCCGCTGAGCGGCGTCTCGACGAAGTCGTGGATGAGGGTCGCGCGCGTCTCGGCCGGGGCGCAGCCGCCGGCACCGGCCGTGAAGCGCACGGTCGCGGCGAACGCGTTGTCGGCCGGACGCGGCTGGCCCGCGACTTCGAGGCGCGGCAGGCCGCAGTCGGGCACCCGCAGCCCCGAATTGGCCGTGCCGCCATCGTAGGCCACGTACGGGTTTGCCGGGTCGAAGCGCCAGTCGCCGTCGACCACGAACTTGTAGGCGTAGAGCCCCGGACGGAACCGCCGGGTCAGCGTGAAACTGCCGTCGCCGGCCGGCGCCATGGGGGTCGGCTCGCCCCAGTGGCCCTCGTGGCGGAACTCGACCCGCAGCGGGCGTTCGCCCGCCGGCGGCACGTAGCGCAGGGTCGTGTCGCAGGAGCGCACGCGCAGCGGGTCGCCTTCGCAGCGCGCGAGGGGCCAGTCGGCCGCAGCGTCGCCCGGAGTGGCGTCGACCTCCACGCCGGGCGGGGTGTCGCCGAGGTCGGTGTCGGCGTCGACCTCCGTGTCGTCTGCATCGAGGTCCGCGTCACGCGGATC
>CAYRCM010000352.1:0-435 GCA_964422715.1 uncultured Myxococcales bacterium | reverse complement strand
GACCTCCGCGTCACGCGTGTCGACCTCCGCGTCACGCGTGTCGACCTCCGCGTCACGCGTGTCGACCTCCGCGTCATGGGTGTCGACCTCTGCGTCACGGGTGTCGACCTCTGCGTCACGGGTGTCGACCTCCGCGTCGCGCGCGGCGACGTCAACGCAGTTCGGGCAGAGGTCGGCGGGCGTACCGGTGTCGCCACCGGCCGCGTCCGGGGCGAGCGGCAGCCCCGAGCCGCCGCAGCGGCCGAGCAGCACGACCGCCGCGAGAGCCACCACGAGAAACCGCGTCGAGCACGGACGCCGGGACGTGCGGGCCTTTGGGCGCTCCGGGGGCCGGAACGCCGGCGCACCGCCCCGGGTCGGGCGCAGCGCGCGAGGGCCAAGCGGCAAGCAACAGAACAGCATCGGGCGCCTCCTGAGGTCGCGGACGGGACCGCG
>CAYRCM010000351.1:0-3170 GCA_964422715.1 uncultured Myxococcales bacterium | reverse complement strand
GCCGGGGTCGGCGAGGGCCCCGTCGCGCGCGGCCGTGTCGCCGCCGAGCTCGGCGGCCGCGTCGGGCCCCGGCGCGAGCTCGGCCGGGGCATCGGGCCTCCCCGCGAGGTCGGCAGGCGGCGCGGCGTCGCCGGCGCCGGGCCGCACGTCGGCGTCGGCCCCAAGCGCGCGGCGCGTGTCGACGCCGCACGATGGGTACACCAGGAGCAGGGCGGCCAGGGCGAGGCCGGCCCAGGGGCGGGCCCCGAACGCGCTCATGGCTGCACCCCGAGCAGCGCGAAGTGGTTGTAGGTCGAGCCGTAGGGGCCCTCGCCAACGCGACGTTGCAGCGGCAGCAGCACGAGGCCCCAGGGCGCGAAGGGCTCCAATTTCCAGAAGGCGTGCGTCGGGGTGTCGGAGCTGCCGTCGTGGAAGCGCCAGCGCAGGCTGCCGTCGCCGGGGACGCGCGATTCGAGGGTGGTGACCCCGTCCGCCGCGCGCGAATAGACGAGCAGCAGTTGGCCGCCGACTTCGCGGATGGCGGGGGCTTCGGCGTCGGGCAGCTCGATCGCGTAGCGTTGCTGACCGTCGGGTTCGACGACGAGCAAGGTGGCGGTCTCGGCCTCGTAGCTCGCGGCCGTGACGAGCGCCAGGCCCTGGTCGGCGAGCACCCGGTAGCCGCTCAGGATGGGCCCCGAAAGCGGGATGTCGAAGGCCGGCGCACCGTCGTCGTGGAGACCCACGAGGCCGGCCGTGCCGTTCTGCCAGTCGTTCAGGATCACGTAGCGGATGCGGGCCCCGGTGGCATGTCCGAGCAGCGACGGGACGAAGCCGTCGCAGCAGCCCCAGAGGTTCGTGAGCCCGGCGGGCCCGGCCTCGAACAGGCCGCCGTTCGGCACGGGGCCGCCGAGCTGCAAATAGAAGCGCAGCCCGTCGGCCGTGCGCTCGGCGTCGGGCAGCGTCATCTCGGGGCTCCAGTAGACGGCGGGCAGCACCACGTGCCAGAGCGCCGTCCCTGCCGTCGGGTCGAAGGCGGCGAGCGTGACGACCGTGATGCCGGCCGCACCCGGGCGGGTACCGATGGCGAAGAGCGCATCGTCGGCCACGAGCACGGCGTTCGACCAACTCGCGACCCCGTCGACCGCGTCGAAGGGCGTGCCCCAGGTGCCGGTCGCGAGGTCGAGCGGGGTGAGGCGCGCCGGCTCGCCCGGCAGCGCCAGCGACACGAGCAGCCGGCCGTCGGCAAGCCGAATGGGCTCGCCGCCCGCGGTGGCCTCGCTCGGCGGGGCCTCGAAGAGGCGCGTCCCGTCGGGCGCGTAGCCCTCGAGGTGCAGCCGTACGTCGGCGCAGCCCTCGGGCGTGCAGGCGCCGTGCGTGGTCCAGCCGACGAGCAGGCGGCCCGCCCCGTCGACGGGCGGGCGATACCAGAGCGGCTGTTCGCTGTCGTTCCAGACGAGGCGGCGCAGTTCGGTGAGCGGTCCGCCGCCGAGCGGGGCCGTGAACAGCGTGTTGACGCTGTTTTCGTAGGCGAGCCAGAAGGCGTTCGTGTCCGAGGCGGCCACCTCGTACGGCGTGCCGCGGTCCGTCGCGGCGAGCACGGGCACGGCGGCGACGGCCGGGGCGCCAAACCCGTAGAGCAGCCCGCCCGGCGTGGAACTGTTGATGCCGAGTTGGAACAGCAGGCTGCCGTCGGGGGCCGCCCGCAGCGTGTTCGGGTAGCCGTTGGCGGTCCCGAGGTCGACGGTGAACGAGAACGGCACGATCGAGGGCTGGACCGCCACCGGGACGCTGGTCTCGGCGCCCGTCGTGTCGCGGGCGGTGAAGACGAGTTCGAGCGGCGGCACCGGGAAGTCGGGGCCGCTGACCGGCAGCGGTACGGCGACCGTGCCCGCGCCGGCGTCGAGGTCGATGACCGTTTCGCCGACCGTCACCGTGAGGGCCGTAAGCCCGTTGCCGTCGCTTGCCGTGACCTCGGGCCGGACGACGAAGCCGGCCGTGGGCGAGCCCTGGACGATCTCGCCGGCGGTCGGGGTGCGCACATCGAGGAGCGGGGCGTGGTTCGCGAGCTCGACGGCCAGGCTCGCTTCGAGGCGCCGGCCGTCGGCGGCGAGGACGCCCGTGGCGTTGAGGGTGGCCGGGCCGTCGGCAAACGCGGCCGAATCGAACGTGACGTCGAAGGGCGGGGTGAGCGCCTCGCCGAGGCTCGCGTCGCCGAGCAGGACCTCGACGCCGTGAAACGCCGCGGCCGGCTCGGCCATGACGAGCACCGTGACCGGGCCGACGAGGTAGGGCGGCTCCCCGGCAATGGCGATGGCGAGGCGCGGCTCGCCGCCCCCGTCGGGCGCTGTGTCGCCCGCGCCCGTGTCGCCGGCCGCGCCGTCTTGGGGCAGGGCGTCGCCGGGGGCGCTGTCGGCGGGGGGGGCGTCGGGTGTGCCGCCGTCGGCCGGGGCGTCGGGGGGCGCCGCGTCGGGGCCGGCCTGGTCGGGGGCCGGCAGGTCGGCCGGGGCGAGGTCGGGGGCGGCATCGGGGTTGTCGGCCGTGTCGGGGACGAGGTCGGGGGCGGTGTCGCCCGCTGCCGTGCCGTCGGGGCGGCCGGGGAGATCGCCCGGGCCGTTGCCGTCCGGGGCGCCACCGTCGGTGTCGGCCGTTGCGGTGCCGCCACCGGCGCTGTCGCAGCCGGGCCCGCCGAAACACGCAAGGAGTACGAACCCGATCGAGAGCACCACCGAGCGTTGCCGCATGACCTTCCTCCGCTGCCAAGCCCTCGATGGGGCAGGCGGCCACCGCCTTGCCCCGGGCGGCGGGCAGTATGCCACAGACGAGGGGGCCGGTTCACATGCGTGGCGCCGCGGTTCCGCTCGGGGCGTGCCGCGGCTGACGGTGGGCGCGGGGCGGGGGCGGTCGGCCGCTTCCGGTGCGCTTGGGGTGGCGCGGGCAGGGCCACCCGAACGGGCCGGGTAGGGGTTTCCCCGGCGGGGAAGGTGTCACTGGACCGTCAGAGACGGGTTTCGGTGGCGCGGACGGGGGTACTGGGACGGTCCAGCACGACTTCGCCCGGTGGGGAAGGCGGCACTGGGCCCGGGGGGGGTATGGGTTACCGCGGCGGCGAAGGTGGCACTTGGGCGTCCGGGTCGGGTTTCCGCGGCGAGGAAGGTGATGGTCAGCCGGCCAGGGTAGCGGATCCGGTGGCG
>CAYRCM010000350.1:0-3197 GCA_964422715.1 uncultured Myxococcales bacterium | reverse complement strand
ACGCTCGGGCCGCTCGGGCAGCCGGGGGTGGGGCGCGGCGGCGAGGCAGCTCCGGCGCCGGCCGCGCCGCGCCCGAGCCTCTGGGGGCGGCTCTTGCGCCGGGCGACGCGCAAGCCCAAGCCCGACCGGCCGACCGCGACCCGGACGCGCGTGTGGGGCCGCCTGTGGCGCCGGGCGGCCCGACAGGTGGTCGGGAGGGCCGCGGCATGAGCGGGCTCATCGCGGCCATCGGCATCGCCGACGTGCTCGCCACCGTGGGCACGGTTTTGCTCTGGATTCTCGCGGTCGTGGGCATCCTGGTCGGCGTGCTCCTCGTCGTGCCCTTCGGCGTGCGGGCCGCGGGGGCCATCGGCGAAGACGTGCTGCATGGCCGCGTGGCGCTCACGTGGGGCTTCGGGCTCTTCGGCTTTCGGGCCGTGACGGGCGAAGGGCTCGCGCTGACGCTCGTCGGGCTGCGGGTGTTGCGGCTGCGACCGGGCAAGCGCACGGACCGCGGCACAAAACGCCCGAAACGGCCTCGGGCGGCGAAGCCGGCGCGGAAGAAGGCCGCAAAACCGGGCCCCTCCGCGATCGAGTGGCTCGCCTGGCTGCGCGCGCACCGCGGGGCAATCAAGCGCTTCGTGGGCCGGGTGCTGCGGTCGTTTGGCGCGCGCCTGCGCATCCGCGCCGTGGTGGGCTTCGACGACCCCGCGACCACCGGACAGTTCGTCGCCGCCCTCGGCCTGCTGCCCGCGCCGTCGAAGGCGTTGGACATCGTCATCCAGCCCGACTGGCAGGATGAAGTCTTTGAAATGGAAGGCAGTTTTCGGGCACACCTGTGCCCCATCTGGACGGTCTTGAGGTTCGTCTGCGGGCTGCTCGCCCGCGACATGCGCCAGGCACTGCGCGCCCGGCCCCGGGCCGCGCGCGCCGCAGCCAAGGAGTGAGACCATGGAACACGTGAGACAACTGCTCGAAAAGGTGGCGACCCGGCTCGAAGCCATGGCGCGCGGCAACGCCGTGGTCGGGAAACCCGTGTCGCTCGGGCCGCACCACGTTGTGCCGCTCTGCGAGCTGAAGTTCGGCTTCGGCGGGGGCGGCGGCAGCGGCGAGGGCGGCGAAGAAGGCCAGGGCGAAGGCAAAGGCACCGGCGGCGGGGCCGGCGGTGGCGCGCGCGTGACGCCCGTGGCGGTGCTGGTCATCGAAAACGGCAAGGCCCGGCTCGAAAAGCTCGGTCGCTAGGGGAAGGGGGCACCCATGGAACGCGCAGACTTCGGCTCGGTTACGGGCCTGCTCGAACTCGTCACGGGCAAGATTCAGGCGGTCGCCGACATCGAGGGGGTCATCGGCTCCCCCATCGAACTCGGCGGGGTCACGGTCGTGCCGCTGTCCAGCGTCTCGGTGGGCCTCGCGGCTGCCGGCGGCGTTGGCGAGGGTCAGGGGTTCGGCCCCGGGCACGGCCCGCACAAACACGCCAAGTTCAAGGCGGGCGGCAAGGGCGTCGGCGGCGGCAGCGGGGGCGGGGCCAAACTGCGCCCGGTCGGGGTGGCGATTCTGACGGCCGACGGCGTCGACATCCTGCCCATCGAGGATCGCAAGGGGCTGCTCGAAAAACTCCTCGACAAGATTCCGAAAATCGTGGAGACCGTGCAGAACGTGCAGTCGCAGATCGAGGGCGGCAAGGCGCCCAAAGACTGACGGCGGGCGGGCCCTGGCCCGGACCGGAGCGGCGAGCCATGGGCCAGCTCCTGGCCTTGACGGCCCCGGGCCGCGCCGGGCAGGATCGTCCGCGACTCACAGAAGGAGGTCCCCCCCATGAGCGAACCGTCCGTCCTCATCGTCGGCGCCGGCATTGCCGGGCTCTCGGCCGGCTGCTACGCCCGCATGAACGGCTACCGCGCCACCATCCTCGAGGCGCACCGCATCCCGGGCGGCCTGTGCACGGCCTGGACGCGCAAGGGCTACACCTTCGACATCTCGATGCACATGTTCATGGGCGCGCGCTCGGGGCCGCTGCACGCCGTGTGGCGCGAACTCGGCGCCCTGCAGGGACGCACGTTCCATCGGCTCAGCGAGGCCGTGCGCATCGAGGGCGGCGCGCACACGATCTGCTTCGGCCCCGACGCCGGGGCCGTCGAACGCCAGCTGCGGGCCATTTCGCCGGGTGACGGGCCGCTCATCCGCCAGTTCGTGGGGCTGCTCTACGGACCGAGTTTCCTGAACCTGCTGCCCGTCGACCCGCCCGAACTGACGAGCCCGCTCGCCTCGGCCTGGCAACTCCTGCGCATGGCACCGCTGCTGCCAACCATCGCGCGCTGCGGCAAGCAGACGCTGCAGGAGTTTGTCGCGCGCTTTCGCAGCCCGCTGCTGCGCCAGACGCTGCGCTTCCTCGTTGATTCGCCCGGTTGGCCCATGCCCCAGTTCCCGCTCGTTGCCCTGGCCGGCATGTGCGCCACCCGCGACAACGACGCCAGCGTGCCGCTCGGCGGCTCACAGGGAGTCGTGTTCGCCATCGCCGAACGCTTCCGCGCGCTTGGCGGCGACTTGCAGTGTGGGACGCGGGTCGCCGACCTGCTCGTCGAGAACGACCGCGCGGTCGGCGTGCGGCTCGCCGACGGCACCGAACGACGCGCCGACACGGTCATCTGGGCAGCCGACGGCCACCACCTCATTTTCGATTTGCTCGGCGGCCGCTACGTCGACGAGCGCATCCGCACGATGTACGAGCGCTGGCTGCCTGTGCGGCCGCTCGTCCACGTGGCGCTCGGAATCGCACGCGATCTCTCGCGTGAGCCGCCGCGCATCGTCTTCGAACTCGAAACGCCCATCTCGGTCGCGGGCGAAACGCGCCGCTGGCTCTCGGTCATGAGCCACGGCTTCGATCCTTCGAGCGCCCCGGCAGGCAAGACAGCGCTCGAAGTCTGGTATCCGACGCGCGCCGACTGGTGGCAGCGGCTCGCTGCCGACCGCCCGGCGTACGAGGCCGAGAAGCGCCGCATTGCCGACCTCACCGTGCAGGCGCTTGAACAGCGCTGGCCGGGGCTCGGCGCTCAGGTCGAGGTCGTCGATGTGCCCACCCCCGCGACCTACGTGCGCTACACGGGCAACTGGCAGGGCTCACCCGACGGCTGGTACCTGACTCCCGACAACTTCCGCGCGACGCCCGTTCGCACCCTGCCGGGGCTTGGCGACCTGTTCATGGTCGGGCAGTGGACGGC
>CAYRCM010000349.1:0-3204 GCA_964422715.1 uncultured Myxococcales bacterium | reverse complement strand
GCCTCGGGGAAGCCGTTCGTTGGCGCGTCCGCAATCCTTGGACCGCAACGGGGCAGGAAACCCCTCGGAGCCTCGGTTCTGCTCGCCGCGTGGCTGGCCGGCCTTCCCACGGGTGGCGGCGGCGGGCCGGCAAGCGCCGCCCTGGGTGGCGGACCCGAGGCCTCGGCCCCCGACGCGGGCGCCGTCGCACGGCCTCACGGCGCGGCCGGCGAACTCCTCGTGGCCGACTGGGACGCCACGACCTGTTGGCAGATGGACGCCTGGTACTCGTAGGCACCGATGTCGGCGTAGGCCGGTTCGCCGCTGCCGAGGTTCGGGGTGTCGGGGTCGTCGCAGCGCGCGTTGCCCGCGGCGTCGTGGGACGGGGCGATGTCGCCCGCCGCCCGGTCGATGCACGGCGAGCCCGGCTGCAAGCGTAGGTCGCCCCCCGGCGCGTCGACGAACCCGGGGTCGGCATCGAGGTTGCCTTCACCCGCGAAGCCGCCCTGCACGTCGGAGTAGCGCACCGAGGCCCGCGGCCGTTCTTCGAAGATCTCCTCGGGCGCGTTGCCCCAGAGGATGCTGTTCACGACGGAGGTCTGGTAGCTGGCGACATTCTCGACGTAGAGGGCCCCCCCGTTCCAGCGCGCGGCGTTGCCATGAAAGGTCGCGTTGTGGATGGTCGAGGTGCCCCAGCCGAAGACGGCGCCGCCATTCGTGCGACTGGAGTTGTGGAGAAATACACTGTTCGTCACGGCGAGCGTGCGCAAGTTGAGGATGGCACCGCCCCTGCCGGTGCTCTGGTTGCCGACGAACGTGCAGTCTGTGAGCACCGCGAAGTCCTCGGTCTGCAGGCCCCCGCCGCCACTCGCCACGTTGCTGTCGAAAAGGCAGTTCGTGCACCACAACTCGGCGTGATTCTCGATGCCGCCGCCGTAGCAGAGAGCGTGATTCTCGCGGAACACGGTGTCGTGGATGTCGGTCCCCCCGTTGTTCATGAGGCCGCCGCGGCTGTTGCGCTCGAACAGGCACCCGGCGATCCAGGCGTAGCCTTGCAGGATGTAGAGCCCGCGCCAATTCTTGCGAAAATCGCAGTCGGTCACATTCGCGTTGCCGTTTTCCAGCACCATGGCATCGCCGTTTGCGCGGAAGTGGGACGCGGTCACCGACACCGTCGCGCGTTCCCCGTGGAGGGCCGAGTGGTAGCCCTCGAAGGTCGACTCATCCACCACCGCGCTGCCGGCCACGAGCCCCAACCCCTCGATGCCGCCGGCGAACTTGCTCCGCTTGACGATCGCATGACCGGCGCGGCTCGACACGCCATAGCGGACGGCAGTGACCGCGACGTCGGTCAACGTCAACGTGCCGGCCTCGTCTTCGATGCCCGCTTCGCCGCCGGCGAACGTTGCGCGCGTGAACGCCGTCGTGTTGCGGTCGTTCCGCACGCCGAGCCCGTTGTCGTCGAACGTGCAGTCGGTGAGCGCGCCAAGGCCCAGCCGCAGGTCGGCCGCCCGGCGGTGGCCTACGAAGCGACAGCCGTCCGCGCTGAGCCAGCACTCGCTGCACGTCAGCCCGCCGCCCTGCGTGCTTTCGTTTCCGAGGAAGTCGCACTCGGCGAGCGTGACGGTGCTGTCGCTGCCGTAGAGCGCGCTGCCGGATTGCCCCCGGTTCTGCGCAAACGTGCATCCCGCGAGCGCCACGGCGGAGGCCGTGACGTGCAGGCCGCCGCCTTCCGGCGCTTCGTTTTCGGCGACGTCGCAGGCACTCAGGTCCAGCGTGCCGCTGAGGCTTACGAGGCCCCCGCCCCGCGACGCCTCGTTGGCCCGGAAGCGGCTGCGCGTGACCGAGACAGCCGTGGCTTCGTTGTACATCCCCGCGCCGGAGGTCGCCCGGTTGCCGGTGAAGCTGGTGTCGTCGATGCGCGGTTCGCCACCGAGATTCGCCATCCCGCCGCCGAACGGTGCGTCGTTGCCTTCGAAACGGCAGCCAACGACGCTTGGCGCGCCGGCGACGTTGAGCATGCCGCCGCCGTATCGCGCCGCGCGGTTGCCGGCGAAGGTGCAATGGGCCACCGTCGGGGACGTCTGGGCGTTGAACATGCCCCCGCCTCCCGGCTGCTCCGGCGTGGCGGGGGCCTGGCCACCGGTCACCGTGAAGCCGTCGAGCGTGGCGTCGTCGCAGCCGCGCACGACAGCGGCGGCCGTCCCCAGGCCGTCGAGTGTCGTGAGGTTCGCCACCCAGTCGCGTTGGTCGCGGCGATCCTCGTCGCCCGCAAACCCGCCGAACACGTGGACGGCCGGCCGCAGGCGTACGACCTCGCGCGCGGGGGCTCGCAGCCGGTAGCGGCCCGCGCGCACCCACACGTCGCAGGCGCGGGCCCCGGCTGCGACCACCGCATAGGCCGCCTCGACGCCGTCCTGGACCTGCGCGAAGGCCGTGTCCCAGCCGAGGCCGTCCTGCATGTGGCCGGCGCCGCCCGCTGCGACGTACCGTACGCACCCGGGCGGCTCATCTCGGTCGGAGTAGGCCAGGGCCAACCGGTTCGCCACGACGGCGGCCGGTGCCCCGTCGGTGCGCGACTCGGCCACCGGTTCAGCCGCGCAGCCGTTCGCAACGAGCCACAGTAGCCCGGCCAAGCCCGACGTCTGCAGCTGGGTCCGCATCGCCGCCTCCGTTTCCGCGGTTCGCTGTGGCCACCGGCGGAACCCCGAGGGTAGAGCGCTCCGGCGCATGGCCCCAGGCCGCTGCCCACGGTCGTGTCGGGGCCGCAGGTTCAGTGTGGGGGAGGGGTCACCCGCGAGTCAACGGGCTCGCCGCCGCTGCGCGCCACCCGCGGTCCCCGGCGGGCTGGGCCGCCACGGGCGCGGGTGTGTCGCTCCGGCGCAACCGACACGGCTACGCCGCCAACATCGCGGGGAGCCCGCCGGCACCCGACCTCGATTCCGGTTTCGATAAGAGCGGGACCGCCGGCACCTGCCGGCATCTCGAGTACGCCCGCGAGTCGGGCGCGGCGGCGGCCGACCGGGCGGCCGGCCGCGGCTTCGGCGCATGACACGCGGGTGCGCGGGTAGTAGAATGCCTGTCCGGTGCGCCAGGAGGTGAACGCCATGGATTCTGCCCTCGAAGCCCAAAAAGGAGCGGAACCGCAGGCCGAAACGCAGCCGTCTGTCGCCCCCGCCGGCGGCGGCGGGGCCGTGCGCCAGCAGTTGAAGGGCCTCGGCTATG
>CAYRCM010000348.1:0-3209 GCA_964422715.1 uncultured Myxococcales bacterium | reverse complement strand
AGCCCGGCAAACCCGGCAAGCCCGACGTCGACCCCAAGGCCGCCAAGGGCCAGAAGCCCGGCAAACCCGAGAAGCCCGGCAAGCCTGCGGCCACCCCTGCGCCGGCTGCAACGCCGCCGGCCGCCGCGTCCGCCCCCGAAGCGCCGCCCGCCGTACCCGAGCGGCCCGTTCAGGCGCTCGTCGACGAGGCCACTGCGCACTTCCGCGACGGCCGTTTCCGCGAAGCGCTCGAGGGCTACCGGCAAGCCTACGTGCGCTCGGGCGAACACGGGTTGCTCTACCCGCTCGCCCGCTGCTACCAGGAACTCGACGACTTGCAGGGCGCGCTCACCCTCTACGAACAGTTCGTGCAGGCCGACGTGCCCGAAGAAGCGCGCGGCAAGGCCGACACGGCCATTCGGCTGCTGCGCAAGCAGCTGTCGCAAGGCCGGCTCGTGCTGCACGTGCAGCCCTTCGGGGCCGAGATTCTGCTCGACGGGCTGCCGCTCGGACGCGCCCCGGTGGCCACGCAGTCGGTGTCGCCGGGCCGCCATGAGGTCACGGCGCGGGCCCCGCTGCGGCGCGACGTCACGCAGACGGTCGACGTGCCGGCCGGCGGCGAAGCGTCGGTGGTCATCGAACTCGTCGCCGCCGGCGCGCCCGAACGGCGCGTCGATGCGCTCACGGCCGGCGCGGCGCCCGCGGCCAACGGCGGGGCAGCGGCGGCCGCAACGGCAGGCGCTCCGCCGACGGCCCTGCCTGTCGCCCCGGTCTCGCCGCCGACCGTCGTCAAGCGCAGTCGCTACTCGCCCTGGAACTGGGTCACGCTGGCGGTTGGGGCCGCACTCATGGCCAGCGGCGGGGTTGCCTACGGGCTCGGCGAAGCCGACCATCGCGAGGTGGCCGACAGCGCGGGCTACAGCGGCGGCGGCGTGGTCGACATGACGCAGCGGCGCGCCGCCGACCTCAAGGCGGCGGGCGATGCGACGAAAGAGGCGGCCTACGCGCTCTGGGGCCTCGGCAGCGCCGCGCTGCTGACGGCCACGAGTCTCTTCATCCTCGACGCCGTCGAGCCGGCGCACGCCCCGAGCGGCGTGCAGCCCAGCATCACGGCCACACCCGACGGCGCCTGGATGACCGTCCAGGGGAGTTTCTAGGCCATGGCGGCGACGCGCCTCGCGCTGCTGGCATTGGGGCTTGCGGCCGGCTGCACGGGCCTCGACCTCGAAGGCCACGTGTGGAGCTGTCGTTCCGACCGCGACTGTCTGAAGGGCTACCTGTGTGTCTCGGGCGCCTGTCGCCTTGCCGACGAGGTCGACGCGTGGCGGGCCGACCTGGCCGACACCGGGCGGCCATCCCGGGGCGACACCGAAGAGCCGGCCCCCGACGGAGGCTCAGCCGGCGACGCCCCCGAGGCGACCGCGCCCGAGGCCGACCTCGCGCCGGGCGGCGATGCCGCGCGGCCTGGGCTACGGGTTGACCCGTAGCGGCCGGTCGATGTAGACGCCCCCCTTGCCGTCGAGGTTCTCGGCGGTGCGGCGCAATTCCTCGATGACGAACTGGCGGTCTTTCTCGGCCGCGTTCTTCCACAACTTGCCGTAGGCCTTGAGGTGCTTCTGGGCGATCTGGCGCGCGCGCGGCAGGTCTTTCAGCCAGGCGAGTTGCCGCGCGATGATGCCGATGGCGTAGCCGCTGCGCTGCTTCTGCGCGAGCACGGTGTCGATGAGCGCGTAGTAGCGTTCTTTGGCAAACGGCAGGTCGGCAAACGGCAGCAGGTAGGCAAACTCGTCGCGGAACGAGTAGTCGCCGGGCTTGAACGATTCGGGGTCGTCCTTGCGCGCGGCGATCCAGCCGTAGAGGAGTTCGAAGGCCGGCTCGGTCTGCAGCCGCTTCAGCGCCTCGCGGCAGCCGAGCCGCAGCGCTCCCGCGACCACCTGGTCTTTGCACCAATCGACGATTTCGGGCAGTTGCAGGCTGCCGGCCAGCCGCAGGAGCGCCACCTTGACGCGCGGCTCCCGTTCGGCGCCGTACGCCGCGCGCACCTGTTCGGCGGTGACCGGGCAGAGCTTGCGGTCGCACGCATCGAGGCTGCTCGCCGCGGCCACGCGCACTTCGACATCGGGGTCGCGGCCCAGGGCATCGAGGAACAGCGCGCCTCCGAGGGCACTCGGAGCGTACGAGAGGGTGCGCAACAGGTCGAGCCGCTCACGGGCGTCGCTTTCGCGCCGGAAACGCTCGGCCAGCACGGCCCGGAAGGGGTCGATTTCGGCCGCCGGGGCCGTGCGCAGCCGTTCGAAGCCGCGTTTCAGGAGCATGCGGGCCGCCTCGCGCTCGGCCGGGTCGGCGGCATCGACGAGAGCGGCCGCGGCCCGCAGCAGTTCGCGCAACGGCGCAAGACTCTCGGGATGGCGCGGGTCGGCTCCTGCAACGGTGGGCTTGAGTCCTTCGTAGTGCGTCTTCCATGCCGCGCAGAACACCATGCGGCCCGGCTCGACCGGCGAGCAGGCCTTGGCCGTGTCCCGCAGGCCCCGCAGCGCCGCGTCGTAGCGGTCGGAACCGCCGGCGGGTGCCGCCGGGGCCGCCGGCGCTGCCTGGACGTCGGCCGCCGCGCCGGCCGGCGCGGCATCGGGGGCTGCCGCCGGGGCCGCCGGAGCGGGCTCGATGGCGAGCCGCGGCCGCGAGACCCCGGCCGCCTCCCCTTCAAGGGGCGGCGCCGGCTTGGCCGCGGCCGCGCCCGCGGCCGGGCCTTCGGTTTCCTTCTTGCAGCCAGCCGACAACCCGCAGAGCAGGACGATGCCGACGACCGCCAGGGGGCGGCGCCGCGTTGGACGACGTGCGTTCATGGGCGTACCTCGCGTGTGGGACGCGGGCCGGCCCGCCGCCGGCCCCGAGGCTCAGAAGTTGGTGGCGCCGGCAGCGCCCGTGGCGCCGCCCTGGCCGCTCTGGCCGAGCGAGACCCCGCCGGCCCCGCCGGCCCCGCCGGCCCCCGAAAGTTGGAAGGTGTTGCCGCTGGCATAGGCGCTGACGCTGAGGCTGCCCTGGCCGTTGACGAAGAGCCCGTAGGACACGCCACCGCAGCCTCCGCCGCCCCCACCGCCGTGGCCGCCGTCGCCGCCCTGGCCGCCCGGGCCGCCGAGGTCGGCGCAGAACGCCTCGTCGGTGCCGTCGCCCGACGCGCCGCCCTCGCGCCCGAGGCCGCCGCCACCGCCGACGCCGCCGCGCGCACCGTC
>CAYRCM010000347.1:0-3251 GCA_964422715.1 uncultured Myxococcales bacterium | reverse complement strand
CGGCGCGACGGCCGAACTCGCGCGCACGGCCGCCGCGGCCGGCGCGGCGTTGGGCTGCGCGCACGTCTCGGCCCATCACCCGCCCGTGCTGGCGCTGCTCGCCTATGCCGTCACGCACCGGCTCGGCGCCGTGCAGTCGGTGTACGCCTACCGCTTCGGACCGCTGCCGGCCGAGCTCGGCCGCCACCACGGCGCCGAGCGGCTGCGCCGCCTGCTGCTGCCGCACGCGACCCGCGCGAAGGTGCTGGCCGTGCTGCCCGAATGGCGCATGCAGCGCGTGCGGTTCGCCACGGCCGAAGACGCCGAAGACCTCCAGGTGCAACTCACCTACGAAGACGAAATCCTCGTTGCCCTGCGCCACGTCACCGAGACCGGCCCCGTGCGCGAGGGGCTCATGGTCACCTGCGAGGCCGGCGTGCTCCGCTGGACGGCCGAGGCCGGGGTCGAACGGCTGACGCGCACCCAACTCCAGGCGCAGCGCGAGCTGCGCTTTCCGGCGGGCAGCGCCGACGACCAACTCGCGCGGGCGCTCGTCTCGCCGGCCGGGCTCGGGGCCCTGCCCTTTGCAGCGCCCGCCCTGGCAGCCGGCGTGGCGGGACTCCTCGAACAGATCGTGGCGGGGTAGCGGCGTTCAGCGCCCGGCCGGCGCCGCCGGCTCGAACCGCAGCACGGCCCGGAGCGGCAGGTGGTCCGAGACGGGACCGGCCGCTGCGAAGACGCCGCCTTCCTGCAACGCGAAGGCCCGCGAGAAGAAGAGGTGGTCGAGGCGCCGCGTGGGGGCTTGGGCCGGGAACGTGAAGGCGCTGCCGTCCGTGGCCGAGGCCGGCCGGTCGGCGTAGAGCTCCCGCAGGTTCGGTGGGCTGAAGATGTCCAGGCTGCGGTCGGCGCGGAAGTCGGCCGCGGGCTCGTCGGCGAAGCCATGCCGCCGCGTGGCCCCCGGGGGCAGCGCGTTGAAGTCGCCCACCACCACGCTGTAGCGCCGCGCCTTCTCGCGCACGAGCGTCGCCAGTTCGCGCGCCTGTTCCTCGCGGTTCGGGACGTCGAAGGCCTCGAGGTGCACGTTGAAGAGCCGCACCACGTGGCGGCCCACCCGCAGATCGACGATCTGCGTCGCGCGGTGCAGGTAGAAGGCGCGATACCAGAACGGGTAGGCCGCGGGCTGCGGGTGGCGCCAGCGCCAGTTGCCGCGGATGGGATGACGCGCCAGCACGGCCTGGCCCGAGTGCATGCGGCCGTAGTGCTGGGCCGGCGGCCAGTACGGAAACGGCACGTAGTTGTTCTTCCAGGTGGTGACGCGGGCGCGGTAGGGCATGCCGAGCCGATCGGCGAGGTAGTCGACCTGGTCGATGCGATGCGTGCGGCTCGCGTCGAAGTCGACTTCCTGCAGCGCCACGACGTCGGCGCCCGCGGCCTCGATGGCCGCGGCAATGCGGTCGAGATACCCCGTGACGACGTCGCGCGGCCGCAGGTCGCCTGCGTCGTCGCTCGGGCCGCGGCCGTACGCCATGTTGAAGCCGACCACCGTGAGCGTCTCGGGCGTCGGGGCGGCCGCTGACGGCGTACCCCCCAGCGGGGACGGTCCTTCGACCGGGACCTTGGCCCACGAGCGCCGGTCGTCGTCGCCGCTGGCCGCCCACACGAGAAAGACGAGCAGGGCCAGCACGGCGAGTGCCACCACGATGAGGACGAGGCGCAGGACAAACCAGAGCATGCCGCACCCCACTGCCGGCAGACGTGCGGAGCCACGTTCGGACCCGGGCCGCAAACGCTTCCGCAAGCTGCCCCGCTCCCTCCGGACGCGCGTGCGGCGCACGGCGCCCCCGCACCGACGCGCAGCGACAACAAGCGCCGCCCTTGCGCGTTTTTCGCCGCCGGGGTACGCCTGCGCGCGGGGACTCTAGCCCGCGGCCGCGGCCCTTTCAAGCCTGCCCGCCGGCCGGGGGAGGGCGCCGTGACCGAAAGCCTGCCCATCGATGCCCACCTCGCCGCCGTGAGCGCGGCGAGCACGCGCCACAAGGCGTTCGTGCTGGTCGCGCCGCCGGGCAGCGGCAAGACCACGCGGGTGCCCCCGGCGCTGCTCGCAACGCTCGCACCGCCGCACGCGGCGGTGTGGCTGCTCTGCCCGCGGCGCGTGGCGGCACGCGCCGCCGCGGCGCGCATCGCCGAGGAACTGGGCTCGCCGCTCGGCGACCTCGTCGGCTACGAGACGCGCTTCGAGCGCCAGGTGTCGCCGGCGACGCGGCTGCGGGTGCTCACCGAGGGCATCCTCACGCGCCGCCTCGTCGCCGACCCGGAGTTGAACGGGGTCGGCGCGGTGCTGCTCGACGAGTTTCACGAGCGCAGCATCCACGCCGACCTCGGCCTCGCGCTGCTCCGCGAGGTGCGCGCGGCGCTGCGGCCCGATCTCGTCGTCGGGGTGCTGTCGGCCACACTTGCCCCGGGCCCGGTGGCGCAGTTCCTCGGCGGAGCGCCGATCATCGAAGCGGCGGGCCGGCCGCATCCTCTGACCATCGCGTGGCTCGACCGGCCCGACCCGCGCCCGCTGGCCGCTCAGGTCGCCGCGGCCGTCGGGCGGCTCATCGTCGACCCGCGCGACGACGGCGGCGACATCCTGGTGTTCCTGCCGGGCGCGCGCGAGATTCGCGCCGCGGCCGAGGCCGTGCGGCCCTTCGAGGCGGCCGGGCGACTCACGCTGGCCGTGTTGCACGGCGACCTGCCGGCGCGCGAGCAAGACCGCGTGCTCCGGCCGAGCCGCGCGGGGCGCCGGGTCATCCTGGCGACCAACGTGGCCGAGAGTTCACTCACGGTGCCGGGGGTGAGCGCCGTCGTCGACAGCGGCCTCGTACGGCAGCTGCGCCACGACCCGGCCAGCGGCAGCGAGCGGCTCGACACCGTGCGCGTGGCGCGCGACGCCGCCGACCAACGCGCGGGCCGCGCGGGCCGCACCGGTCCGGGCCGCGTGCAGCGCCTCTGGACCCGCGCCGACGACGAACGGCTGCGGCCCGCCACCCCGCCCGAAGTGAGCCGCGTCGACCTCGCGGCCCCCGTGCTGGCACTGCACGCCTGGGGCGTGCGCGATCCGGGCGCCTTCGGCTGGTTCGAACGGCCCGACGATGCCCGGCTCGGCGAGGCCGAGGACCTGCTGCGGCGGCTCGGCGCCGTCGCCCCCGACGGCCGGCTCACGGCGCGCGGCGAGCGGCTGCGCCGGCTGCCACTGCACCCGCGGCTCGGCTGCGTCCTCGCCGCGGCCC
>CAYRCM010000346.1:0-3261 GCA_964422715.1 uncultured Myxococcales bacterium | reverse complement strand
CGGGGCGGGCGGCGCGGCCGCCACGGCCACGGGCCCTGGCGCCACGGTGCGCCGCAGCACGACGGGGGCCAGCCGACGGCGCAGTTCGGCCTCGTTGCGCCACGGCGCGGCCTCGCCCGACGCGGGCTCGGAGGCGCCGAGAAACCGCTCGTGAAAGGCCCAATACGGCCCGAACACGTGCCGGTCGACGAGTTGCAGCACCGAGAAGAGCTGCAACGGCCGCGCGCAGAGGTCGCCGGCGTGCAGCACGAACAAGAAACGCGCCGAAAGGTTGCGCAACGCTTCGCCGGCGGGCTCGAGCCAGGCGCCGAACTGTTCGGCGCCGGCGAGGACGACGAGGTCGAGCGGCGTCGCGGCAAGCGCGGCGAGACTCGCGGGCAGCGTCTCGAAACTTGCGAGGGTTGTCCCGAGCGGCACGGCCGCGTCGGACGGGGCCGCCGCGGGCGCGGGGGCCGAGGCCGGAAGCACGACGGGCGGCGGCCCGCCGAGCCGCGCGGGCAGCTCACGCTGCCAGAACGCAAGGTCCGCTGCCGGACAGACGACGAGCGCCGTCCGCAGCTCGCCGCGCGCCCGCAGGATGGCGGCGGCCGCGAGGGCCTGCAAGGCGGGCGCGCCGTCCGGATCGTCGGCCAGCACGGCGCGGCCGCGCGCGGCGAGGAAGATGGCCCCGCTGCGCTGCGCGGCGCTGAGCGGGCCGCTGAAGCCGGGCAGGGCCTCCGCGGCCTCCGAGAGGGCCGCGCGCACGGCGGCCGCGCGTTGCACCGCCTGGCGCTGCTCGGCGTGCAGGGCCGACAGCGAGAGGGCGTCGCTGAAGACGACCAGTTCGGGCACGTCGCGCGCGTCGGCAAGAAAACGCAGGAAGCCGTCGGCCGGATCGTCGCGGAAGTAGCCGTCGGTGTCGAAATACTGCCCGGCGAGCGTGGCCAGCCGCTCGCCCGGCCGCGGGGGCAGCAGCAGGCGGATGCGCGGCGCGTCGCCCTGTTCGACGAGCACCTGGCCCACGGCCGGGGGCTCGCGCAGGGCCCGTTCGAAGCGCGCGCGGTCCTCGGCGCGCAGCGTCGCCAGCACGGCTTCGATGTGCTTGCACGTGCCGAGCATGGAGGTTGCGAAATCGCGGCAGGTGCAGCGGTTGAGCCGCTCGCCGGGGGTGCGGATCTCGACGAGGTAGCTCTGCCCCGACGGCGAAGCCACTTCCCACTGGCCGAGCAGCCCGGCCCCGGAGCGCCGGCGCAGTCCGAAGGCCTCGCGCTCGGCGCGCTGGCGCCGCGCGGCGATTTCCTGCTGCTCGCGGTTCGTGAGCCGACGCACGAGCCCGCCCGGCAGGCGCGGGTCGCCGAGCCCCGAGCGGTAGGCCAGGGCGGCGAGCGCGTGCTTGCAGAACGGTTCCCAGTCGAAGGGGCACGTGCAGCGCGCGCGCAGTTGGCCCTCGACGAACGCCACTTCGACGGCGTAGGGTGCGGCGTCCTGGCCGTGCACCCGGGCGAGCAGCATCGTCGGGGTTTCGCGGACCAGCGTGACGCGCCCCGCGCGCGCGTAGCCGAGGCCGCGGCGCACGATGCGGCTGCTCGCGAGCGCAAACAGCGCTTCGGCGTCGAGTTGGAAGGGCGAGCGGGTGAGCAACGCTGCCGCCCGTTCGGCAGGCGGCGCGGCAGGCGGAGCGGCGGGCGGGGGCGCGTGCATGGCAACCTCGCGAGCCCGGGCGGGCGGCCGGGCGAACGACCCGCTCCTATCGGCCGGAGCGCGCAGCCGTCCCGGGCCTGCGAGCATGATGGGTGGCGCCCAGGGGCGCGGTCAAGGGCGTCGCCGCCGGCTGGACTTGGCGCCCCGGCGGAGCCGTGCTTGAATGGGGGGCCGCCGACCGACCCGGAGCCCACGGGTTGGGGCGCCCGCAGGGGACGACGGCGGGGCGCGCCGCTGCGCCCGCCCCCCGACGGCCGAAAGAGCGCAGGATGGCACCGAACCTTCAGAACATCTGTCCCTCGTGTGGCTATCGGGGCGAACAGCGCATCTGCCCACGCGACGGCTTTCCGATGGCCCGCGAAGACCTGTTCCAGCTCGGCGACGGGCAGCCCGACCTCATCGGCCGGCTGTTCGGCGAACGCTACGAGGTCGAAGGGCTCATCGGCTCCGGCGGCATGGGCTGGGTGTTTCGCGCGAAGCACGTGGTCATGCAGCAGACCGTGGCGCTCAAGGTGCTGCGGCGCCAGTTCGCGCGCGACATGACGGCCGTCAAACGCTTCTACCGCGAGGCGCGGGCGTGCAGCGCGCTCAAACATCCGAACACCATCAAAGTGTTCGATTTCGGCATGTCGCCCGACGGTTTCGCCTTCATCGCCATGGAGTACCTCGAGGGCGCCCCCCTCTCGCGCGTGCTGCGCCAGGACGGCGCGCTCGCCCCAGAGCGCGCCATCCGCATCGCGAAGCAGGTGTGCAAGGCGCTCCACGAAGCGCACGACCAGGGGCTCGTCCACCGCGACCTGAAACCGGCCAACATCTTCCTCGCCGACCTGCCGGGCGAGCGTGACTGGGTCAAGGTGCTCGACTTCGGCATCGCCAAGGCTGTCGAAGGCGACCGCGAAGCCGAGACGCTGACACGCACGGGCATGGCCATCGGCACGCCGGGCTACATGTCGCCCGAACAGGTGCGCTGCCAGGACCTCGACCGCCGGAGCGACCTCTACTCGCTCGGCGCCGTGCTCTTCGAACTGCTGACCGGGCGGCTGCCGTTCAAGGCCGAATCCACGGGCGAGATGCTCAGCAAGCATCTGAGCGAGCCGGCGCCGCGCATCGCCGACGTGCTGCCGGGACGCGAGTTGCCTGCCGGCCTGGCCGAACTCGTCCAGCAGCTGCTCGCCAAAGACCGCGAGCGGCGACCGGCCACGGCCCAGGCGGTCTACGACGCCCTCGAACAGATCGAACACGAACGGCCCACCGTGCTGCGCGGCGCCGAGCCGGCCACCCGGATGGCGCCAGCCCGCGCGGCCGCCCGGGCAGCGGCCGGCGCACCCGAGCCGGCGCGCCACGACACGCGGCCCGACCACCGTGCCTTCGGGGCGCGCGGGCCCAACCGCACGGCGCTTTGGTTCGTGCTGGCGGGGCTCGCCGCGGCGGGGCTCGCCGCGGCCGCAACCATCGTGGTCACGGCCGACGCCGAGCCCGAGCCGCGCGAAATGCTGCCGGCGCCCCAAGCCAACATGGTGGCGGCCGTCTCGCGCGGGCTGCTCGACGACCACGCCGCGCGACCCGTGCCAGGCGCCCCCC
>CAYRCM010000345.1:0-3288 GCA_964422715.1 uncultured Myxococcales bacterium | reverse complement strand
GGGACAGCCCCGCCGGCCCGTCGCGCTCGGCCCCGCCGCGTTCGGCGCCGTCGGCCCCGCCCGACTCGTCGCCCGCCGCGTCGCCTCCCTCGTCGCCCTGCGCCAGCCGATAGAAATCGCGCAGACTGCCCTCGCCGCCGCCGGAGCGGCCGGCCGTGCGGTTCTGGCCCGCAGTCGCCTGGCGCAGCAGTTCGCGCAGGTCGGCGGTGCGGCCGCGGCCTTCGTTTGCGCCGCGGGCCGCCGCCTGGCGCTCGGCCATGCGGCGCAGCTCGTCGGCCGCGGTCTGCGTATCGGCCTTGCGGCCGGCGGGGTTCGAATCGTGCTCCGGGCGGCGCAAGTCGCCGGCCACCCGATCGAATTCGCGCTGGAGCCGCTCGAGCCCGGCGCGGTTCGGCGAGTTCTGGCCGGCCGCGGCCGCGCGTTCGCGTTCGGCGATGTCACGCCGCAGGTCGTCGAGGCGGCGCCGTTCGGCGGCGTTCGTGCGGCCCTGCGCCTCGCGCGCGGCGAGCCGTTGTTCTTCGCGGCGCAGGGCATCGAGGGCGCGGGCCGCGTCGTCTTGCAGGGCGTCGGCCGCCCGTTCGAGGGCGTTGGCGAGCCGACTGCGTTCGGCGCCGCGCAGGTTGCGCCCGGCGAGGGCTTCGAGTTCGGCCGCCGCGCGCTTCAGGTCGCCCGCCGCGAGCGCCTCGCCGAGCGCGCGCGTCAGCGCCTCGCGGCGCAGGGCCTCGGCCGCCGCGCGGAGCCGCGCCTCGGCCTGTTCGAGGTCGCGGGCGTTCTCGCTTTCGAGCCGTTGGCGTTCGGCTTCGAGTTCGGCGAGCCGGCGAAAGGCCTCGCGCGCCGACACGCGACCGTGGGCGACGTCCTCGGCCAGCGCCTGGAGCGCCTCGTGCCAGGCGGCGAGGGCCGGGTGCTGCGCGTCGGCGGCACTCCGCTTCAGGTCGTCGGCCAGCCGTTCGAAGAGTGCCCGGTCGGCGGGCGCCAGCTCGAGCGGCGGCGGGGCCGGGGCGGCGGGCGGCAGCGGGTCGGGGGCTGTATCGAGGGCGGGCACGAGCGGACCGGCGTCGGCCGACGGCGGCGGCAGCAGGGCCGCCACGACGACCAGGAACCCGCCGACGAGGGCCGCTGGCAGGCTTTCAGGCACGGCGAACGGGGTGCTGCGCTGGACGGCGGGGCGCCAGTTGCGGCCCTGAATCAGGCTCAAGGCGCGCGCCACGGTGGCGGCCTCGAAGGGGTCGGACGGCGTGCCGCCGGCCCCCGCGGCGCGCAGGAAGGCGCGCGCAGCACCGAGCGTGTCGGCCGTTTCGGCCTCCCGGTCGAGCTGCAGCAACAGGGTCTCATCGGCGACCCTGGGCCAGCGGCTCGACGCGAAGGCGCCGACGAGGGCGAGACCGGCGAGGCCGATTGCCGCGGCCAGACCGGCGGTGGGGAGCACGGCCGCCCGGGTGCCCCAGGTCACGACCGCCACGACCGGGGTGCTGACGGCGAGCGCCACGACGCCGCGGGCGAGCGCGCGTCCGAGCATCCGACGGCGCCGCAAGCGCCGTGCCAGGCGTTCGAGCCGCGCACGGTTTTCGCTCTGGGGCACGGCGTTCAAGGCGGGTTTCCTCTCGGTGGGGGCGGGGCGCCCCATCGTCCGCTTGCCCTTTACACCTCAGGGCGCGGTCGGGGGGGGGAGCGACCAGGCGAACGTCGGCAGCGCCTCGCGGCCCTCATACAGAACGCGATAGCGGATGAATGATTCCAGCACGCGCTTCGTGTAGCCGCGGGTCTGATCGGTCGGAATCTGCTCGACAAACGCATCGAATTCGACCCCCGGCCGCTCGCGCTGCCAGCCCCGCACCCGAGCTGCACCGGCATTGTACGCCGCCACGGCCAGTGCCGGGTGCTGCAAACGCTTCAGCAGGTTGCCGAGAAAGGCCGTTCCAAGGCGCACGTTCAGTTCGGGGTCGGTCAGCGCCGCGCGGTCGGGCAGCGGCCGAATGCCGAGTTCCTTGGCGACACCGCGCGCCGTGCCCGGCATGAGCTGCATGAGCCCGACGGCCCCGGCCCACGAGCCGACGTCGGCGTCGAAGCCGCTTTCTTCGCGCATGATGGCGAAGACGAGCGCCGGCGGCAGGCCGGCCGCGCGTGCGTGCCGCTCGGCGCGTTCGGCCTCGGCGCGCGGATAGGCGAGGCGCCAGAGCCGCTCGGTCGCGGGCCCCGGGTAGTGACCTTCGAACGCCGGCTGGGCCGTACGCGCGAGATGATGCGAGAGGGTGAGGTCGCCGAGCGCGTCGAACAGCCAGATCCGCAGCCAGTCGTCGGGCCGTCCGGTGCGCGCCGCGTCGGCGATGCCGTCGAGGGCCTGTCGAGCCGGCTCCCGCAGCCCGAGCCGCATGAGTGCGAGGGCGGTCTGCATCGCCGGGTCGGAAAGGGCTTCGAGCGGCGTCGGGTCGCCAAGCGGATCGGCCGCGCCGCGTGCCGCCTTGAAGGCCGCGCGCAGGGTCTTGTGCCCGAGCCCGCGGCGGCGTTCGTCGAGCCGTTGGGCACAAAGCCGGCTGTAGTAGGACAGCGGGTATTCGCTGACACAGCGTACGTAGCTCGACTCGGCCTCGGCCTCGCGACCGAGCCGCTGCAGCGCCCGCCCAAGCCAGTACAGGGTGCGGCCGGCCGACTCGAACGAGCGCTCGTGGCCGACGACCGCGAGCACGCGGTTCGCGAGCGCCGGCACCGCGGCCCAGTCCCCGGCCAGACAGGCGTTCCAGACGAGCTGCCAGCCGATGAACTCGCGCATGTCGCCGTCCGGGTAGTCGCGCAGCGCCCGTTCGAGGGCCCGGCGCGATTCGTCGAGGCGTCCGAGCCCGCGCAGGATGCGCGCCTCACGCAGCAGCGCGTCGTCGTTGTACGAATGCTGCGGCTGTTCGGTGTGCAACGCCGCGAAACGCGCCAGTGCCTCGTTCGGGCGGCCCGCCTCCTGGGCGCTGCGGCCTCCGTAGTAGAGCACGTCGGCGCGCAGCGCGGGCTGCGGGCAGCGTGCCGTGAGCAGCGCGTAGTGCGGCGCCCCGAGGTCGCGCTTGCGGTTCTTGTCGTGCGACCGGGCGACGAGCCAGTGCGCCTCGCACCAGGCCGCCGAATCGGCCGTGAGCCGCGGCAGCAACGCGTTCAACTCGCGGATGACGTCGTCGTTGCGGTGGCGCGCAAACAGCCGCCGGCCGCGTTCGAGCGCCCGCGCCGGGGGCGGCGGCGTGCCGCTCGGCTCGCCCGCCGCGGCGCGGGCCCGCGCATCGGCGCCGCGCGCCTCGCGGGCCGTGG
>CAYRCM010000344.1:0-3339 GCA_964422715.1 uncultured Myxococcales bacterium | reverse complement strand
AGGTGGATGCGAGCAGCGGGTCGACGTACAACGGCCGGCTCGGGTCGTAGGGCCCCGTCACGAAGCCGTACGTTTCGCCGGCCACGGCGTAGCCGACCGAGACGGGCGCGCGCCGACCCGCCTCGTCGACTTGCCAGGCCTTGGGCCGGGTGAAGGCGAGCCGGCCCGTGTCAGTGAGCACTTCGAGCCGGGCTGTCGGCCCGGTAACCAAGCCCGCGGCCCCCTCGATGCGCAGCCGTAGGGCGTCGAGCGAGGCTCCGGGTTCCACCGTAAACACCTTCTCGACGCCGCCTTCGCGTTGGTGCAGGCCGAGGCGAATGCCGGCGGCCACTTCGCCCAAATCCAGGCGCGCGTAGACCGGCACGTCGACGAGCCAGCCCGCCGGGTCGTTGCCTAGGAAGTACTGCACGGAGGTCGGCTGGCGGTCGAGGCCGCGGATGTCGCCCGGCCCGGCGCCGAGCACGGTCTCGTACAGCGCCAGCCGGCGGTGCGGTGCGGGGTGGTCTCGCCGTCGAGAGCGCAGGTCGAAGCCCGGGCCCTCGGCCGGCGAGAGCACGTCGCGCCCCGGTGCGGCTCGGACGTCCGCACCGCTGCCTGTCGGCCGGACGTGCCCCGCGGAAGGGGCCCTGTCAGGTGGTTTCGTAGTCGTCCCGCTGACACCGTCCCCCGGCAGAGCCAAGTCGTCCGGCTCGGGTACGACGTAGACGATTTCGCGGGCCTGCGTCACGTACACCGTGCCGTACGAGGTCTGGGCGGTGAACGCGACCCGCGGGTCCGCCTGGCCGCGGTTCTCGACGAAGCCTGGGATGGGCAGGGCTTGGGCCGGGGCGGAGAGCACGGCGAGGCCCGCGGCCAGCGCGAGTGCTGTCGTGACGCGGCCAAGCCGCGAGCGCTTGGTTGGGTTGCGCCTGGCCATCCTCCGGCACCTTCCGCCGAGCCTTCCGAGACGAGACGAGCCTATCATCGCCGTCCTCCTCCCGCGCACGCCGCGCACCTCGACTCTACACGGCAGTCAGCGGGGCCGGCAACGCCGCAGGTCGGCGAAGCGGCGGGCGGCGCCTCGCGTTCGGTGCCGCATGGCCGTCGTTCGCCCCCTGCCGGCCTCCGGTGCGGGTGCGTGCTGGGGAGACGGCCACCCCTTTGCCGCCCAGCGCCGCTGCGGTTATGCTCGTCCGTGGCCGCCGCGGTCGCCCGACGGCGCGCACGAAGGGAGGACGCCATGCTGTCCATTCCGTACGGGGTCTCGAACTTCCCGAGCATTCGCGAGCGCGGGCAGATTTTCATCGACCGCACGGGCTACATCCGGGCGCTCGAAGCCGCCAGCGACAACCTGCTGTTCCTGCGCCCGCGGCGGTTTGGCAAGTCGCTCTGGCTGTCCGTGCTGGAGCACTACTACGATGTGCGTCATGCCGCGCGCTTCGACGCGCTGTTCGGCGGGCTCCACATCGGGCGCGCGCCGACGCCACTGCGAAACACGCTTCTCGTGTTCCGGCTCGATTTCTCGGCCATCGTCACCGCGGGTGACGACGCCATGCTGCACCAGTCGTTGCTCGACAATGTGATAGGCCGCGCCGCGACCTTCCTCTGGGACCATCGTGACTTCATATCCCGCGCGGATAGTTGGATCGCGGAGGTCAAGGCCGCGCGAGGCCCGGTGCCGGCGCTCGAACGGGCCTTGGAGGCGGCGCGCACCACGGGGCGGCCGGTCTATCTCCTCATCGACGAGTACGACAACTTCACGAACGAACTCATCGCCACGCGGCAGGAAGAACGCTACAAACATCTCGTCACGGGCACGGGCCTGCTGAAGACGTTCTTCAAGGGCATCAAGGAGGCGACGGGGCTCGGCTCGGTCGCACGCACGTTCACGACCGGGGTCAACCCGCTGCTGCTCGACGACCTGACGTCGGGGTTCAACATCGCGACGAACCTCAGTCTCGAGCCGGAATTCGCCGGCATGCTGGGGTTCACGGCGGCCGAGACGCACGCGCTCATCGAACTGGCGGTGGCCGAGGCGCCGGCGGGCAGCGCACTGCCGCCCGCCTCCGAAGTCGTCGACCTAGCGCGCGCGTTCTACGACGGCTACCGGTTCCATCCGGAGGCCGAAGCGCTTTACAACCCCGACATGGCCCTCTACCTGCTCGGCGCCCTCGCGAAGGGCCGGCTGCCGTCCGAGTTGCTCGACCAGAACCTGCGCACCGACATCGGCAAGCTCGACCTCGTCGTGCGCAAAGCGGGCGACTTCGCGAGCCTTTGGGCGGTGGTGGAGGGCGGGGGCAACGTCGCAGCGCGTCCGGTGACGGCCTTCGGCGTGAACCAGCTGGCCGAACGGCGCAATTTTCTGTCGCTGCTCTACTACCTGGGCATGCTCACGTTCGCCGAGGGGGCGGGGGCCGGGCTGCGGGTGCCGAACTACGTCATCCGCACGCTCTACTGGACCCAGGTGCAGCGGCTGGCGGCGCAGACGTTGTCGTTCGAGGGCGTCGATGCGGTGCAGACGGCGCTCTCCGACATGATGGGGGCCGGTGAGGCCGAGCCCTTCTTCCGGCTGCTGCTCGACCAGGTGATCCGCGCGGCCTCGAACCGCGACCTCATCCACTTCAACGAGGCCGCCATCAAGACCCTGGCGCTGGCGTTTTTGACGCTTTCGCCCGACATCGCCATCTTCTCCGAGTGGGAAACGGGCGGCGGCTACGCCGATCTCGTCATCGTGCCCCAGCCGGCGGTGCACTGGCTGAAGCGCGCCTGGATGATCGAACTCAAGTACCTGAAGCAGAAAGACGACACGCCCGCGGCCCGCGAACGGCTCCTGGCCGAGGGCCAGGCGCAACTCCAGACGTACCTCGAAGACGAGCGGCGTATGCGCTACCTCGGACGCTACGAGCTGCGCACGGCCGTGGCGCTGTTTGTCGATGCGGACGAACTGGTGTGGGCGGCTGGGCCGCCGGGCGGGCCAGTAGGGAGTGGCCAGTAGGGAGTGGCCAGTAGGGAGTGGCCCCTTGCCGTTGGCGCGGTGCCCTGTAGACGCGGCATCTTGAGGCGTCGCAGCCGGTGGCTGAGCGCTGGCCGCCGGCCAGGCCGCGGGGCTTGTGGTCGCGATGCTTGCCGCGTTGGGGCCGGGGGTTGAGCACCTGCCGCGGTCGTTCGGCCTGTAGACGCGGCACTGTGCCGCGGCCGTGCCGTTCCCCCGCCCCCGCAATCACCGGGCCGGCAACGCGTCCGCGCACGACCCGGCGCCAAGCGCGGCGGCATGCACGCCCTGGGCATCGCCGGCGGTGATACGACCGTCGGCGTTGCAGTCGGCGCGACAGCGCTCGAAGGCCTCGGGGCGATCGAAGC
>CAYRCM010000343.1:0-3354 GCA_964422715.1 uncultured Myxococcales bacterium | reverse complement strand
TGCGGCTCGACATCGAATCCAACCCGCCGGTCGTGCACAGCTACAAGCCGTCGGGCCACGGCGACGGCAACAACTTCTACGGCATCGTGGTTGACAAGAACGACGACGTCTGGGTCGGCAACTACAGCGACTACGGGGTCTGGCGTTTCCGCCCCACGACCGAGACCTTCCAGTACTTTGGCACCGACCGCATTCCCGCCGACCGCGGCTACACGCGCGGCCTCGCCGCATCCAAGGACGGCTCCGTCATCATCGCGCATTCGAGCGCCCGGGCCGCGGTGACGCTGGCCAACGTCAACGTCGACCCACCGACCTTCGAGACCATCTGGCTCTCCGACGGGGCGCGCTTCGACACGGTGGGTGCGGCGTTCGACTATCAGGGCTACGGCTGGGCCGTCAACTACTCCACCTCGAACGCCACCAAGATCGACGTCGTGAACCGCACGGTCATCGGCTCGTACCCCGTTGGCTCCAACCCCTACACGTACAGCGACATGACCGGCTACAACCTGCACGTGTTCACGGCGCCGAACGGCTTCTACCGCCACACCGTGGCCGGCTGGCCGGCGCTCGGCACCCGCTGGCTCTCGCTCGACGTTCACGCCGACATTCCCGACGCCACCTACTTGCAGGTGCGCCTGCGCTCGGCGAGCACCGTGGCCGGGCTTCTGCAGACGCAGTGGTCCGACTTCATCGGGCCGTTCCCGCCGAGCGCCTTCCCGCTCGATCTCTCGGCCATCTCGGGCCTCGAAGGCAGCTACCTCGACATCGAAGTGTGGCTGTTCTCGACCGACCAGCACCTGACGCCCACGGTGTGGAGCCTGTCGGTCACCTACACCGCGGCGGCCAACTAGCTACCCTCCCGAAAACCCCGTTCGGCTACGCGCGGCGCGCTCCCGGCCGGCTGCATCGCGGGGATACGCGTCGGGGCTTGGGCAACCGCGGCGCCTCGCATCCGGCTCGGCCGCAACGCGCTCGCCCTTGAGGGGACGTTTGGGGTCGAAACTTGCCCGCGCGGGGCTCCCGGTGCAGGCCGGCTGACGCTAGCGCCGTTCGAGCCGGAGCCACTGGAAGGACGTACCGAGGTCGAGGTGCACGTAGAGGCCGAATTCGCGAATGTGCGCGCCCGTGCGGCCCTCGGGATGGCTTTCGGCCCACACGTCGCGTCCCGTGAGGGCGTCGACGAGGCGGTAGCGGGCGTCGTCGGCGAGGCAGATGCGGCCGGCGAGATCGTCCGTGACCGCGTAGGTGGTCTCGATGTCGTCGACCCAGAGCCGGAAGAAGGTGAACAGCGTGTTCGTGCAGTCGGGCATGTAGCGCACCATGGCGAACAGCTGGTCTTTGCGGGTGCCCTGGTCGGTGCGCGGGAAGTAGACTTTGCCCTTGCGCAACGCAACGTTCTCGGGGGCGAGGCGCGCCCGATGGATGTCGCGGTAGAGCGCCGTCAGCGTGTCGCCCCGCTCATCCCAGTTGTCTTCCCACGGAAAGCGTCCGCGCAGGTAGTCGGACCGGCGGAAGCCCAGATCCCACGGCTCGCCCCATTCCTGGCCAACCTGCAGCATGAGCGTGCCGCGGGAGGCGGCCGCAAGCGCGTAGAACGTGGCCCCGCGCCAGATGTCGAAGCCCGTCGGCGACTTCAGCAGCCGCCCCTCGTCGTGCGTTTCGAGGTTGAGCAGCACGTACGAGAGATCCTGCAGGTAGTTCGTGCGGTTCTCGAAGAGTTTGCTTTCGATGTAGGCCGCGTCGCGCGTGCCGTGGCAGATGTCGTGGTGGTAGCCCTCGGTGAGCACGTCGAAGACGCGGTTGAGTTCGAGAATGTTGTGGAAACTCTCCGACAGGAAGACCGGATTGGGCCCGCCGCGCAACGCCTGATAGTGACGCGTCTTGCGGAACACATAGCGCCACTCGTTCTCGGTGAGCCCGTTTGCGTGGTCGAGGCGGAACGCGTCGACGCCCCGCGAGAGGTAGTAGTTGATGACGCGGAAGGCAAATTCGCGCGTGCGGTAGAATTCCCACGTGTGGGCCTCGTTGTCCTCGATATTGTAGAGGAACTTCACGTCGACCCAGTTGTTGGTGTAGTTGTCGCCCACTTTCGATGAAGGGTCGCGGCCGTTGCTGCCGAGATAGAAGCCCGGCAGTTGGTTTTCGAGCGTGGCCGGCCGCTCGCACGATTGGGCGCCGCGCTCGTAGTCGAAGCCTTCGCGCCACAGCAAGTAGCGGCGCACGCGCTCGGCGTCGCTGAGCGTCCGATCGCCGCACAGGTTTTTCACGACGCCGCTCGCGTCGCGTGGCAGTTCGTTGGCCCGGTCGAGGATTTCGGGGTGGAGGAGCGCCGGGTCGTAGGTGGCTTCGAAGTCCCACAGGTCGAAGCCGTTCGCGATGTCGTCGCGCACGGGCCGCGCGCCGACGTAGTCGTAGAATTCGTATTCGTGGCCGAGATGGTTGAAGGCGAGGTCGAGCATGACGCGCATGCCGCGTTCGTGCGCCTCGGCGATGAACGTGTCGAGTTCGGCGTCGGCCCAGCACGGCGGGTCGGACCACTCGTCGCGGTTCGCCGCGACGCAACGGTCGGCGAGCGTGCCGCGCACGTGGTAGTAGTCGCGCACGGCGTAGGGCGAGCCGAGGTCGTCGCAGGCGTCGGGCAGGTTGTAGCGGTAGTTGTGCGGGAAAATGGGCATGAGCCACACCGTGTTGGCGCCCACGACGTCGTCGACGTACTGCAGCGTGATGCCGGCCGTGCGGTTCGGTGCGGCGTGGCTCTCCAGGAGGTCGTCGAGCGTCGACTTGCGGATGTCCTGCAAGTCGTCGAGCAGCGCACAGCCCGGACCGAAGTACGAGAACGCCGGCCGCGATCGGCGGGCGCAGTCAGCGCCGCCGGTCGAGAGGCGGCAGGCGTTGGCCGAGCGCACCTGCAATTCGTACACGATGAGGTCGCCCGCCGTCTCGTTGAGCGGCTCGACTTCGACGATCGCGGCGTTGGGGTCGTCGGCCTTGCCCGGCCGCAACTCGGCGCCGGCGTCGGCGCCTGCCCCCGCGTCGGGATTGGCCGCACAGCCGAGGAATACGAGCGAAAGCGAGGCTACGAGACCGAACCGGCGCCAACGAAGCATGATTCACTCCCGCAAACGGACGCCGCTCTGCGTCGGCGGCGTCGCCCACTGGCCGTCGTCCCGTGCGGGGCGCCGGCGGCGGGATTCTGCGTCCGCCCGGACGGCATTGCAACCGGATTCGCGCCCGCCGGGGCGACCCAGCGGAGCCGATCCGTCTGCGCGCCCTTCGGACGGGCCAAGAAAGACAAAAGCCGCTGATTTCTCAGCGGCTTTGCGGTTTGGAGGCGCCGGGAGTCGAACCCGG
>CAYRCM010000342.1:0-3401 GCA_964422715.1 uncultured Myxococcales bacterium | reverse complement strand
CCGCGCCCCTCCGGCGTTCCGGCGCCCCCGGCGACGGCCCGCGCGCTTGCCCGGCCGGGCGTGACGCTCACGCTGCGCAGCCCGGAGCCGGCCTTGCTGGCCCTGCCGTGGGCGCTGCCGCTCGACCGCTGGGCCGCCCCCGCGGTGACGTTCGTCGACCTGCCCGTCGGCCCCTCGCGCCACCTCGTGCGGTTCGTGCGGGCCGGGGGGTTGCTCGTGGGCGTCAAGGAAATGTCTGCGGCACTCGTCCAGCGTGAATTCCAGGTGTTGCGCCGCCTCGAAGCCGACGGCATGCCGGCCGTGAGGCCCCTCGGAACGGCGCTGCGCGGCGCCCCCGACGATCCGGATACCGACGGCCTGCTCGTCACGGAGTACCTGCGCGGCTCCATCCAGTACCGGCGCCTGTTGCTCCGCACGGGCGGGGTCAGAAGCCCCCTCGTCGGCCGGCTGCTCGACGCCATGGCGTTTCTGCTGGCCGACCTGCACCGCAACGGTGTCTGGTGGGGCGACTGCTCGCTCGAAAACACGTTGCTGCGGCGCGACGGCGGCCGCATCCAGGCGTTCCTCGTCGACGCCGAGACGAGCGAACTGCACGCGCCGCTGTCCGACGGCCAGCGGCGCCACGACCTCGAATTGCTCCTCGAAAACGTGGCCTACGGCCTGGCCGACGTGGCGAGCGCGCTCGAGGGCAACGACGCAGCCGTCGAGGCGGGCATTCGGGCGGCGCGCTCGGTGCGCCCACGCTATGACCGGCTGTGGGACGAACTGGCGCGGCCCCTGCGGGCGCTCGCGGGCGACCGGCTGGCCGTTCGGGCGCGCATCCGGCGGCTCAACGAGTTGGGTTTCGCCGTTTCGGAAGTGGCGGTGCAGCCGGGCGGCCAGGGACTCGTCGACGTGCGCCTGGTGGTCGCCGGAAAGCGCTTCCACGCCGAGGAATTGCGCCGCCGCACGGGCGTCGAGGCGCTCGAAGGCCAGGCCCAGATTCTGTTGAACGACCTCGGCGAGTACGGCGCGTGGCTTGCCGGCGCCGAGGGCCGCGCGCCGGCTCCCGAGGCGGCCGCGGCACGCTGGCGCGCCGACGTCCTGGAACCGACCCTGCAGCGGCTCGCGCCGGCGCTGGCCCCCGGCCGCGACCCGCTCCAGGCGTACTGCGATCTGCTCGAACACAAGTGGCTGCTCTCCGAGCGGGCCGGGCACGACGTGGGGCTCGAAGCGGCGCTCAAGGCCTACCTCGATGCGGGCGCGCCGGCCCCCGAAACGGCGCCGCCGGCCGACTCCGAGGCCGCGCGCGAGGCCGACGAGGACCTGCTCGCGGCCGCTGTCGCCGACGCCGATGCGGCAGCCGACGCGGGGGAGACCGCCGACCGCTCGCCGTTCCCGCCAACCGCACGTACCGAAATCTGAAAGCGGCTTGACGGCTTGCGTCACGGTCCCTTCCCCTGTATCGTGGTGCGCATCCTGAGAAGGTCAGACGGTGCCCCCGGGATAGGGGCTCCAGGAAACAGAGTTTTGGGCCACGGAGGTCTCTCCATGAAACGCGTAAGGTGTCTTGGGTCTCTGGCCGCGGCGTTGGTTGTTCTCGCCGCGCCGGCGCTCGGGCTGGCTCAGGTGACGACGTACCAGGATTCGATGATCTACGGGGCGCCGGCCTCGGGCGGCTCGTTCGGCTACGTGCCGAGCGGCAACAACGGCCCCACACCCTACGGCGAACTGCACTTCGTGCGCGAGCGCGCCTTCGACACCACGTCAGGGGCCGCGCCCACGACCGGACTGAGCACCGAGAGCCTGTGGAGCGGTCTCACGCCGGCCAACCCGAACCGCGACGGCGTGTATGCGCAGTCGGTCTACGTGCGGGTGGGCCCGGTCATCAACTGCGATTCCGACCCCGAAGTCAATGCCACCATCACGCTGAGCGCGGGGCTCACGCTGGTCGGGGTGCTGGCCTCTGCCAGCGCCGGCAACCTGCCGCGCACCGATACCACGTGGGGCATGAGCAGCATCAACTACGGCTCCGATGCCCGCGGCACCGAGAGCGATGACGCCACCACCTACAGCACCTCGAATCGCCGAATCTCGATCGATTGGAACATCATCTGCACCACGTACACCGACGACATGCGCCTGCTCATCGACCACGGTTCAGCCTGGCTGCCGGGCGCCACGCTCACCGTCACGATGAACCAGAGCAACTGCGGCACCCGACAGGCCTGCAACGCCGACATCAACGTGGGCGGCATCAATGGCAACGCCGACCCCGACGGCGACCCGCTGGACCGCGACACCTTCTCGGTGGTCATCCCCCTCACGAGCACGGCCGGCACCACGGCGACGCCGGTGGTCGACTGCCCGATAGCCGCCGGGGCCACCACCATCCAGGGCAGCGTGACGGGCGAACCGGCGGGCACGCGTGTGTACGTCTACGCCCGCGACACGGCCGGCACGGTCTACACGCTCGGCGAGACCACTACGGCCGCCACGGGGCGTTTTTCGCGCACGCTGCCCACCGCCTTCCCGACCCCGCTTGCGGCCGGCTGGCAGGTCTACGCGCGGGCCGTGAACCAGACCGACGGCGAAGCGCCGAGCGCCGACAGCGCGCCCGTGCTCGTCGGCGACCGCGACTGCGACGGCACCATCGACAGCCAGGACTGCGGCCCCGACGACCCCGACGTCTACCCCGGGGCGCCCGAGTTCTGCAACACGGTCGACGACGACTGCGACACCCTCACCGACGCGGCCGACGCCGCCGACCTGCTGGCCAACGACTCGCAGATCTGCGAGGTGCAGCAGGGCGTGTGCGCCGGAAGCGAGAAGCCGGCCCGCCTCTGTCAGGGCGGAACGTGGCTCGCGTGCGACGACGACGCCTACGGCACTGCCAGCGCCGCCTATGAGGCGGGTAGCGAAGTCTCGTGCGACGGGCTCGACAACGACTGCAACGGCACCCTGAACGGCGGCATCGACGAAGATTTCTGCGTCACCGAATGGGACGGCACGACCCGCTGCGTTTCTGAAGACTGCGGCACCGGGGCCTGCGTGGGCGGGCAGGTCGGCTGCGGCGCCCTTGGCCTCGACGCCGAGTGCAGCACCGCCGGGGAAGCGGCCGACGAAGCGTGCAACGACCTCGACGACGACTGCGACGGCGGCACCGACGAGGCGTTCCAGGATCTCGGCCAGACTTGCGACGGGGCCGACGGCGACCAGTGCGCGAACGGCACCTACACCTGCATGGCCGACGGCAGCGACGTCGAGTGCGTCAACGAAAGCCCGGCCGGTATCGTCGAAAGTTGCAACGGGCGCGACGACGACTGCGACGGGAGCACCGACGAGGGCTTCACAAACACCGACGGCGACAGTCTGGCCGACTGCGTCGACCCCGACGACGACAACGACACCGTGCCTGACAC
>CAYRCM010000341.1:0-3405 GCA_964422715.1 uncultured Myxococcales bacterium | reverse complement strand
GACGGCCGGCGGCGCGGGCACGGGCGGCAACGGCGGGGCCGGCGGCCCGGGCGGCACGTCGATCGACGCTGCGACGGGCGCCACGGGGGCGGCCGGCGCGGCTGCGGTGGCGGGCGAAGCCCTCGCCCACAAGGTATTCTAGGCGCCTGCGGCGACTGGGCGCGCGGCGACGCGCGCGGCAGGCCGCGCCGGCAACGGGCGGCCCCACACGGCGCAAGCGTTTTCGGCTGAAGGTCGCGGGCAGCGCTGGACGAACCGGCCACCGGCCCGCCGCACCAGGAGACGACGATGGGCAGTAGACGGTTGGCATTCGGTCGGTTCTGGACACTGAGCGGCGCATGTGCGCTGGCGGTCGTGCTGGCGAGCTGCGGCGGCGGGGGCGGCGGGGGCGGCGGCGGGGATGCGGTCCCGGGGGCCGACGGACACGCCGATGGCCTGGCCGACCAGGCCGGACCGGGCGACGGCGGCGCCGTGGACGGTCTCGCCGACGACACGCTCTCGCCCGACGGGGTGCAGCCGCCCGACGGCGCGACCTGGCCCGACGGCACCGCCCCGCCCGATGGCGTGACGTGGCCCGACGGCACGGAGCCGCCCGACGGTACCCAGTGGCCGGACGGCGTGGCCCCGCCCGACGGCGGCCCGGGGCCCGACGGCGAGGCCCCACCCGACCTCGGCGGCGGCGACACGGTCGAGCGCCCGGGGGTGCTCGGCGACTACCTCCCCTGCGAGAGCGACGCCGACTGTCCGGTCGGCTACGGCGACTGCCTCACGACGGTGCCGCTCAACCGCGTCGATGCGAGCGGCCGGTCGTCGGTTCCGCTGGCCGAAATCGACCCGCGCGTCACGGCCGGCGTCTGCACGCTCGCGTGCACGAGCGCTCCCGACACGTGTGCGACGCTCACCATCCGCGACCCGCGCGGCACGGCCATTCCGTACGACTGCCAGCTGCTCGCGGCGGGGGTGGCGCCCTATCCCGAGCCGCGCCCCGAATTCCCGTTCGACGCCCAGGTCGACCCGGCCGAGATGGCCGCCGGCCAGCCGTTCGGCGCGCTCTGCCGCCCGCCGCTGCGCCTCTCGATCTACCGCGGCGACGCGCTGTGTCTGCCCTGTTCGGCAAGCGCCGACTGCGGCGCGGGGCTCTGCTGGAACTTCGCCGCGGCCGACGAGAACAGCGTCGCCGGCGCCGGCCTGTGCCTCGACGCGTGCGGCGCCGACGCGCCGTGCCCCTTCGGCTTCGAATGCCGCGAACTCGTGTCCGAGCGCGACGCGGGCCCGCATTCGCACGGCGATTTCTGCGTACCCGCGCAGCAGACCTGCGGCGTCTGCCGCGACCTCGACGGCGACGGGCGCGGGCTCGGGCGCTGCGGCCCGGCGGCGGGGGTCACGGCCCACGATTGCGCCGACCTCGACGCCGACGCGTACTACAACCCGAACGACATGCTGCACCCGTTCCCCGACCAGTGCGGGCTGCACGACCTCAACTGCAACGGCCTGTCCGACGCCGCCGAACAGGTTGGCACCGCCGAATTCGGCGCCGCGCACTGCACGGGCTGCTACGAGCCCTGCGCCGGCGTCGTCGACAACGGCACGCTGGCCTGCGCGTCCGTCGACGGGGCCCCCGCCTGCAAGGCGCGCTGCGACGACCCGACCGCATTCGCCGACTGCGACGACACGGCCGAAAACGGCTGCGAAACGCCGGTCACCGACCCCTCGCGGCTCTACTGGCGCGACGGCGACGGCGACGGCTTCGGCGCGGGCGACCCGACGTTTGCGTGCAGCGACACGGGCATCCCGGAAGGCTACGTCGCCCAAAGCGGCGACTGCGACGACGCCGACCCGCTCGCCTACCCCGGGGCCCAGGAAGTCTGCGACGGCCACGACAACGACTGCAGCGGCACCGCCGACGACAACCTGGTCGACGCGGGCGGGCCCTGCTCGACCGGGCTCCTCGGGGTCTGCGCGGCCGGCACAAACGTCTGCACCGCCGGCGGGCTGCAGTGCGTCGGCAACGCCACGCCCAGCGGCGAGGCCTGCAACGGTCAGGACGACGACTGCGACGGCACGATCGACAACGGCATCCCGGGCGCGGGCCAGGCCTGCGTCGTGCCCGGCCAGGTCGGCCCCTGCGCCGCCGGCCAGACGGGCTGTGGCGGCGGCGGCATCGTCTGCATGCAGACCGCGTACCCGACCGACGACGATCCCGACCCGGCCTTCGTCGACAGCAACTGCGACGGCATCGACGGCGACATCGCCCGCGCCATCTTCGTCGACCCAAACCAGGTCGACAGCAACGACGGCTCCATGGCCTCGCCGAAACGCACGCTCGGCGCCGCCATGGCCGCCGCGGTCGCGAACGGCAAGTCGCACGTCTACCTGGCGCTCGGCACGTACGCCTCGGCCGAGACCCTGGTGCTGGCGAACGGCATCAGCCTGTACGGCGGCTACAGCCCGGCCGCCGGCTGGTCGCGCTCCGCCACGCGCCCGGTCTTTGCGCGCACCGCCGCCACCCCGTCCGAGGACCTGAGCGGCGTCGACGGCGTCGGCATCACGTCCCCCACAACGCTGATGGACCTCAACATCGTGGTCCCCGACGCGGTCGCGCCCGCGCGCCACGTCTATGGGCTGCGCTGCACCCAATGCGGTGGCCTGCGACTCATCCACGTCGACATCGCCGCGGGCTCCGGGCGCGACGGTCCGGACGGCACGGTCGGCAGCAATGGCGCCCTGGGCGTCCGGGGCGGCGCCCCCTCCGACCCCGGCGCCGATGGCGGCAACGGCGGGGCGAGTTCCTGTGGCGCCAACGGCGGCGCCGGCGGCAACGCCTACCGTTTCCCCCCGTTCATCTGGCCGGTGGCCGGCGAGAACGGCCAACCGGCGCCGCCCGTGGGCGGCATGGGCGGCCAACCCATGATTTGGGCCGCTCCCGGCCTCCCGGGCATGCCCGGCCAATCGTGCGCGACGGTCTCCACGGGCGGCGCGGGCGGCCAGAACGCCGTCGCCACGACCGGCGGGGTGCTGTTTTGGCGCCCCACCGAGGCCACAAGCGGCGCGGCCGGCTGCCTGGGTGGTGGTGGTGGTGGTGGCGGCGGCGGCGGCGCCTACGACTATCAGCATAACCCCCAAATGATGATCTTCCTGCCCGGGGCGGGCGGCAGCTCCGGCGGCTGCGGCGGCGGCGGCGGCACCTTCGGCCAGCCCGGCGGCACCTCGATTGCCCTGCTCCTCTGGAACAGCAACAATCTGTTCCTCGACGGTGTCAGCGCCACGAGCGGCAACGGCGGACGCGGCGGCAACGGCGGCGCGGGTGGGCTTGGCGGCGCCGGCGGCCCGTGGACGGCAGCCTACAACGACCGGGGCGCGCCCGGCGGCTCGGGCGGCAACGGCTCCGGTGGTGGCGGGGGCGGC
>CAYRCM010000340.1:0-3453 GCA_964422715.1 uncultured Myxococcales bacterium | reverse complement strand
ACCCAGGACTTGAGCCAGTCGCGGGCCGTGTTGGGCGACACGCCGAACCATTCGCTCAGTTCCTGGGGCACGATGCGGTTCGCGGTGTCGCTCCTGGGGCGCTTACTCCTGCGGGCTCCCCGGTTCCGACGAGCGTGTCCCGGATGTGCGCCACCATGGCGTGCTCGATTTCGCGTTCGTGGGCCTCGCTGCCGAGACCGAGAAAGTCGAACACGTAGGGGTCTTTCAGGGTGGCCGCCGCCAGGCCGGATTCCGGGGCGGGCAGGGTGGTGGCGAAGTTCGTGACCGCTTGCCCCTGCCGCGCGTGGAGGCCCCGGTCCACGTGGAGCATGAGCACGTTGCGCGTCCAGCCCTGCACGAGCGCCTGCCCCACGTAGAAGCGGCGCGCCGCGGGCTCCTTGACGCGGTCGAGGATGCGCACCAGGTGCCCCCACGGCAATTGTGCAACGTTCTGTTGCACAAATGGCTCGTCCGGCCAGGCCGTCCCCGCGCCCCTGCCGCCCCGGCGCCGCCAAAATCGTTGCTAACGGCCGCGGCCCATTGGTGCTAAATCGGGACGGCAAAACGGCCAACTCCGCGAAAATGGGCACTACCGCTATTTCGCTGGCGGCGTTTCGCTTGTGCTAAGTCGGGTGCTATCGGCCGCGTGCACGATGAGGTTCCACCAGGTGTCGGCGAGCCGGTAGCGGCGCACGCGCTCGGCGCCCGGTGTCAGGGGCGCAACGAAACCGGGGTCCACCCAGGATTTGAGCCAGTCGCGGGCCGTGTTGGGCGACACGCCGAACCATTCGCTCAGTTCCTGGGGCCGGATGCGGTTCGGCTCGGGCTCGTCGGTGAGCACCCGCAGGAGCACGCGGTTCAGCACTTGCTGCTGCTGGCGGCCGAGCGGTTCCCAGGGGGCCTTTGGGGGCCGTGCTGCGGCGTGCAGGCGCTCGGCGGTTTCGCGAAGGGTGTCGGCCGCCCGCGCCATCATGGAAACGAAGTATTCGAGCCAGGCCGTGTGGTCGGGGTCGTGGCGGCCCGCGTAGAAGTCGACCGGCAGCCCGAGTTGCAGGCTGCGGTAGTAGCGCGCGCGGTCGCCTTCGAAGAACTCCTCTATCGACAGGAACCCCCGCATGTCATAGCCGCTGCGCCACAGTTCGGCGGTGGCGAGCGCCCGGGTCGTCCGGCCATTGCCGTCGCTGAACGGATGGATGCTCACGAACCGATGCGCCAGCAGGCCGGCGCGGACGGCGACCGGAAGGACTGCGGCCGCCTGGGAATGGAGCCATTCGGCGAGGTCGATCATGAGGCCCGGCACGTCGGCGGGGCGGGGCGGGCCGTAGTCGATGGCCCCGGTCGCACTGTCGACGACCGGGCATTCGGCGGTGCGGTAGGCGCTGAGCTTGCCGCGGCGCCCCACCGGGCGCACGTCGATGATGCCGTGCAACTCCCGGATGAAGTTTTCGTCGATGGCGCGGCGCAGGTCGGCCTGCTTCTCGATCCATTCGAGGGCCCGCCAGTAGTTGCGTCGTTCCTGCTGCATGTCTGCGAGGCGCGTGTCCGGGCGCACGAGGGCGCGCAACGACTCGTGTTCGGAGAGCGTGTTGCCCTCGATGGCCGTCGAACTCATCATCGAGCGAAATCGGGCCCGGTGCCGCAAGAGCAGCCCCTGGTCCGGGGGCAAGGGCAGACACTGCACCACCCCCCGGGCGCGCTCGATGCGGCCGAGGTCGTGCACGAGTTCGTGCGTGTAGCGAAACCGCGCCGTGAACCTCATCGGCTCTCCTTCTCGGCGTCCGCGACGTCCCGCCGCTTCGGGCGTCCGCGCCGGCCGGCCCGCGGCGAGTCGGCGACCGCCCGCTCGGCGCGGATGCGTGCGAGCAGCACCGCGGCCGGCTCGTCGCTCGGGTCCTGGTCCACCAGTTTGCCCTCGAACGCCCACTTCAGGATGGATTGCCGCAGGCGTAAGGCCCTTGCCAGTCCTCGTTCCACAAGGGCTCCGCTGATCTCGATGATCGATTCGACACGGTCTGACTCAGTCAGGACTCGCTTCTGCTCAGCGGCGGGAGGAAGGGCCACCACGACCTCTCGGAAATCCTCCAGGTGGAGATTCTTGATCGCCGAGCCCTTCACATCTTGCGCGACGTTCTTCGTGGAGAGCCAATGCTGGAACGCAACTTCCAACCAGCGGCCGCACGCTCCCTGGCTCACCGGTTTCAGAAGCGCCACACTTACGAAGAGGCTAAACGCTCTGTCGGAGGCCACGACAGCAGTGCGCCCGATGGTGCCGGATTTCGTGACTAGGAGATCCCCTTGTTCGGGATGGCACCGGCGGACCAACTCGCGATGAACCGACTCGGGGATGAACCTGCACTCCGAAAAGTCAACTCGTCCGTCTCGGATGTCTTTGACCGAAAGGAAAGCGACGCCGTCGTCCACATAGGGAGGACTATGGTGGGTTCCATCAACGATCTTGCAGGTTAGACTATCCAGGCTCGCCCAACACCACCCCTCGGGAAGCGGCGGCAGGTTGGCGGTGTCGGGGGCCACGGGCTCCTTGTAGCGGCCGCGGCTGCCCTCGGCCTGCCAGCGGCGGCGGCGTTCCGCGAGGATGCGTTCGAGCAACACGCGGGCGGGTTCGTAGCTGCGCCCCTCGGCCCGCGCCAGGGCGGCCTCGGTCGGCACGAGCCGCCCCTCGACCGCCGCCTTCAACACCGAAGCCCGGTAGCGCTTCAGGTTGCGCTTCACCCGTTCCAGCAACCGCACCGCCTCGTCCAGCCTGGAGAAATGCGACTCGATGGCCTCGACGATTCGGTGCTGCTCAGGGAGGGGCGCGACCAGCACCGGCAGTTCCTTCACTCGGTGCAATACGATTCTGCGTATGGCTGTGCCCGTCAGGCTTCCCGTCAGGACCCGAGACGCCTTAGGGCTCTGAAGGTAGTACCTCATGAATTCGGGCGTAATCAGTCCCGCTTCAGGACGGAGGAAGCAAACCGACGATAGCAGACTGATTTCGTCGTCGACAGTGTTGAGCGCCGCGTCCCCTGCGTTGACGCCATCCTTTACCAGAAGCACGTCGCGTTTTCGTGTGTCACACCGGGCGTAGATTTCGCGGTGGTCGTCTTCGCGGAGGTACGTGATGTCGGAAAGGTCCAGCCCTCCGGGCCGCACGTTCTTCGCGGTGACGTAGCGGTACTTGCCTTCGGACAATTGCACTTTCGGAGAGAAGTGCGTGCCATCCTGGATTTTCACGCACACGTCAGCGGCGAGCGCAGTCGCCCAACCGGCGGGCAGGTTGTGGCCGTTGGCCGTCATGCCGCCAACACCTCATTGATCTCACGGAGCACGGCCGGCAGCTCAGCGCCGAACTCGCGCGCCGCTGCGCCGAGGCCGCCCGCCTGCGCGAAGGGGCTCAAGTCGAAGTCTTCGACCTCGATCTCGACGTTCGTGGCCACGTGGTCGCGCATCATC
>CAYRCM010000339.1:0-3521 GCA_964422715.1 uncultured Myxococcales bacterium | reverse complement strand
CCCGTCTCGACGCCGTGGGCGTCTTCGGCTACTCCGACGAGGAGGGCACGGAGGGGGCGACACTCGACGGCAAGGTGCGACCGGAGCAGATCGAGGAGCGGGTGGACCGGCTGTCGATGCTGGTCGACGAGGTGTCCGCGCAGCGCGCGTCCGACCGGCTCGGGGAGCGCACGCAGGTTCTCGTGGAGTCGGTCGGCGGTGCGCTGGCCACGGGGGCCGCCGGCAGCGGCTCGCCCCGCGGGCGCACGCGGGCGACGTCTTCTTCGATGCCCGAGAAGTGCACGAGCGCCTCCAGGGTGCCCGCCGGGTCGCTGCGGTAGAGGCTCGCACCGCGCCGCAGCGGCGCCCGCAGCGGGTCGGGGCCCGTGCGGTCGACCCAGAAGATGAGCCCGTCGGGCGCCGCCGCGAGCCCGCCCGAGCGCCCGGCCGGCGCCGCGGCCGCCCCGGGGTCGGTCGGGTCGAGGAGCGGCCGCAGCGCGCCGCTGCCGTCGAGGCGCTGCGGCAGCGTGCCCGCGGCCTCGGAGCCCACGACGAAGAACTGCCCGGAGACGAGCGCCACGGCGTTCGCGCCGGGCACTTCGGCGATGACGGTGCGGCCGCCGTCGTGGTCGAAGCGCAGCACCTGCCCGAGCCCCGCGTCGGCGACGACGAGCCCCTCGGCCGTGGCGAGCACGTCGGCGGGCGCTTCGAGCCCGTCGGCGAGCTCGGTCGTCTGCGTGCCGTCGGCCCCGATGCGCACGATCTCCCCGCGCGTCCGGTCGGCAACGAGGATGTCGCCGGCCGCATCGATGTCGAGGCCCGCCGGCCCGTCGAAGTCGCCCACGACCTCGCCCGGACCGAGGACCCCGTCGACCAGCGGGAAGCGCACCACAGCCCCGAGTCCCGTGTCGGAGACCGCGACGAGGTCTTCGGTGGCCGCGACGAAGGCCGGATGCCCGAGCACGCTGCCCGTATCGAGCCGAACGCCGCCGCCTTCGGGCAGGACCTTGCCGAGCCCGTTGCCGCTGCCCATGCCGGACGGTTCCGGCTCGCTCACGACCAAATCGCCGGGCCGCAGCCGGTCGTCGATGGGCACGAGCTCGGCCAGAAAGTACGGCGTGTTGGAGCCAAACTCGGTGCCCGTGAGCGCGAAGAGGCGCCCGGCCGGCGTGACGAGCAGATCCATCGCGTGGGCCAGCGAGACCGAGATGAACGACGTGTCGGACGCGGGCGCGTGCGGGTAGGGCGGCGCGGCCAGGCTCTGGACCTCCTGCGACAGGAAGTTCGCGTCGAGGTGGGTGAGCGAGCGGTCGATGGAGTGCGCCGCCAGGACCCACAGGCCGCCCGCACCATCGGGCTCGCAGTCGAGGATGCCGTGAAACCCGCCGAAGTGGTCGAGCGCCCAGAGAAACTCGCGCTCGCTCGCCACCGCGTGCAGCGTGTCGTCGGGGGTGAGCGCAAAGAGGACCGGGTCGCTCACGGCGATGAAGTCGACCCCGGGCGGCGGGTCGCAGGTGTAGTCGTACGCGATCCACACGTAGGGCACGGCGCGCACCGGCTCGAAGACGATGGGTCCGAAGCGTACCGAACACTGGCAGGTGAAGAAGCAGGAGCCGTCTTCGCGGAGGTAGCCGCGGGCGATGAGCCGCTCGCGCACGTCGGCGACGATCTGCTTCGTGCCGGTCGCCGGGTCGAGCCGCAGCAGTTTGCCGTCGTTGTAGCCGACGAGCAGGCGCCCCTTGCCGTCGAGACCGAGCGACTGGGCGCTCGGCGCGCCGCCGAGCAGCACCGCCGCCTCGGCGGCCGAGAGCAGCACCTCGCGTTCGTGCTCCTTCAAGGCGACGGGCACGGCCTGTGCCCCGCCCTCGATGCCGTAGAGCGAGCCGTCGGGGGCCTCGACCATGCGGGACTCGACGCGCAGCTTGCGCCGGTCGACCGCGGCCTTTTCCCAGTCGGAAAACGAGTGGAGATACTCGGCGTCGGGCTCTGCCGAGGCGACGAGCAGGCGGCCATCGCGTTTCGCGACCCCGTAGGGAAAGAGACCGAAGATGTCGTCGAAGCGGGCGCCGAACGAGCGGTGGAACGGGCTGCCCCAGAAGCGCCCGGACACCGAGCGCAGCAACGCCGGGGCGGGCAGCAGGCGGTCGTCGGACGGGTCGAGCGGGTCGCTGTTGTCGAGGACCTCGGCGCCGTCGACCACCCCGCCGCCGTCGCTGTCGGCCAGGGCCGGGTCGGTGCCGAGGCGCCGTTCCTCGAAGCCGCGCAGCCGGTCGCGGTCGAGGTCGAGGAAGTCGGGGTCGACGCCGACCATGAGCGCCATCTGGTAGCGCTGGATGCCGAGCCAGCCGTCGCCGAGCGGGGCGAGGCAGGTCGGGATGCCGCCGGCCGTGAGTCCGAGCGCGCGCGCGATGGCGTCGAGCTCGCCCGAGTGCATGGCCCGCACGGCCACCAGGGGCCGGTCCGGGTCGAAGAGCCAGACGCCGAAGCCGTAGCCGTAGAGGAGACCGGTCTCGGGGTCGAAGGCGAGGCCGGCATCGACGCCGAAGACCGGGTGGCGCCACTCCTCGGCACTGTCGTACACGCCGGCCGGGGATGCGGCGTCGCGTTCGGTGAGCTCGGTGTAGCTGCCGTCCGTATTGCGCCGCAAGAGCACGTGGTAGGACACGGCGTCGGCCCCGCTTCGGTCGGCCCGGACGCGGAAGAAGGCCCGGTCGCGGTCGTCGACCGCGAGCACCCGGCCCCACTCGGCGAGGCTCGTGGCGTCGGCGAGGTACGCGAGCGTTTCCGCGGCGTCTGCGACGACGGCGATGCGGGCGCCGGCCGGCTGGGCGGGGTCGATGCGCAGGAGCGCCGATTCCGGGAGCGGCCCGTTCGGCCCCACGGCGGCCCAGAGTGCGCCGTCAGGCGCGACCGTGAGACCCTGGATGGCGGCCCCTGCGAGCGGGACGGCCGCCTGGAGCTCGGCCGGGGTCACGACGGTTTCGACCGCCCCGTCGTAGAAGGCGACCGAGACGAGGGCGCTGCCGGCGGCGCCGGCCGGCGGGCGGAAGGCCGCGAACACCCGGTCGGCGCCCGGCCGCGCGGCGACGTGGCTGAGTTCGCCCAGCGGCACGCCGGCGGCGGCGCGCAGCCCGACCGCGGTCACGACGGTGGCCTCGAACGGCGCGCCGATGTCGTAGCCGGGCCCGACGGCCACGATCGTGCCGTCGGCGTGACCGACCAGCATCATCCGGTTCGGCCCCGACGCGCACGACACGGTGCCGGCAACCGCACCCGGCGCGCCGAAAAGCTCGCCGCCCGCAAGCGGCAGCCAGCGAAATTGCGGGTCGAGGCTCCAGATCGCGGCGGCCGGCGTGGGCAGGGTCAGCAGCCCCGCGACGAGGGCGGCGAGGCGGGCGTGCCGGCCTCGGCCGCGCAGGCCGAGCAGGACGAAGAGCCCGAGGAGTAGCCACGCCCCGACCGGCGGCCCGGCTGGCCCGGCGGCGCAGCCCCCACCGCCGCCACCAGCCCCTCCGCCGCTGCCGCCGCCCGCGTCGGCCTGG
>CAYRCM010000338.1:0-3576 GCA_964422715.1 uncultured Myxococcales bacterium | reverse complement strand
CCTGCTTCTCGCCCTCCTCGTCGCCGCGTGCCACCCGGCGAGCCACACGGCCGGCGACGGCCTGCCCACCCCGCCGCCGAGCGACGCGCCCGCGGCCCGCGATGCGCATGCCGACGCCGTCCCGCCGCCGGACGGGGGCCCCGAGCCGCCGTCCGAGCCGCCGTACGTGGCCGTCACCGACCGCGACGCGTTGCCGGCGCTCATCGCGCTTGCCGATTCGGCGACGACGACGCTCGACATCCTGCACTTCGAGTGGGTCGACGGGCAGAGCGTCAACGCGTTTCGCACGGCCGTGGTGAACGCCTCGCGGCGCGGCGTCGCGGTGCGCGTGCTGCTCGAAGCCGATGTCGATGCCAATGCCGGCGCGGCCGCCGACCTGCAGGCGCTCGGCATCGCGGCGCGACTGCAGAGCACGACGGCGCTCATGCACATCAAGTTGGCCGTGGCCGACGGCGCGCGCGCGCTCGTCGGCTCGACGAACCTGTCGTGGGCCTCGCTCGAGAGAAACCATGAAACGAACGTGCGCGTGGCCGACGACACGTGTGCCCCGGCGCTCGCGGCCCTGGCCGACAGCATGCTGAGCGCGGGCCACCCGCCGCACGGCCCGGCCGCCGATCCGACGCTGCCCTGCGTGCCCTACCTGCCGGCCGGGGCCCTCGAACCGACGCTCGCCGCCATTGCCGAGGCCAACACGCACATCGACGTCGTGATGTACGCCTTTGCGTTGAGCGAGGGCTACACCGACGGGCCGCCCTTCGAACTGCTCGAAGCCCTCGCCGCCGCCCGCGCGCGCGGGGTCGCCGTGCGCGTGGTCCTCGAAGACGGCACGAGCTACGCCCCTGTCGCCGAACACAACCTGCACGCCGCGGCCCTGCTCCAGGCGCGCGGCATCGACGTGCGCTTCGACGGCCCGGCCCAGGTGACGCACGCGAAGTTGCTCGTCGCCGACGACCAGGTCGTCGTGGGCTCGGCCAACTGGAGCTACAGCGGGCTCGCGCGCAACTACGAAGCGGGCCTGCGCGTGCGCGACGAGGCGCTCGGGGCCGCCTTCGGCCAGTACGCCGACGCCCTCTGGCAGGCCGGCGTCCCCGTGCCGCCCGGGCCCGCCGGCGAGTAAACCGATTGACAGCGGCCTGGGCTCGTGGTGAAGAGGGGCCGTAACGCATCGCGTCGGCCCAAAGGAGCCCACCCCATGCAAACACTCAGCCGCGTCAGCAGCCATGAGGATGCCGCGTACTACGCCATCGGCGGCGATTTCCAGACGGCCGTAGAACGCTACGTGGTGTCCACGCCCTGGAGCCGCGACATCTGCAACCGCCCCGAATTGCTGGGCTGCGAATACACCGACGCCTTGCGCCGGGCCATGGTCGCAGCGCTCGCCCGGGCCCCGTTTCGCGACCTCATCGCCGATGCGCCGCAGGAACGCGTGTGCGTGCTCAATTTCCTGCGCGGCGGGCTCAACTTCGACCTGCGCAACGCGCTGCACGAGGCCTTCGGCATCAACCGCCACTCGTCGGCCTTCATGAGTTCGCAGCGCTACAAGGTCGGGGGCCGCTGGGCGGTGCGCGAAGACATGTACCGCAAGCTCGTCATCCCCAAGGACGCCGTCATGGTCATGGGCGACGTCGTGGCCACCGGCGTCACGGTCGAAAACGGGCTCGACGTGTTGGCCCAGCACATCGGCGACATCGGCTCGTCCATCCGCGGGCTCATCTTCTTCACGATCGGCTGCCACAAGATCGAGAAGCAGCTCGAAACCTTCGATGCCCGCTTCCGCGCGGCGTTTCCCGACTACCGGGGCACCGTCATCGTGTACCTCGAAGGCAAGTTCCGGCTGGTCGACAGCCGCACGGGTCTCCAGATCGGCATTCCCGGCACCGACCTCATCCGCAAGAACTGCCCGCTCTCCCCCGAGTTCGAGGCGTCGCAGTACGAACGCGTGGCCTATCCGCTCGAACGCTGCACCATCTACGATGCCGGTTCGCGCGCCTTCGACCTGCCCGAATACGTGCACGATGTGCGCGACTACTGGCAGAAGGTCGCGGCGCTCGCGGCGGGCGGCTTCTCGCTTGCCGCCGCCCTCAAAGAACGCTGGCCCGAAGCCGAATATGCGAGCCGCGAGGCCTTCCTGGCCGCCAAGCGCGCCGCCTGGCAGGGTGTCCCCGATGCCGAGTTGAACGCCCTCTACGATGCCTATCTCGGGCGCTGGACGCCGGCCTTCGCCGCCGCCGCGGCGAACCCGAAGGCGCTTGCCGACGTGGCCGCCGAACGTCTCGCCGCCTTCGCGGCGTTGGAGGATTGAGCCCATGGGCGCCGAATTCACCCCATACCATCTGACCCTCAACGCCGCCGACGTCGCGGGAAACGGCGGCGCGGGGCGCGTCTTCTTCCTGCCGGGCTCCGACGGGCGCGCGCGGCGCATCGGCGAACGCTTCGCGGGGCGCTTCGAGCGGCCGAGCGACCGGCAACTCAATGCCTACCTCGGCCACCTCGAAGCCGGCGGCCGCAAGGTCGACGTCGGGGCGGTCGCCACGGGCATGGGCTGCCCGAGCCTCGACATCGTCGTCACCGAACTCATCCTGCTCGGCGTGCGCCACTTCATCCGCGTCGGCACCTGCGGCTCGCTGCGGCCCGACGTCGTGCGGGTCGGCCACCTCGTGCTCGCCACGGGCGCCGTGCGCGACGAAGGGGCTTCCGACCGCTACATCGTGCGCGAATACCCGTCCATCGCCGACCCCGTGGTGCTCGCGGCCCTCGAAACTGCGGCCGAACGCAAGGGGTACGCGGCGCGCACCTTCAAGGGCGTCGTGCATTCGAAGGATTCGCTCTACGGGCTCGAATTCGAACACGGCCCGCGGCGCGCCGAAAACCACGACTACATGCGGCAACTGCGCGAAATGCGCGTGCTCGCGACCGAGATGGAAGCTGCCCACCTCTTCGTGCTCTGCGACGTGCACTCGACCGGCATCGCGCCGCTCGCGACGAAGCCGCCCGTCGGCGCTTTCGTGCGCAGCGGCGCCGTGCTCGCCGTGATCGGCGACGACGAACCGTTTGCCGACCCGGCGCTCGTCGCCGACGTCGAAAACGCGGCCGTCGACGTGGCGCTCCAGGCCGCCCTCGAACTGCCGCTGTAGCCGTCCGCCGCGGCGCGCCCTGGGCGGCCGCCGGCCGCCTCATCGAGGTCGCGATGGACGCTCCGCCTGCCTCCGCCGCGTGTCCCGCCCGTTCGCGCGGCGCCCCCGACTGGGCCGCCCTCGTGCGGCAGACGACCACCGTCCAGCGCCCGCCGCTCGTGCCCGAATTGCAACTGTGGCTCGGTGGGCCGGTCATCGCCCTCTGGCAGCAGGTCGAGGCCGTGCTCGCCGTACCGGCCGAGCCGCCGTATTGGGCCTATGCCTGGGCCGGCGGCCAGGCGCTCGCGCGCTATCTGCTCGACCGGCCCGAGACGGTCGCCGGGCGCACCGTGCTCGACTTCGGTGCCGGCGGCGGCATCGCCGCCATCGCCGCCGCGCGGGCCGGTGCCGCGGCCGTCACGGCGGCCGACATCGATCCGCTCGCCGCGGCCGCGCTGCAACT
>CAYRCM010000337.1:0-3581 GCA_964422715.1 uncultured Myxococcales bacterium | reverse complement strand
GGGGGCAAGAAAACAGCATGGAATTTGGCCTCGCCGAAGGGGCAAAAAATCGCGGTCGTAGTCTAGCACCGCGTGCGAAAGGGGGTCAACCGCCGCGCAGGGGTCACCCTGGCGGGCAGGACCCCAGCAACGGTCGCAACGGGGATGGCTACGGGCGCCCCCGGCAGGATTCGAACCTGCGGCTCACAGGGATTAGGAATCCCCGGCTCTATCCGCCTGAGCTACGGGGGCTCGGGGCGAACGGCCGTCATGGTGGCCCAAGGCCCGCACGCCGTCAAGCCGCGCGAAGGCTTCCGCGCGGCTTGCCCGACGAGGCGGGACTAAGCGCCGGGGTAGGAGAGCAGAACGTGGGCGGGCGTCGCCCCGAGCGCGGCTCGCCCGTTGAGGCCGGCCAACTCGACCACGAAGGCACATTCGACCACGTCGGCCCCGAGGCTGCGCACGAGGCGCACGGCCGCGGCAGCCGTGCCTCCGGTGGCGAGCAGGTCGTCGACGATGAGCACGCGCTCGCCGGGCTGCACGGCATCGACGTGCATCTGGATGGTGTCGTGCCCGTATTCGAGGGCGTAGGTCTCGGAGACGCACCGGTAGGGCAGTTTGCCCGGTTTGCGGACGATGGCCAGCCCGACCCCCAGGCGGTCGGCGAGCGGCGCGCCGAACAGGAACCCGCGGGCCTCGATGGCCACGATGCGCTGGATGCCGAGGTCGCGGTAGCGAGCCTCGAAAAGCGCCAGCGCGGCACGAAACGCCTCGGGATCGTTGAGCAACGGGGTCACGTCGCGAAAGAGGATGCCGGGCTTCGGGAAATCGGGGATGGCCCGAATGCAGCGCGCGATGGATTCCACGGGAGACGACCTCCTGGCTACTGGCCGAACAGCGACCAGTCGCCGAACTCACGCTGCCGGGCCTCGTCGTCGAGGCTGGCCCGCAGCGGGGTGACGGCCACGACGCCATCGGCGAGCGTGCGCGTGTCGGTGTTGTGGCCCTGGGGCGGCACGCGGTCGGCGCTGCCGAGCCAGAAGCGCCGATCGCCGTTGCCCGCCGCCTCTTCGACGACCCGCAGGCGGAACGTGGGCCCGCCCGACGAGACGAGCCGGTAGCGCCACGGATTGCCGTTTTGCGGCCGCGGCAAATTGACGTTGAGCACGACGCCGCCGGGCAGCCCCGCGGAAAGTGCCTGGTCGATGAGCGCCAGGATGGGCTCGGCGTAGACGCCGTAGCCCGCGGCGGGGGGTTCTTCGACCGAGAAGGCAAGCGCCGGAACGCCGTGGATGGCCGCTTCGACGGCCGCCGCCACCGTGCCCGAATAGAGCGAATCGAAACCGAGGTTGGGCCCCGGGTTGATGCCGGAGACCACCAGCGCCGGACGCCGCTCCGCGAGGTGCACGAGGCCGAGGTACACGCAGTCGGCCGGCGTGCCGTCGATGGCCCACCGGTCGGCCGCGAGGCACTGCCCCGTAACGGGCCTGCGCAGCGTGATGGCGTGGCTCGTCGCCGAGCGCTCGCCGGCAGGCGCGACCGTAAGCACATCGGCACGCGCGGCGACGAAATCGCTGAGCGCCGCCAGTCCCGGCGCGTGGATGCCGTCGTCGTTGGTGACCAGAATGAGGGGGCGTTCGGCCATGGTCCTCCTCGACCGGGCGCATGTTACGGGGGCGGCGCCCCGCGGTCAAACCCCGCCGACGCCAAAGGACGGGCTGGTGGGGTGCGCCGACCCCAAATGTGGGGACGGGGCCGGGCGGCGTGCGCTCCCCCCCAAACGGCGCGGCCGCGAGCCCCGGCCGAGGGGCTCGGGCTGGGGACTCGGCGCGCCGCCAATCCCGGCCCGCCGCGGTCGCCGGCCGCTGCCGGCGGCGCCTCGTCGACACGGATAAGTCCCAGATCTGAATCAGGATGCAATGGCGGTGGGGCCAGCCCGAGGCCGCTGCCGGACGCCGGGGCACGGCGATTGCGCTCGGTGGGGCGCGCGGACGGCACGAAAGACGTGCGGTCCGCCGACCCGGGGACTCCCCGAAGGAGCGCCGCCATGCAGAACGCCCCCGCCCCAACCGAAGCGTCGTTCGCCCAATTCCAGCCGTACGTGCGGGTCCTCGCCGCCCGCCGCGCCCGCCGCTACTCGTACGGCGTCGACCGGCGCGACCTCGAGTCCTACGGCTACTTGGGGCTGCTCGAAGCGCGAAAGAGCTACCGGCCCGAAACCGGCGTGCCGTTCCCCGCCTACGCCATTCCGCGCATCCAGTGGCGGGTCAGCGACGGCACCCGGCTGCTGACCGGCCGGCATCGGCACGACGTGTTCGACGGCGTCGCGGAACGCACCGGCATCTACGGCACCCTGCCCTGCGTCGCGAACGGCGCCTATGCCACCCGTACCGCGGTCTTGGCGTGCAGCCGCTACGCCGGCCATGCCGCCGCCGAGGCGCTTGCCGTCGGCCGGCCCGAGTCCGCACCGGCGGTCGATCTCGAGGCCCGCAGCCACCGCGAGGTCATCCTCGACACGCTCGGCGGGGCCATCGAGACGTTGCCCGCCCGCGAACGTCAACTCATCACGGCCGTGTACCGCGAGGGCCGGGGGGTGGTCGAAGCGGGACGCCAACTCGGGGTCGGCCGTTCCCAGGCCAGCCGCCTGCACCTGCGGGCCATCGGCCGACTGCGGTCGGCCGTTGCCGCGGGGCCGGCAGCCTCCTCCGCGCCGCCCGTGCGGGCTTGACGTGCGTGGCGAATCCGGCTAGTCCCCCCGCCCATGGAACCCGTGCCGCTGCCCCGCGGGGGGCGTCCCCGCTACATCGTCATCGAAGGGCCGATCGGCGTCGGCAAGACCACGCTGGTGAACCTGCTCGCGCGGCGCCTGGCGTGTCGCACGGCGCTCGAACAATTCGAGGAAAACCCATTTCTTTCGGAGTTCTATCGGGATCGGGCGCGCTACGCGTTCCAGACCGAGATGTTCTTTCTACTGACCCGCTTCCGGCAGATGGAGAGCGTCGCCCAGGCCGACCTGTTCTCGCCGTACACCATCGGCGACTACCTCTTCGAGAAGTCCCTGCTGTTCGCCCGCGAAACGCTCGACGACCACGAATTCCGGCTGTTCGACCACCTGTTCGGCATCCTGCAGCGCTCGGTGCCGCAGCCGGACCTCGTCTTCCATCTCACGGCCCCGCTCGACGTGCTGCTCGACCGCATCCGGCGGCGCGGCCGGCCGTACGAGCGCGACATGGATCCGCAGTACCTCGGCCGGCTGGCCGCCACGTACGAACGGCATTTCGCGCACATGCGCGGCACGCCGCTCGTCACCGTCGACACGACCGACATCGACTTCCTCGGAAGCCCCAGCGCTATCGACGGCATCGTGCGGGCCATCCACGAGCCGCCGGCCGACCGGCTCGTGCTGCGCGGACCCGTGCAGAGCGAACTCTTCCCCCGCACGCCCGCGGACGCACCGGACTTGCGCTGACCAGCGTCCCCGCGCGCGTCTCGCGACGCCGCGGAGGAGGAGGCCGCCGTGCGGCAGCCCCGCCATTCGTTGCTCGCGCGCCTCTTGCGCCGCTCGCGCCGGGCGGCCCCGGACCCGGCTGCGCCGGCCGGCG
>CAYRCM010000336.1:0-3684 GCA_964422715.1 uncultured Myxococcales bacterium | reverse complement strand
CGGCGCGGGCGCGGGGGCCGGCGCGGGCTCCGGCTCGGGTGCGGGGATGGGCTCCGGCGCAGGAGCCGGCTCAGGCTCGGGCGGGGCCGGGGCCACGGCCGTCTCGGCCGCGGGCTCGGGTGCCGCCGTCGCGGACGCGGCCCACCCGAGCAGGCAGGCGCCGGCGACGAGGAGGCGAAGGACCGAGGACCCGATACGCAGCGTGGTGGTTTGCATGGGGTCCTCCTACTTGCCGCTCACGGCGTCGGCGCCGCGGAAGAAGTAGTTCCAGCCCGTCATCTGCTGGCCCGGCAGCGGCGGCAGGAGCCGGACCCAGTGTTCGTGACCGGGGGTCTCGACGGTCGGGTAGAAGTACAGCAGTTGCCGCTCGGCGTCGTAGATGGCGTAGCCGTCGGACAGCCACACGTAGAAGCCCTCGGGGTACTGCACCTGCTCGGCCGTGAAGACGACCGTGGGGGCGTTCGTTTCCTTGCTCTGGAAGCGCAACTCGAATTCGCGCTGCGGGTCGACGACGAAGCGGTGCGGGTCGAAGTAGTGGTAGTCGGAGTAGAAATGCGTGGAGATGGGCTTGCCCGACAGGGCGCGCACGTGGGGCCGCGCAAAGGCCCGCTCGCCGCGCGGCTTGCGCTGGTCGTTGGCGTCGGGCGGGCCGATGACCGAGAAGTCTTCTTTGTTCCAGAGGTCGCCGTAGTGAGCGTCGTTTTCGGGCGAGAAGCACCACAGCATGCGGCTCTGGAAGAGGGCTTCGAAGTTCTCGTAGTAGTTGTCGAGAATGTGGCTCGACAGGTCGTACACACCGGTTTCGACCTGCGACACCAGTTCGACCGTGCCGTCGGGCTGTTCGATCGGGGTGCGCAGGTTGAAGTAGGTGCCGAATTCGCCGAACACGACGGGCACGTTGCCGAGCGAGTACCAGGCCCGCCGCCGCGCCCCTTCGAGGCCTTCGGTGTAGTCGCGGAAGCGGATCTCGTCGATCTTGAAGTCGCGCGGCTTCTGGTTGAAGCCGAGGTACGGGTAGATGTCGGGGTACCAGTGCGGCGCGAAGACGACCTGGTTCAGGCCCTCGGGCCGCGTCATGTTGAGTTCCCACTGCGGCAGGCCGCCGCCGCCGAGCAGCGCCTCGACGGAGCCCGACGGCTCGATCCAGATGACCGCATCGGGGTCGACCTGCTGGATGGCCTGGCCCATCTTCGCGTGGAACGGCTGCAGGTAGTTCTCGTCGAGGCCGTAGTTGAGCCCCAGAATGGCAAAGAGATCGGCGTGTTCGAGGCCCCACTGGCGCCGCAGTTCGGCCGCTTCGGCCGGGTCGTCGACGGTGGGCGGCACGAGCCGCAAGGCCACGATGACGCGCGCCAGGTCGTCGGCCAGCGCGTCGCCGACGAGGCCCGCCAGGAACGCTTCGAGCCCGTCTTGATCGAGGCCCAGTTCGAAGACGGCGGTGGCCACCGAGAGCAAGATGAACACCCCCACGGGCTCGTTGATGATGTCGTAGCCGATGATGTTGGGCTCGCCGCCGACTTCTTCGGCGATAGCGGTCCAGGCCCGGGCATAGGCGTCTTGCAGGTAGGTCTTGATGTCGGTCTGGCCGTCGGGGCCGGTGAGCCCCGGAAACGCCTTGTCGCCCGCGAACAGACAGGCGAAGCAACGCCCGGTGTCGACCGAGAGCGCCACGTCGATGCCCCAGAACGTCCAGGGCAGGAAGTCGGACGTGTCGGTGACCGGGTAGGGGTCGGGCACGTTGGCCATGAAGTACTGCAGCCACGGCGGAATGGTGAACGCGCCGCCCTCGTCGGCCATGAGTTCGGTGTAGACGTCGACGAGCGAGGCGATGGCCGCGGGGTTGCCCTTGAGGTCGCCGAGCAGCCGCGGCATGCCCCAATTCGGCGAGTCCATGTTCTTCTCGGGCATGCAGGCCTGCACCACCCAGCGCGGCGCGCCGTCGCCCTGCACGGTGTCGGTGTACGGCGGCAGCAGCGACAGGATGGTCTCTTCGAGCCCGCCCTTCGGGATCTCGACGTCGATGGCCTCGCGCACGCTCGTGGCGGGGTCTTCGTTGTAGCGCACCGTGAGGTGGCGGCTGAAGATGTCCTGGTGCATGTCCATGAGCACGTAGATGTTGTGGTCGCGCGCGAGGCGCACCACTTCGCCGATGTAGGCGACGTAGGCCGCGTCGATGTAGGTGTCGTCGCGGCAGCCGGCCGGCGCGTCGGGCGGGCAGCCCGGCATGACCGCTTCCCACATCATGAGCAGGCGCATGGAGTTGAAGCCGAGGTCGTTCAACTGCTGCAGCCAGCGGTCGGCGTCTTCGAGCGGGAAGGGCTTGCCGATGTAGGTCAACGGCGTGTCGGGGGCTTCGAGGCTCGGCGCCGTCGTGGGCACCTTGGTGCTGCCGCTCACGTTGATGCCGTGCAGGAACACGTACCGCTCGGCTTCGTCTTTGAGATACGTGAGTTCGGTGTGCGGCCGGGTGAGTTGCTGCTCGACGGCGGTGAAGTCGTAGGCCTCGTCCAGGCAGGCCGGGACGAGGACCACGAGCCCCGCAAGAGTCAGCCATGGGCGCGTGGGGTGGCGTTTCATTGCGTCCGGTTCTCCCGAGTGGGGTGTCTTGGACCCCGAACGCGCCACAGTACGCCACAGCCGTGCGCGCCTGGCAAGAGGCCCGGGCGGCCCCAATTCCCCACCTACCTCCCGTTTCGCGAGCGGATCCGGGCCCGATTGCGGTGTCGGCTGCGCCAACTTGGTGCTCGACGTGGCGCTGCCACGCCTCCGCCCAAATCGGCTTGCCTCCTTGCACTTGGACCCGCCTCCACTCGCTCGGACCAAGTCGCAGGTGGGGAATTGGGGCCGGGCGGCATGGTTTCGCGTCTTCGCAACCGCTTCCAGACGTGGGGCGGGGTGGCCGGACGCCGCCGTCGCCCGGCGCGCGCCGAATTGACGGCCGGGTGGGCTCGGCCTACGGTGGCGCGGGGGGCCGGCCGGCCAGGCCGGCGGCCGAGGAGGCAGCGCCGTGCCCGCGCCCACGTTCACCGCCCGCGTCGTCCTGGGACTCGTCTGTGCCGCCGTGGTCTGGAGCGCGGGGCCCGTGGCACCCGCCACGGCTTTGCCTCTTCCCGCGGTCGAGCGTCAAACATTCGCCGCGGCCGCGGCCGCCCCAAACTCCCGCGATCGCTCGTTCGGGCCGGACAAACTCGCACATTTCGGCGTCTCGGCCACGCTCTCGGGGCTCGGCAGCACCGGCCTCACCGTGTTGCGGCCGCGCACGCACTGGGCCGCCCGGCTCGCGTTCGGCACGGGGGTGGCCACCTTCGTCGGGTTGGCCAAGGAGGCCTTCGACGCCCGCTGGGGCCGAGGCTTCTCGGGCTACGACCTCATGGCGGATGCGGCTGGAGCGCTCTTTGGGGCGCTGATCGCGTGGGGTCTTGAAGCCGCGGCCGCGCGGCTCGATCGCAGCGCCGCGGCGCCGGCCGCCGGCCTGGACTGGTAGGAGCCTGGGACGGCAGAGGCGGGGGGACTGCGGCGGACTGACCGGGGGCTACTTGCCGCCGAAGCCGCTGCCGCCCACGGGGGCCGGGGCCGGAGCGGGGGCCGGGGCGGGAACCGGGGCCGGAGCGGGGGCCGCGCCGAAGCCACTGCCGCCCGCCGGCGCCGGGGCCGGAGCGGGGGCCGCGCCGAAGCCGCTGCCAC
>CAYRCM010000335.1:0-3693 GCA_964422715.1 uncultured Myxococcales bacterium | reverse complement strand
GCTGCCGTGCGCGGGGCGCGCGGGCCCCGTCGGGCGCGGGGTTGGGCCGTGCCGGTCAACGCCCCGAGCCCCGCCCCACGCCCCGCCCGAGCCCCGGCCCGCGCCCGGGCGCTACGTCCGCGGGCGGCGGCGCCGCCCATCGAGGAGATGCAGGATGGCCAGGATGGGATGGCGCCAGAGCATGCGCGGCCCCGCATAGCGCATGACCGTGCGGATGCGCTCCCGCATGGCCGGCTTGTAGCAGTGCACGGGACACTTCGCGCACGTGGGCTTGTCGGTGAGCAGCGGGCAGCGCTCGACCCGCGCTTCCGCGTAGTCGCGCAGCGCCCGGCAGTCGGCGCAGAGGTCGGGCGCCGGGCCGTGCCGGTGGCGGCAGTAGAGCGCGATCATGGCGCCGACCGTCTTGCGCTCGCGCCGGGCGCGCCGCGCACTCGCCGCCGCCGCCGCGGCCGGGCGGTCGCGCCCGCCGGCGCGTTCTTCGGGCGCCATCAGAGAACCCTCGTCGCGGCGGTCGGCCGGCGTGCGTTGCCGATCTCCATGGTCAGCCTCCGTTGCTGCGTCGGGCGCGGCGCTCGGGGCCCCGCCCCCGCAACCGCGCCCGCCCCCGCCCGCTACCCGCTCTGCACCCGCAGCACGATGCGCTTCGGGTGTTTGGCGCAGGCAAAGAGGTAGAGCGTGCCGCCGTCGCCGCAGGGCAGCCCGAGCGTGCCGCGCTCGTCGGGCAGCTGCACGAGCAGCGCCATGGGGGTCTCGCAGCGCTCGCAGACGGGCACGTCGGGGGCCTGGATCCAGACGGGATAGCCGCCGAGCGTCGCCGGCGCGGCGCCGCCGGGCGCTGCCGGCAGCGTGCGCGCGGCCTCTTCGAGCAGCGCCGCCTCGTCGCCGGCAAAGCCGGCAAGCGCCCCCACGAGGTAGGTCGGCAGCGCCGCGGCGTCGGGAAACGCCGTGCCGAGGCTGGCCGTGACGGCGTGCGGGACGACCTCGCCTTCGAGCTCGCGCGGCGGCTTCGCCGGCTTGGCCCGCGCGACGTCGGGGGTGAGGTAGGTGCGCACGGCGAAGCCCTGCGCGTCGTCGGAAACCCCCTGCCACGGCATGCAGTCGCCGCAATAGAAGAAGGTGAGGAGCGCAAAGGGTCCGAGCCCGGGCGCGTCGTTCGCGAAGTCGGCCTGGAACAGGAACTGGAGCGGCGCGCCGCAGCCCGGGCAGCGCGGCCAGCGGTCTTTGCCTTCGAGGTAGGGCAGGCCGCCCACGTGGCTGCCCGTGAGCGGCAGCGTTTCGGCCGCGGCCGGGCGTAACGTCCAGTGGGCCGCGGGCCGCGTGAGTGCCGCCACGGCGGCGCCGGGCGCGGGGCGGCGCGGCTTCTTCGGCGCGTGGCCGCCGCCGGGCGTCACCTTGAATTCGCGGAGCAGCGATTCCCGCAGGGCGGCCGTCGTCTCGGGCGCGTCGACGAGCGCCTGGGCCCCGCCGCGGCGCACGCCGGCCTTGAAGAGCCCGAGCCGTTCGAGGCGCGCAACGCGCCCCGAGGCCGCGAGCGCCTTGGCCCCCGCATCGCCGACGAAGGTTTCGTGCAGCCCGAGCTCGACGAGTTGCCCGAGCAGCGGCGAAGCGGCGAGCGCCTCGCAGCCGGCGGCCCCGATGCCCGCCTCGTCGAGGTCGAGCCGGGCGAGCCGGCCGAGATGCGGCGAAGCGGCGAGCGCCGCGAGCCCCTCGTCGCCAAACCCCGTACCGTAGAGGGTCAACGATTCGAGCGCAGCAAGCCGCGGCGAGGCGGCGAGTGCCGCCCCCGCCTTGCGCCCGAGCGGGTTGCGCGCGAGCGAGAGGCGCGTGAGGCCGGCCGGGCCGGGCGCCGCCGCGAGTTCGTCGCCGTGGATGTTGTTGCGCGCCAGATTGAGGTCGCGCAAGGCCGCGAGCGTCGGGGCCCGAAGGAGCGCCGAAGCCGCCTGGCCCGTGAGGTTGTTGTGCCCGAGGTCGAGGGTCACGAGCCGGCCGAGCGCCGGTGCGGCGGCGAGAGCCAGGGCCGCCGCGTCGTCGACGCTGCAGCCGGACAGGTCGAGTTCTTCGAGCGCCGTGAGGTACGGCGAGGTGGCGAGTGCGAGCGCGCCCTCGGGGCCGAGGTTCGTGAACTTCAGCCGCCGCACCCCGGCAAGCCCCGGCCAGGCGGCGAGCGCCTGCACGTCGGCCGGCGGCAGCCAGTAGAGCGGCGAGAGCACCACGAGTTCGCGGAGCGCCGGCAGCGGCGGCAGCGCCGCGAGCGCCCGCAGCCGCTCGGCCGCGCGCTCGAACGTCAGGCTGCGCAGCGCCGGCAACGGCGTCGCGCCCGCGGGCAGGGCCACCCCCGCGCCCGCGGGCGGCGCGTCGTCGGGCCCGCTCGAGCCGACATAGAGCGATTCGAGCGCCGGCAGGTGCGGCGACGTGAGGATGGCCACGAGCGCCTCGTCGCGCACCATGTGCGCGTTGAGGGTGAGTTGCCGCAGTTGCGGCGTGGCGCGGCCCGTCGCGAAGACCCCGCCGTCGGCCGGGGCGTGCTGCCACAGCTGGAGCCGGCGGATGCGCGCAAAGCCGGGGTGGGCGACGATGGCCGCGTAGTCGGCCGTCGTCAGATCGAGAAACAGCAGTTCGAGGTCTTCGAGCGCCGCCAGCCCCGCCCCGCCGAGCGCCGCCGTGACGCCCGCCGCGCCGAGCGGGAAGCCGCTCAGCACGAGCCGGCGCACGCCGCTGAGTTCCGGCCGGGCCGCCAGCGCCGCGAGCCGCGCCGCGTCGAGTTCGTGACCGCGCCGTTGGTCGTTGCGCAATTCGAGGGCGCGGCAGAGCGGCGCACTCGGCGGGGCCGCACCGCGTTCGAGGGCCTCGACGAACGGCCACTCGGCGCCGCACGCGCGCGGGTCGGTGCCCTCGAACAGGCTCGCGGCGCGTTCGAGGGCCGCGGCGCGCTCGGCGGCGGGACAGGCGTCGACGAGCGCCGAGGCGCGCGCGAAGCGCGCCGTCAGCGGGTATGCCTCGCGCAGTTCGGCCAGGGCCTGGAGGGTCGAAGAGAGCGGGGCGGCGGCGGTCATCGGGGTCCTCCTTCGCAGCGGCAGCGGGATGGCTGCGGCCGGGCGGCCCGCGGGCCGCGGGTTGCGGGCGCCGCGAGCCGAGTGTGGCCGACTCTACGGGAACGGCCCGCCGGCGACAACCGCGGCCGCCCGCGTCAACGCCCCGCGCCACGAGCCACTCACCCGGCGTCGGCGGGACGCCACGCCGCTTCGCGCGTCGGCGTCGGGTCGGCGTTTCGTGTTTGCGGCCTGCGGCGGCCGAGATTGTAGAAGCGGCGTCCCGCCGCTTCGCCGACACTGCGGGCGCCGCGCCGCGCCGCCTTGCACGCCCTCGAGCGCCCGGGCATGATGACGCCCGCGCGCGGGCCCGGCCCGCGGCGGCTCGACGCGGAGGGCGCTCATGACGGTGCGACAGGCTGCTTTCGGTGCGGTGTGGCTGCTCTTGTCAGGGACCGGCGGCGGCTGCGAGAGCAACGCCACGGCCCTTGCCGGGCCCGACGACACGGGCTGGGTCTTCGAGGTCGGCGACAGCGCCGCGGGCGACACCACGGGCGACGGCCCGCCGGCCGATGTCGGCCCCCGCCCCGACGCCCCGCCGCTCGACCTCGCCGCCGACGCTGGCGACACGGCCCCGCGCGCCGACGTCGTAGCCCGGCCCGAC
>CAYRCM010000334.1:0-3698 GCA_964422715.1 uncultured Myxococcales bacterium | reverse complement strand
CCGAGGCGGCCGGCGCGGCGGCGGCCGCCGACCCGCCGGCCACGCCGGCAACCGCTGTCGCCGCGCCGCCAGCCACGAGCGCCGCCCCGCCGCCGCCCACGCTCGGGCCGCTCAGCCTCGGCCTCACGCCCGCCGCCGTGGCGGCCCTGCTCGGCGCTCCGGCGCGCGTCGAGCGCCCCCGCGCGGCCGACAACGGGGCCGCCGAGCGTCCGCAGGTCTGGCACTACCCCGACCGCGGCCTCCAACTTACCTTCGAAGCCGGCGCCGACCCGCCCGGGCCGGTCGCGCTCACGCTCGTGCGCGCCGCGGCCCCCAATGCGTGGCGCACGGCGGCCGGAGTGGGCGTCGGCAGCACGCGCGACGAGGTTCGCGCGCGGTATGGCCGGAGTATCGAGTCCGACCCCTGCTCGGCGAGTCGCACCGCCGTGGCGCTCGACAGCGGGTCGTTGCAGCTCGAATACACGCCCCTGACCGGGTTCTACGGGCGCTCGTGCGTCAGCGTCCTCGAACTGAGCGCCGCCGAACTCTGATCGCGAGTTGCGTTCAGCAAGGATACCGGGGCGGGTGTTGCGGGCCGAAGCCCGCGGGGCGGTGGGCGTCTGAGCCGCCACTACTCGAGCGGCAGGATGGCGAGCGGGTGTTCGAGGTCGCCGAGCGCGGAGATGCGGATCTCGTCGAGCGCCACCGAGTAGAGGAATTCGTCCATGAAGATGCTGCGCTTCACGGTCGAGTTCGATTCGGTCCACCACGACGAGCACTGCGGTTCGTAGTCCCACTCCCACTCCCAGTCGTAGTAGCCTTCGCCGGAATCCTCGGCCGTCTCGTGCGGGATGCCGCCCACGTACTCGAAGCCGTCGGCGACGGTCACGCGGTACACCATGAGGCCGTTGAAGGTCATGCGGTCGCCGTACATGCCGTCGCCGCCACCTTCGCAGACGAGCATGGGCACGGCCAGCATCTCGCGTGGCGCGAAGTAGTTGAAGGCCAAGTGGTTTGTCGCCGCGTCCGACGACGTGCCGCGGGTGCCGATGCTCTCGTAGTGCAACTGCACGGGATTCGCGCCATCGGTGACATCGAACACCTGGAGTGCGATGCCGTTGAAGTAGGCGAAGTCGCCCTGGTCGTCGGCGTCGTAGCCGATCGTCAGCAGATGCGTCGGGTCGAGGAAGTGCATGTAGGTTGAGAAGCCCGGGATTTTGAGCTCGCCCGTGATGCGCGGATCGGTCGGGTCGGAGAGATCGATGACGAAGAGCGGGTCGGTCTTCTTGAAGGTCACCACGTAGCCCGAGGCGCCGCCGAAACGCACCGCGCGGATGTCTTCCGACGGCGCGATGTCGTCGAGCTTGCCGAGGGTGACGAGGGCACCGGCCCGCTCGCCGAGCACGGTCACCGCGCTGTGCACCCCGGGGTCGGGCACCATGCCGTTCGAGGTGGCGATGCGCAGGTTGCCCTCGTATTCGCTCATCGCGAACTGGTTCAGCACGTGGCCTTCGACGATGCCGCTGCCGACGTACCGCGTGCCGGCCGCATCCTCTTCGAAGGCGAACTTGTGGATGGTCGTGGCCTCGTCTTCGCTCGCCCATTCGTCGTACCAGACGTCCATGCCATAGCGCTCGTGCGGGACCGCCACGTAGAGCGCTTCGGTCGACGCGTACACGGCCCCGGGGCCCGACAGGATGGAACTCGCCGTGAGCGGCCCGGGGGCCGCCAGGTCGAACGACACGAGGCTCAGCAGCGCGCGGCTCTCGTCGGCCTGGTCGAGGTAGTAGCCGCCGCAGTCGGCGAACACCGTTTCCTGCTCGACCGGCTCGGTGCCCTCGTACCAGATGTCGGACACCCCGGGCAGCCAGTCGGTCACGTCCATGGCCAGGAGCTGGGCGCGGTTCTCCTCGAACAATGCGTCGAATTGGCGGTCGATTTCGGGCAGGGTCGGCGCGCCCGCGAGTTCGTCGGCGCAGGCCCAACGGTATCGTTCGAGCTCGGCCGGCATGTCGGGCAGATTCGGCGCCGTCGGTTCCTGGAACGTGACGGCCGCGTACAGGATGTCGCCGATGCGCCGCGAGTTCAGGTACGAGCCCGAGAAGTGCAGTTCGCGCACGAGGCGCGGATTCGCCTTGTCGGCGAGGTCGAAGACCGAAATCAGCAGCGGCTGCCCGTCGCCCATGAACTGGCAGCCGTAGCCGTAGCTGCAGTCGCCGTATCCGTAGCCGTACGGGTCGTAGCCGCCGTAGGCGCTCGCGAACACGACGGCGTGGTCGTTGTAGACGTACAGGCGCTTGGCCTCGCCCGGCACGTCGGTCGTCGACACGACATGGGCCTCGGCCGCCGGCCAGGCGTCGAGGATGTGCAGCCGGCCATTCGCCAGCATGTAGATGAAGGCCCCGTCGTTTTTGAGAAAATCGGCCTCGTCGACGCCGGCTTCCTGGGTGTTCGTGGTCGAGAATTCCGAGGCGCTGTCGCCCTCGGCCGAGCCGTCCTCGCCGCCGCCCTCGTCCACGGGTTCCTCGTAGCCCGCCGACAGGTCGGCGTAGCCGTAGGCGTCGGCGTAGCCCCAGTTTTCCTCCTCGTCGTAGCACTCGGGCGGGTTCACGAACACGCCGCGCGCCTGCCGCAACCGCTCGTACATGGCGCGGATGGCCGCCTCGCGCCAGCCCTTGAGCACGTCGTCGCAGCTCTCGGCGGCCTTCAGCGCGAATGTGGCCACGGCCGGCGTCGCCTCGCCTTCGGGCGCGTTTGCCGGATCGTCCCACGGCGACGCGTACGGCTCTCCGGTCGCCGGGTCGATCGTGCCCGGGTCCGGGTTGCGCGGGTCGCCGGCCGGATAGTCCCAGTGCGACTGATAGTCCGGCGGCCGATACGCCGGCACCTCGTCCCGTCCGCCGCAGGCCGCGAGCGACAAGACCAACCCCAATCCCAGTGTCCAGGTCCGTGCGTTCATTGTGTCCCTCCCCCTGCGCCCGACCCTCCCAAAACCGGCGGGCGCGAAAGTTTGCGTCCCACGCACCGGCCGCCGAGAGTGCGAAGGCCGTGCCAGGGCGGGTCGACGGGCCGCCGACTCCAGCCGTTTGTCCATGAATGTCCTCAGGTTGCCAATCTCAGCGGTGCGGCTTCGGCGCACCCGGCCACGGGCCGGGGCACGGGCCGTTCGTCGCCCTTTTCCGCCCGGTGAGGCATTTTTCTACACGGTCGGGCTGACCCCGCGGCGGGCGGCCCCTGGGCATGCCGGCCGAAAACCGCTACGATGCCCCCTGCGCTCGCCTCGACAAGCGGCCTCGGCCGATGCCGCGCCGCCGGGGGCAACGGGCAACGGTCCGGGCGGCCCGCCCGGAATGCGGTCCGCTGCGTGTCAAGCGGGCCGGCAACCTTGGGGGCTGGAGGTCTTCATGAAGTCGCTTCGCGGAGTCCACGGTGTTTTCTTCTGTAGCTTGTTGCTCTTGGCCTTTGTCTTCAGCGCCTGCGGGGGCTCGGGGGGCAAGGGCGGCGGTCCCGGCCCCGGCGACGGAGCCGGGCACGACACCGGCCAGGACATCGCGGCACCCCCCGACAGCGGGCCCGACGGCACGGGCGACACCGTTCAGCCTCCGCCCGACACGGGCGACCACGACGTCGCCAAGCCGGACACGGGCGACCACGACACGGTGCCGCCCGACACGGGTGACCACGACACGGTGCCGCCCGACACGGGCGACCACGACACG
>CAYRCM010000333.1:0-3740 GCA_964422715.1 uncultured Myxococcales bacterium | reverse complement strand
CGGTTTCGCACTGGCCCGTGAACTCGTTGCAGGTGGCCGGGGCCGTGCAGCTGCCGCAGGTGCCGCCGCAGCCGTCGGAGCCGCACAGGCGGTCTGTGCAGTCCGGCGTGCAGTCGCCTTCGCAGCGGCCCGTGGCCTCGTTGCAGTGCGTGGTGCCGGGGCAGCTGCCGCAGGTGCCGCCGCAGCCGTCGCTGCCGCACGTGCGGCCGAAGCAGTCGGGCTGGCAGATGAACTGGCAGAGGCCGGCGAGCGTGTTGCACGTCTGGCCGCCGGGGCAGGTGCCGCACGAGCCGCCGCAGCCATCGGAACCGCACTGCCGGCCGGCACACTGCGGCGCGCAATCGGGCAGGATGTCGGCCGCGTCGCCATCGTCGCCGCCGGGTGCGTCGCCGAGCGGGGCATCGCCCGTGCCGTCGCCGGTGGGGCCGTCGCCGCCGGGCGTGTCGAGCGGGGCATCGGGCCAAGGCGCGATGTCGCTCGGCGAGTCGCCGCCGGGCAGGTCAGGTGGGGCCGGAGCGTCGGCGTCGCCGCCGGGACCGACCGGTGTGTCGCTCGGCCCGCCGTCGACCACGTCCCAGGAGATGATGTTCTGGCAGAACGGGAAGACCTTGCACTCGGGGTCGGCGCAGTCGCCCAGTCCGTCGCCGTCGTTGTCGATGCGGTCGGTGCAGGCGGCGACCGAGTCTTCGTTCTGGCTGCCCGCGTCGGCGCCCCCCGGGCCCGCGCTGCTGCCCGAGCAACGTCCGGCGGCGAAGCCGCAAAGGAGCGCCAGAACGACGCCCACCACCCATCCGACCGCCGAATTGCGCCTCATACCAAGTCGCCTTCCTTTGGATACCTTTGTTGCCTTCGTCGCCCCCCCCTGCGACGGACCAGGAGTACGCCTCGGGGGATCGCTCCTCGGCGCCTCGGTATCCTTTGGAACGCAACTTGGTATCATGTTGTCGCCCTCCGCCGAAGACCGCGCTCCATCTTGCCCGGGCTTCGTCCGGCTTTCAACCGGCGCGGCTGACACCGGGACGGGCCCGGGAGCCGCGCGCGAATCCCGGTGAGGGTGACGGATTAGTGTACTGGAACGAAATTGGCGGCACCCTATCTCCGAGGGATCGTCGCCGCCGGCAAGGCGCGACGACGAAGGACTGGCAACGCCAATTCGAGGAGGAGCAACACAGCCGGCGGTGACGAGGACCGGAGAGAGGGGCATGCTAATTGCGTTCCAGTACACTAGCGGGGTGGCGGGCTACAGGGCCTGGATGTTGATGGACGAGTCTTCGAAATCGAGCATCTGCTGGTATTTGTCGACGTTCTTCTGCTGGAGTTCGAGGGGCATGTTGCCCTTGTTCGGGGCGCGGTAGCGCGGCCCGGCACTCGGTGCGTAGGTGCGGCGGTTCTGCTGCACGACGGCACCGCTGCCCGCCTCGAAGGCGTAGGCATCGCCGGACCGGGCGAGCACCTTGATGCCCGAGGCGCCGTCGACGTAGGCGGATCCGAGCACGTCGGTGCGGACGGCCGGGTCGGGCAGCGACGCCCCGAAGAGCCAGAGCCGCGCATCGGCGAGCGGCCGGCCGTCTCCGTCGCTCAGTTGGACGAGCGTGCCGTTGCCGCTGTCCTGGAGCACAAGCCGCAGGTCGCTTCTGACGACGAGCGTGCGGTAGGTGTCTTCGCCGATGCTCAGGGTGAGCAGGTAGGCGCCCGTGTCGAGGCGCGGCAGCGGCACGTCGCCGGCCGGGCCGACCTTGGTCGCCGTGTCGGCCGCGGGCTTCAGCCCGTCGACGCGCACGCCGTCGGGTTGCGGCTCGCCGCCGTCGCGCAGGAGCAGGTTTTCGAGCGCAATGCGGTACGCGGTCACCTTGACCGGCGTGCCCGGCCGCAGGTGGGCTTCGATGGCCGCCGGATGCCAGTCGCGCAGCACGAGCAACGGCGGCAGGGTGAGCGCCTGCCGGTTGAGCCAGTCGGCGCGCGCGCCGGCCTCGCTCTCGCCGGCCTCGGCGTACTGCTTGAGCGCCTCGTCGCGTCGCCCCTGCGCTTCGTAGACGCGGCCGAGTTCGAGAGCCACGGCGCCGTCCGCCTCGGCGTCGTCGGGCAGCGCCTTCAAAATGCGCTCCGCGTCGCCGAAGCGGCCCTGCGCGAAGCGCGCCTCGGCGTCGGCGAGCGACAGTCGCCAGGCGCCGGGCGTTTCGCGGTAGCGGGCGGCGAGCGGGCCTGCGAGCGCCTCGGCACGGGCCGGATCGCGCAGCAGCCGCAACGTGTCGAGCAGCTGTTCGGCCACCTCGGGAGCCGTCGGCTCCTCGGCGTGCAGCAGCAGGAAGCGGGCGAGCTCGGCTGCCGCCGTGTGGCGCAACGAGGCGCGCGTGTAGCCCCCGCGGTCGCCGTCGTCGTTGGCCACTTCGAGCAGCACGGACGGCGCGAAGTTGCGCGCCTGGACGACCGTCGGGACCTCGGGATAGCGTTCGAGCAGTTCCTGCAGGAGTCGCAGCGACGACAGTTTGAGGCCGCTCGTCTGCACCGTGCGAATGGCCTGCAATTCCTCGCGGAAACGGCCGTCGAGCACGACCCGCGCGGCGGACACGGCGCGGGCGTGCGCCCCGAGCTGGCCGTAGGCGCGGGCCACGGCGGCCGCCGTGCGCAATTCGAGCGACGCTGTCCGGGAACGCTCTCGGTAGCCCTCGAAGGCCGCGATGAGCGCCGCCGGATCGTTGCCCTTCTGCGCCCCTTCGAGCAGCGCCGCGCTCGCCCCGGCCACGGGGCCCGGCAGCAACCAGTCGGTGGCAAGCAGCGCCTGGAGCAGGCCCATGCCCCCCGCATCGCCCTCACGCGCGAGCGCCGTGCCGAGGGCGTAGCGCTCGTCGGGGCTCAGCGGGTCGCCCGCCGCACTCGTTCGCGGCGGGTCGACGGTGAGCGTGACCTCGGCCCGGGCGAGCGCGCCGCCGTCGGGTCCGTACCACGTGACGGCGAGGGGGGCTGCCCCCGCCTCGCCCGCGGTGACGTTGCACCGGTAGCCCGCGGGTTCGGCGTGTGGCGGCACCTCGATGAAGGCGGTCTCGGACTGCCAGGGCCCGCCCGTGGGGCAGCCGAGCCGAGTCGGCACCGCCGCGGGGCCGAGCGTCGCGAGCACGGGGAATGGGCGCCGCGCGGGCACCCGCTCGGCCGTGCCCACCTCGAGCGGGTGGTCGCGGCGGCGCGAGCAGGCTGTGCCGCGCGAGAACGTCTGGCCCCGCCAGGCCGCGAGCGGCGGCTGCACTTCGATCGGGAGCCGCTCGGCCGGGGCGGCGGCCGGCAGCGCGGCCACGGGCGGGCCGGCGAGCAGAGCCAGGGCCTGCACCGCGAGCGCGCGGTCGTGGGGCAGCGCGGCCGGGCTGAGCGCGAGCGTCCAGAGGGCCGGCGCGGCCGTGCGCTCGACCTTGCCGGTGACCACGGCCCGCACGGCGCCGAGCGCCGGATCGTTGCCGCTCAACGCCGCCGCCGCCTCGTCGGCCTGCCCCGCCGCCCAGAGCGCCAGCGCCGCGCGTCCGCGCACCCAAGGCGGGAGATCGGCTTCCTGGAGCAGGCGCCGGGCCACGGCCGCCCCACGTTCAGGGTCGTCCGGGGCGGCTTCGAGGGCCGCGAGCGCGCGTTCGACGCGTCGCGGGTCGGGCAGACCTTCGAGGCGGCCGAGCGCCGGCCCGGCGGACGGCGGCTTCGCCTGGCCGAGCCGGGCGGCGACCGCGAGGCCGGCGAGCGCGCCGTCGGGGGCCGCAAGC
>CAYRCM010000332.1:0-3743 GCA_964422715.1 uncultured Myxococcales bacterium | reverse complement strand
GGGGCGGGACGGGCCCGGGGCGCGCGAGGCGCCCCGCGGGGGTGGAAACGAACTACCCGTTCTTGCGCGCGAAGGCGTCCATGAAGTCGGCAAGCGCCTTGGCGCCCTCGATGGGCATGGCGTTGTAGACCGACGCGCGGCAGCCGCCGACACTGCGGTGGCCCTTCAACCCGCCCATGCCGGCCGCGGTGGCTTCCTTGATGAACTTCTGTTCGAGTTCTTCGCTCGGCAGGCGGAAGACGATGTTCATCTTGGAGCGGCAGTGCGCGGGCACGGGGCAGCGGTAGTAGCCGGCGTGCTTGTCCATCATGCCGTAGATGAGCCCGGCGCGCTCGTCGGCCATGCGTTCGGCCGCCGGCAGCCCGCCCAAGCCCTTCAGCCATTCGAGGACCAGGCTCGTGATGTAGATGGCGTAGACCGGCGGCGTGTTGTAGAGCGAGTTTTCTTTGGCGTGGGTCTTGTAGTTGAGGTACGCCGTCAGGTTGTCGGGGCAGCGTTCGAGCAGGTCTTTGCGGATGATGACCACCGCCAGGCCCGCCGGACCGACGTTTTTCTGCGCGCCGGCGTAGATGAGCCCGAACTTCTCGACGGGCACGCGGCGGCTCAGGAAGTCGGACGACATGTCGGCCACGATGGGCACGTCGCCCGTGTCGGGGAACGACGGCCACTGCACGCCGCCAATCGTCTCGTTGGACGTGATGTGGAGGTACGTGGTGGCCGGGTTGACCTTCACGTCGGCCGGGTTCGGCAGGTTGAGGTAGTTGTCGGCCTTGCCGTCGTAGACGACGTTGACGTTGCCGATGAGTTTGCTGTCGGCATAGGCCTTCTTGGCCCAGGCACCGGTCACGGTGAAGTCGCAGGTCTTGCCGCCGGCGAGCAGGTTCATCGGCACCATCGAGAACTGCAAGGTGGCGCCGCCGCCGAGGAACAGCACCTCGTACCGGTCGCTGAGGCCGAGCAGTTCCTGCACGAGGGCCTTCGCGCGGTTGTGCACACCCTCGTAGTCCTTGGCGCGGTGGCTGACTTCGAGAATGGACATGCCCGAGCCGGCAAACTCGACGAACTGGTCGCGCGCCTGTTCGAGCACCGAAAGCGGCAGCGCGGACGGCCCGGCGTTGAAGTTGAAGATGCGCTTCATGATGGGTCCTCCAGAAAGCGGGCGGCGGGGGCGGGCGCGCGGCGCGGCACCCCCCGGCCGACCGGATGGTTACTTCGTGAATGCGTCGAGGATCTGTTCGACTTCGACCCCGATGCGCAACAGGTTTTCTTTGCTGCTGGCCCCGATGTGCGGCGTCATGATGACGTTTTTGGCCTTCGGGAGCGGGCAGTCGGCCGGCGGCGGATCGGAGGTCCAGACGTCGGTGGCGTAGCCGCGGATGCGCCCGCTTTCGAGGGCGGCGACCACGTCGGCTTCGACGATGCACTTGCCGCGCCCCGTGTTGACGAGGATGACGCCGGGCTTCATGTGCTCGATGAGCGCGGCGTTGATCATGCCCTGCGTTTCGGGGGTGAGCGGCGTGTGCAGCGAGATGTAGTCGGCGCCCGACACGGCCTCGACGAGTGTCGGCTTGACCTCGGCGTCGGGATGCGGCTCGCCCGACTTGCGGAACGCCACGACGCGCATGCCGAACGCCTTGGCGCGCCGCGCGACCTCGACGGCGATGTTGCCGATGCCGATCAGGCACAGCGTTTTGCCGAAGAGTTCGGTGCGCTTGAGTTCTTTTTTGAGGAACTTGCCTTCGAGCATGGCGTTGTGGGCCGGGATGAGTTGGTTCGGCACGGCCATCATGAGCGCGAAGGCCAACTCGGCGACCGCGATGGACGAGGCCTTGGGCGTGTTCTTGACCGCGATGCCCTTCGTCGCCGCATAGGCCTTGTCGACGTTGTCGAGCCCGACGCCGCCGCGAACGATCAACTTGAGGTTGGGTGCGGCGTCGATGAATTCCTTCGTGCACTTGGTCTTGCTGCGCACGAGCGCCACGTGGGCTTCGCCGAGGCGCTTGATGTCGTCGGTGACCTCGCCGAAACGGGCCAGTTTGCCGGGCAGAGAAGCATCGAACGCGTCACAGATGAGGATGAGCATCGGGGACTCCTTTCCAGGTCTAGTTGGCCTCGTCGAGGCTGCGAACGACCACCCCGGAACGCAATTTGGGTTCGAACCAGGTCGATTTGGGCGGCATGATGGCGCCGCTGTCGGCAATGGCCATGAGTTCGGCCACACTCACCGGATAGAGGGCAAAGGCCACGCGGCTGTCGAGTTTGCAGCGCCGTTCGAGCTCGGCCGTGCCGCGGATGCCGCCGACGAAGTCGATGCGCTTGTCGGTGCGCGGGTCGGCAACACCGAGCAGCGGGGCCAGCAGGTTGTCCTGCAGGATGGCCACGTCGAGGCCGCGGACCGGGTCGTCGGCCGGGAACGAGCCGGGCCGGGCGGTGAGCCGATACCACTGGCCGTCGAGGACCATGCCGAACTGGCGCGGTACTTGCGGGGCCGGCTCGGTGGTGGGCGTGCAGACGAACTTCTCGGCCACCGCCGCCAGAAACGCCGCCGGCTCGTGGCCGTTCAAGTCCTTCACGACGCGGTTGTAGCCGAGGATTTGCAGTTCGTCGTCGGGGAACATGACGGCCATGAAGTAGTTGTAGGCCTCATGGCCCGTGTGGTGCGGGTTCTGCTCGCGCATGAGGTTGCGCACGCGGAAGGCCGAGGCGCTGCGGTGATGCCCGTCGGCCACGTAGAGCGCGTCCACGGCGGCGAAAGCCTGCGTCAGCGCGTTCACGGTGGCCGTGGCGTCGACCACCCAGAGCCGGTGCCGGATGCCGTCGCCCGCCGTGAAGTCGACCGCCGGCGCGGCGCCGCAGACGTCGGCGATGAGCGCCCGGATGCCGGGCCGCGCGCGGTAGGTGAACAGCACGGGGCCGGCGTTGGCGCGCAGAGTCGCCGTGTGGCGTGCGCGGTCGTCTTCTTTGTCGCGGCGCGTGAGTTCGTGCTTCTTGATTTGCCCGTTTTCGTATTCGGCCACACTGCACGCGGCCATGAGCCCGCGCTGCACGTGGCGGCCCATGGTCAATTCGTAGACGTAGTAGGCCGGGGCCGGGTCGCGGACCAGCACGCCCTCGGCGATGAGCCGCTGGAAGTTCTGGGCGCTCCGCGCGTAGATGGCGTCGCCATGCACGTCGACCTCGGGCCCGAAGTCGACTTCGGCCTTGGACACCCGCAGAAACGAGATGGGGTTGCCGGCCGCCATGGCCCGCGCTTCGTCGGAACTGAGCACGTCGTAGGGGGGGGCCGCCACCTGGGCGACGAGGTCGGCCCGGGGGCGCAAGCCGCGAAACGGACGGATATCGGACATCGAAACACCTCCTCGGACGACGCTTCACCGGGGCGCGTCCGTGAACCCGCGTTTGTCACACGGGAAAGGGCGAAAGGCAAGCCCCCGGGAACGCTCACGCGGCCGCTTCGCGCTTGACGGCCGCGGCCGCATCGGCTGCACTGCCGGCCGGCCCCCCGTCAAGCACGGCGGGGCGCTGGGGGATCCCGTGCAGGACCGCTACGTCGCCGATGTCGGCGATTTCGGCAAATACGGGCTATTGCGGGCGCTCTGCGGCACGCCGGGGACGGCCGGCGCCCGGCTGCGCCTCGGCGTCGTGTGGTACCTCGTGCCGCCCGGCGGGCCGCCCGGCGACGGGCGCCACACGGGCTACCTCGCGCCGCACCCGGCCGCCGCCCGGCGCTTCCGCGCCTGCGA
>CAYRCM010000331.1:0-3789 GCA_964422715.1 uncultured Myxococcales bacterium | reverse complement strand
TGGGCCGCCGGCCGGGCCGCCGGCCGTCGGGCCGCTCGACGGTCCGCCGGCCCCCGCCGCGCAGCGGCTTCCCGGCGCCATGCCGCCCGGCGGCGAACGAGGGCGCTGACACCCGGTCGCCTTCCCTCGGATCCCTGGGTTGCCGGCGTCGCTCCCTGCTGCGGCGTAGCCGGTGGGCGCCTCGGGGGTCCGCTCCTTGGCGTCTCGATATCCTTTAAAACGCAACGGGGTAGGGGCGTCGCGGGTTATCGCGCTTCGTCCGGGGCCGGCTCGGCGTCGGCGGCCGCCGGCTCGCGCGCCCCCTCGGCGACGACGAACCAGTAGCGCCGTGCCGCGGCATCGAACACCACGGACACGGGGGTCACACTCGGATCGGCGCGGTTCATGAAGGCCACGGCGAGCGGCACGTCGACGCTCTCGGGCAGCCCCACCTGGAGCAGGTGACGGCGCACGGCCGGCAGCACCTGGGCGAGCAGCCGGCGGTGCAGCCACACCTTGCCGCGGTAGCCCGCCCGGCCGCGCGCGTAGGGGCAGTCCTGGGCCAGCAGCCCTTCTTCGAGGGCGACGGCCACCGACCGACACCAGGGCGCGCGCGCAAAGCGGTCGGCGTAGACGGTGCAGGCGAAGTGCCCGGGGCCGTCTTCGATGAGAAACCGGCAGCGCAGGCCCGGGATGGCCACCGCAAGCCCGTTGACGGGCAAGCCGAAATGGCAGGACAGCCCGCAGCGGCGGCAGAGCGCCTCGTGTTCGGCCGTGAGCCCATAGGGCCCGGCCGGCCCCGCGGCGGGGGCGCTCATGCGCCAAACCAGAGGCGCAGCACGTCGTAGGCTTTGTCGAGTTGGCGGCGCGCCTGGGCGCCGTGGCGGCTGCCGCCATCGGGGGTGGCCGTGAGCGCCTCGTAGCGGGCGCGCACGGCGGCGGCGTCGACCTTGTCGTCGAGCCCGAAGAGCGCGAGGGCGCGGCGCACGCGCAGCGACGGGGCTGCGCGGCGCCCCCCGGAGCGCGCGGCCGGAGGGGGCCCGGGCGGCGCCGCTGGGGCGGTGGCGTGGCGGCGGCGTTCGAGCTCGTCGTAGGCCGCCCGGCGGCGCCGATAGCGTTGCAGCCCGTCGCGCAGCCCGGCTTCGTCGGCGCGCAGGTTCGACTGGAGCCAGTCGCCGACCGCCGCCGGCAGCCCGTGGTGGGTCGTGGTGAAGGCGCCGACCGCGTCGCGCAACACCGCGTGTTCGACTTCGGCGGCCTCGCGCAGGCGGTCGATGGGCAGCCAGATTTCGTCGCGCGTTTCGTTGGCCGCGAGTTCGGACAGGGCCTCTTCGAGCGCCAGCTGGGTCGTGCGCGAGCGTGCAAAGCGGGCGGACAACTCGGGCTCGGTGCGCGGCCAGTCGGAGAGGAAGGCCGCGGCCTGATAGAGCCGGCGCAGCGCGCGCTGCGGTCGGTCGGCGAGCGCCGCGAGAAAGGCCGGGTCGTGCCAGGCCGCGTCGGCCGCGAGAAAGGCGGTGAGCCGGCGTTCGGCGTCTTCGACCACGGCGACGAGAGACGTGAGCTCGCTGTCCACGGGCGCCTCTTTTCCTGGCGCCGCAGAAGGGCGCCTGACGTCCCATTGTGCCACGATCGCCGTGGGCGGCGCGAACGCCGCGCGGGCCCGCCGGGGACTCAACCCGCGCGCCCGGCGCCGGCCTGGGACTCGACCGCGCCGCGCAGTTCGTCAACCGAGGGCGCCGCCGTCACCCGGCCCGCCTCGTCGAAGCGAAAGCAGCGGGCGAACGCCGGAAAATCTTCGTAGCGCAGACGCACGTGGCCCGCGGGTCGGGCGGTGCCGAACTCGATGCGGTAGTGGCAGCGCGTCGCGTCGTATTCGTTGCAGAGAAACGGTCGCTCCGGCGAGTCGAACAGCCCACAGCGGTTGTCGGCGGTGAGCGCGCGGCAGGCTGTCTGCACGATGAGCCGGTAGCCGTGGTCGGTGAGCGCCACGGCCAACCCTTCGAAGCCCAACAGAAACCGCACTTCGTCGACGTCGGCCGCCGTCTGCGGCGTGCCGAGCGGCAGCACCAGATTGCGGCAGCAGTAGGCCGCGCAGGCGGCACACGGGTCGGCGCCGGCCGCGGCAGCCGGTGGCGGCGCGGCGCTTGCGGCAGCCGCCGCGCCGCCCCGGGCAAGTTCCTGCCAGGCCGCGTAGCCGGGGTCGGGCGGATGGCCCTCGGTCGGGCCGTTTTCGAGGTCGGGCACGGCGCCGAGCACGCGTTGGAGTTCGTCGAACGCGGGCCAGGTGGCGATGTTGCCGGCGGCGTCGAGCCCCACGGCGGCCGCCAGCACCTCGAGGCGCGGCAGGTCGATGCGCACGAAATCGGCTCCGGCGGCCTGCATGACGGTCTTGCGGTAGTGGCAGGCGGAGGCGTCGTAGTGCGTGCAGAGGAGCGGTCGCGCAAGTGTGCCGTAGGCCTGGCAGGCATACGTGCGGCGGTCGAAGTGGCGGCACGGGTAGCGGTAGTAGAGCCCCCAGTCGCCGTCCTTCGTGAGCCCGAGCTCGACGCGGTCGAAGCGCGCGGCGTAGAGCGCATGGCCGAGGTCGCGGAGCGTGCGCACCCGGAAGGGGTAGAGCGACACGTAGTGGCAGCACGCGGCCGTCGGGCACTCGGCGCACGGCGCGGCCATGTCGGCTGGGGGCGCTGCGGGCCGTGGCGCAACGCCGGCGGTGCCCGCGCGAATGCTCGTCCAGGGCGGAGCCGAGGGGCGAGGTGGGGGCGTGTTTACAGAGGGGAAGACCGGGCTCTTGGGCGTCATCGGCAACTCCTCTGGCCCTGCAGGGGTCCAGCGGCGAGCGTAGGCGACTTGTGGACGGGAGACAAGGGCACGAGCGGCATCAGTAGCAGACGCCGTAGCTTGGGAAGTCGTTGAGCGGGCTGCAGCGCGGCGTGGCCTCGGGGCAGACGACGTTGGTGGGGTCGCAGATGCGCGAACAGACGCCGTCGCCGACGCACAGGTAGCCCGGCAGGCAGTCGTTGGCGTAGAAGCACGCGGCGCCGGCGCCGAGGTCGCCCGCCTGGTAGCAGCCGGGGCCGTCGGTCGTGATGTAGCAGCCGTCGCCCGGCGGACAGTTCTGGGTGAGCGGGTTGCAGCTCGCCGGCGGGTCGATGCAGATGCCGATGCCCGGCAGGCCCGTGAGCGTCGCAAAGAAGCCGCTTGCACAATCGCCGCAACGCGGCGCGCTGTAGTCGTCGGACGAGCACATGCGGTGGCAGCGGTTGTCGCTCAGGATGCAGACGAGGCCCGGCGCGCAGTCGTTGTTGAAGTCGCAGAGCACCCCCTCGCCGAAGCCGCTCGACGGATAGCATTCGGGCGCCGTCTCGGTGGGGTAGCAGCCGTCGCCGAACGAGCAGTTCTGGGTCAGCAGGTCGCAGCCCGAGCTGACGCAGCGGCTCGTGGCGCACGACCAGCCTGCGGGACACGAGCCGCACGAGCCGCCGCAACCGTCGGAGCCGCAGTTGCGCTGCGTGCAGTTCGGCGTGCAGACGGTTTCGCACTGGCCCGTGAACTCGTTGCAGGTGGCCGGGGCCGTGCAGCTGCCACAGGAGCCGCCGCAACCGTTGGAGCCGCACACGCGGCCCGTGCAGTTCGGCGTGCAGACGGTTTCGCACTGGCCGCTGACCTCGTTGCAGGAGGCCGGGGCCGTGCAGCTGCCACAGGAGCCGCCGCAACCGTTGGAGCCGCACGCGCGGCCCGTGCAGTTCGGCGTGCAGACGGTTTCGCACTGGCCCGTGAACTCGTTGCAGGTGGCCGGGGCCGTGCAGCTGC
>CAYRCM010000330.1:0-3876 GCA_964422715.1 uncultured Myxococcales bacterium | reverse complement strand
GCGGATGTCGGGCAGCACGCGGGTCGCGCCGAGCCCGACGGGCCGCGGCGGACCGCCACTGAGCGGCAGGGTGGCGGGCAACGCGCCCGCGAGCGGGTCGTTCACCATCGCGTCGAGGGCGACGCGCAGCGCTGGCGGCGCGGCACCTGCCGGCTCACGCGGGTAGGCCCGGGTCGGGCAGAGCCCGAGCGCGGCCACCGACGCGGGTGAACCCCCCGCCGGCCCGCCCGGTTCGGCCACGGCCTCGGCCGTGCGGTCTTCGTCGTCGGCGTCGCGTTCGAGTTGGCGAATGACGGCGGCGAGCGCCTCCTCGGCCTCCTCGACTGACTGGACGCGGTGCGCCGGTTCCCGCGCCAGCAGCCGCATGACCAGGGCCCGCAACGCCGCGGGGATGGCCCGCCCCTGCACGCGCGGGGGCACTTCCGGGGCCTCGACGCGCAGCCGGCGAAAGTCGCCGCGGCCGTGCGGTTCGCTCGCAAAGGGCGCCTGCCCGGTGAGGGTTTCGTACAGCACGAGCCCGAGCCCGTAGAGGTCGGTGCGCGCGTCGACCGCGTGGCCGAGCAGCTGCTCGGGGGCGAGATACTTCGGGGTGCCGAGCACCAGTCCCGGCTCGGTGATGCGCTGCTCGGCCGGCCCGGGGCTCACGAAGGCCACGATGCCGAAGTCGAGCACCTTCACCCAGTCCCGCAGGCCGTCGAACTGACACAGGAAGATGTTGGCCGGCTTCAGGTCGCGGTGCACCATGCCGAACGCGTGCGCCTCGGCGAGCGACTGGCAGACGTCGCGGGCGATGCGCGCGGCCCGCAACGGCGGGAGCGGGGCCTCGGCGCCGAGCACATCGAGCAGGGTGCGGCCGTCGAGGTACTCCATCGCGAGGAAGAGCTGCCCTTCTTCGGAGCGCCCGACGTCGAAGACCCGGATGGTGTGCGGGTGCGCAAGCCGCGTGCTCGCGTGCGCCTCGCGGTGGAAACGTCGCACCATGGCCGGCTCGCGGGAAACGTTCGGCCGCATGATCTTCAACGCCACGGGGTGTCCGGTCAGCGTGTGGCGCGCCTTGTAGACGTCGCTTTGGCCGCCCCGCCCGATGAGCGCGACAATCTCGTATTTCTTGTGGAAGATGCTGCCGATGAAGCCGCCGCCGCCCGCCGGCAGAAGCGGGCTCGGCAACGCCAGCGGCAGGCCATCGTGGGGGCAGAAGGCCTCGTGGCCCTGGTACTGACAGCGCATGCAGACCTTGAGGCGCGCTTCGTCGCTCGGCGCGGCCGGCGCGACCGAAAGCGCCCGGGTGTGCGGTCGCACGGCGCGCTCGGATTGTCGGACGTCGAGTCGCGTGAGTCCCATGGTGCCCCCCCTCCTGCCGGCGTCCCCGCGGGGCGCGGCGCGCGCGCAGCGGGGCCGAACGGCCCGTCATGATGGACGTTGGGGGGCTTTGCAACGAGTGTGCCGGAGAGCGGAGGCGCGCCTGGCGAGCGCCGCTACCGCGTGCCCTTCGGAGCCGGCGGCAGCAGCTTGAAGCGGTGCAGCCAGCGGTAGACCTGGGCGCGTTGGCGGCCCGTGTGCCGCGCGATGGCCGACACGTTGCCGCCGTAGTGATCGAAGAGTGCCCGGAGTTCGGCTTCGTTCGGCACGGTGTTGGGCGGGGGCAACGCCACGGGGCCGGCGGTGGCGCTGCGCGGCGTCGAGAGGGGCGTTTCGAGGCTCTCGGGACCGGTCTCGGGGGCGGGCGGTGGAAACGCGGCGTATTCGCGCGTGAGTTTGCCGCCCTGCGGCAGCTGCAGCACGGCGCGCTGGAGCAGGGTGTCGAGTTCGCGCACGTTGCGCGGCCAGGAATGCAGCGCGAGCGCTTCGACGAAATCGGCGGTCGGCTGGAAGTGGCGCCCTTCGCCGTAGCGCAGGAGCAGATGGCACACGATGGGCAGGAGGTCCTCGGGCCGCTCGCGCAGCGGGGCGAGCCGGACCTCGTGGCCCAGGCGGCCGAAGAAGTCGTTGCGCACGGCCCCGTCGCGCACGGCGGCGCCGAGGTCGCGGTTCGTCGCGAGCACGAAACGCACGTCGACGTATTCGCCGCGCGTGGCGCCGACGGGCCGCACGAGACGGTCTTCGAGCACGCGCAACAACTTTGCCTGGAGCGTCGGCTCCAACTCGCCGGCCTCGTCGAGGAACAGCGTGCCCCCGCGGGCCTCAGCGATGAGCCCCCGTTTGTCTCCCGCGGCGCCGGTGAAGGCGCCCCTCGCGTGGCCGAACAACTCCGATTCGGCGATGGAGGGTTGCATGCCGGCGCAGTTGACGGGCACGAAGGCCCCCGACCGACCGCTCTGGCGATGGATCTCGCGCGCCACGAGCTCCTTGCCGGTACCCGACTCGCCGAGCACCAGCACCGTCCAGCGTTTGGGCGCCACGCGTGCCACGTCGGCCAGGGTGGCGATGAGCGGCGGGCTTGCGCCCTTCAGCAGGCAGTCCTTCGGTGGCGTGCCGCCGAACGGTCCGCCGACGCGCCGGCGGTAGGCGAGCACCGTCTCGCCGACGCGCACGATGGCGAGCGGCCGCGAGAGGCTGTCGGCCCCGATGCGCCGGCCGTCGAGGAACGTGCCGTTGCGGCTCCGTTGGTCGACCACCCCGTAGCCGCCGCGCGCCTCGTCCGGGGCCACGACCGCGTGGCTGCGCGAGAGAAACGGGTCGTTGAGCCCGAGGTTGGGCGGCGGCAAGTTGCGCCCGAGCACGAGCGGCTCGTCGCCGAGCACCCACGTGCGGCCGATGGCCGTGTCGTCGAGCGAGAACAGCACCGTGAGCGTGTGCAACTGCGGCGGGCTGTCCCCCGGGTCGTCGTAGGTCAACGTGATGCCGGTTTCGGTGTCGTCGCACATGGCGCGTCATCCCTCAGGGTCGCGGCCGGGGTTTGCGGGGGCGCTCGGCGCGGCGCCGAGCCGGGACACCTGACACTTGAACCCCCGCAGTACCCCCGCCCGCCGCAACGCGGAGGCGAGGGCGGCCTTCCAGCGGGGCCAACTCGCCTCGTCCGGGGGCGCGGCGACGGCCCGCGCCGCCTCTCGCAGTGCCGCCACGCAGGCCGTGAGCCACGCCGCGGGGGCGGCGGCCGCCCCGGGCGCAGGGTGGAAAAGCCCGATGTCGCCCTCGCGCCAGGCGCAGCGGTCGTCCGGCCCGACGCGCCCGATGAAGAACAGGGGTTCCCGCAGGGCGGCCTGAGCGGGCACGAGGCGCACGCAGAGGGTGCCCGCCGCGCGGGCCCAGGCCGGACGCGGGTCGGCTTGGGGCGGGGACGGCGCGCCGGGGTCGGGCGCCACCGCGCGGCTCGGATCGGCGCCGGCGGGGGCGGAGGGGGCTCGACCCGCCACGGCCTCACGCAAGAGCACCCCGCGCGCGAGTTCGGCCCATTCGGCCGGCGCCCAGGTACGCGCGGCGTGCCACACCGCGAGTTCGGCCGTGAAGCAGCCGACGGTCTTGGCCCCGTCGTGCACCCGCAGCTGCGCCGCCTCGACCTCGGCGCGCCGCGCTGTGCGCAGGAGCGCCCGCAGCGGCTCGTCGCCCGGGCCGAGCGCCGCAGGATCGTAGTCGAACCCCGCGCCGTCGACGGCGAGCGGGTCGAGGGCGACCCATTCGTCGACGTCGAGGCCGAAGACGTAGGCGCGCTCGGCCGCGAGCGCAGCCGCGGCCACATCGAAGGCGGCCAGCCACTCGGCGAACCGCGCGGCCGCGGCCGGGCAATCGGCGCGACAGGGCACGAACGCGAGATCGGGCGCCCAGAGCGGCAACGGCGCGGCCGGCACGGGCCCCGGGGCCGTCTGGCGCTGCCGCAGAAGCGCCCAGGCCACCGCGGGCCCGCGCAGACCGGCGTCGGGCGAGGCCGCGGCACAGCAG
>CAYRCM010000329.1:0-3894 GCA_964422715.1 uncultured Myxococcales bacterium | reverse complement strand
TGCCAGGACGGCATCGACGACGACGGCGACGGCTACACCGACTGCGACGACTGGGACTGCGACACCGACCCCGTGGCCTGCCCGCGCGAAGTCTGCAACAACACGGTCGACGACGACGGCGACGGCTTCGTCGACTGCGACGACTTCGACTGCGACATCGAGCCGAGCTGCTTCGAATCCGAATGTGCCGACGGCGTCGACAACGACGGCGACGGCTTCACCGATTGCGCCGACTGGGACTGCGACGAGCAGCCCGACGTGTGCCCGCCCGAAGATTGCACGAACTCGCTCGACGACGACGGCGACGGCGACATCGACTGCGCCGACGAACGCGATTGCAGCAACGACCCGGTGTGCAGCGCGTTCTACGAACAGATCTGCAACGACGGCGTCGACAACGACGGCGACAACTTCATCGACTGCAGCGACCACGACTGCAGCGACGACCCGCTCTGCGGCGAAATCTGCACGAACGGCATCGACGACGATGGCGACGGCTACGTCGACTGCCAGGACTTCGACTGCCAGGAAGACCCCGTGGCCTGCCCCGGTGAAATCTGCACGAACGGCATCGACGACGACGGCGACGGCTACGCCGACTGCGCCGACTTCGACTGCCAGGACGACCCCGCCATCTGCCAGCCCGAGATTTGCGACAACGGCATCGACGACGACGACAACGGCTACGTCGACTGCGACGATTACGCGTGCAGCGAAGTCGAAGGCTGCGCTGAGAACTGCACGAACGGCGTCGACGACAACGGCAACGGCTACATCGACTGCAGCGACTTCGGCTGCGGCCGCGACCCGAACTGCGCCGAGGATTGCAGCAACGGGCTCGACGACAATGGCAACGGCGACATCGACTGCGACGACTTCGTGTGTGCCGAAGTCGAGGGTTGCGCCGAGATCTGCGACAACGACATCGACGACAACGGCAACGGCTACGTCGACTGCGCCGACTTCCTGTGCGGCGACTTCCCCGGCTGCGCCGAAGACTGCGAAAACGGCATCGACGACAACGGCAACGGCTACATCGACTGCGCCGACTTTGCCTGCGGCCGCGACCCGAAGTGCGCCGAGGACTGCACGAACGGGCTCGACGACAACGGCAACGGCTACGTCGACTGCGACGACTTCATGTGCGACGACGAGTGCGAGGTCACGGCCGAAATCTGCGGCAACACGCTCGACGACGACGGCGACGGCCAGACCGACTGCGACGACAGCGATTGCGCGGGCCAGGCAGGCTGCGCGCCGGTCACCGAGTTCTGCGACAACGAAATGGACGACGACGGCGACGGCCAGACCGACTGCACCGACGCCGACTGCGCCGGCGACGCTACCTGCGCGGCCCCCCCGGCCGAGGTGTGCGACAACAGCGTCGACGACGACGGCGACGGCCAGACCGACTGCACCGACACCGACTGCGCCAATGCCGCGGCGTGCGACAACGGCGAGGGCGGCGGCGGTGGTGGCGGCGGCGGCTGCCACGCGGCGGCCGGCGGGCTGCCCTTCGGCGCACCGGTGCTGTTGCTGCTGGCCGGCCTGACCCTGCGGCGGCGGCGCCCGCGCGCCTAGACCCGACGGGATGCGACCGGCCGCAGCGGCGGCCGGTCGGCCCCCCCGGACACCGGCCCGTCCGGCGAGAGCCGGCGGCCCGACGGACGCGCATGACCCCTTCGCCTGCCCACGGTCGCCCCCAGCCGACCCCGCCCGCGCGCTTCGGCTCGCCCCTCGGCCCCGTGCGAACCATGCTCACGGCGCTCGGTCGCCTCCGCGCCGCGGTGGGCGCGGCCATCCGGCTGCCCGTGGCGGCCGCGGCCGGGGTGTTCGTGGGCGTCGGGCTGCTCGTGCTCCAGGTCTCGAACGCCCAGAGCTACCTGTCCGATGCGCCTGCCGCGTGCCTCAACTGCCACGTCATGACCCCGTACTACGCGAGTTGGGCGCACAGCAGTCACCGCCCCGTGGCCGTGTGCAACGACTGCCATGTGCCGCACGGCAACCCCCTGCGCACGCTCTACTTCCACGCCAAGGACGGCTTGCGCCACGCCACCGTGTTCACGCTGCGGCGCGAACCGCAGGTGTTGCGGCTGCACCCCGACTCGGCGCCGGTGGTGCAGGAAAACTGCGTGCGCTGTCACGAAGCCGCGGTCATGCACACGTCGCTCGGGGCCGCGGCCACGACGCGGCCGTGCTGGGAGTGCCACCGCGAGACGCCGCACGGTCGAGCCCAGAGTCTGTCGAGCACGCCGGATGCGCGTCGCCCCGGAATCCCGGCCGCCGGCCTGACGCCCGTCAAGCCCCGGCCGGCGGGCGTCCCGCGCGCGCCGGCGCAACGGAGGAATTCGCCTTGACCCCAACGCACGACGCCAAGCAGGCGGCCACCTCCACCCCCGATGCCGCCGCCGGCGCGGCCGGCACCGCCCCCGCGACGACCGGCCGGCGCCGCCAGTGGCTGGCCTGGGGGCTGTTTGTCGGGTTGCTCGCGCTCACCTTCGTGTCGGGCATGCTCGTCGTGTCCATCATGGAGCGGCGCTGGGAAACGGTTCGGCCCCAGGTCGCGATCGTGGCCCTCGACGAATTCGAGACCGACAACGCCCGCTTCGGGCAGAACTACCCGCGCGAATTCGAATCCTTCAACCGTACGAAGGAGACCGAGAGCCGGACGGCGTTCGGCGGGTCCTATCCGCGCGACTACCTCGAAGAAGACCCGCGGCAGGTCGTGCTGTTTGCCGGCTACGGGTTCAGCCGCGACTACAAACAGGCCCGGGGGCACGCCTTTGCCACCGAAGACATCCGGCACACGCTTCGCACGACGCGGGCCGACGGCAGCGACACCGGGCAGCCCGGCACCTGCTGGAGCTGCAAGGGCACGAGCACGCTGAAGCTCATGAACGACCTGGGCATCGACGCCTTCTACGCGACGCCCTGGAAGGATCTCTCGCCGAAGTTCCAGCATGGCATCGGCTGTCTCGACTGCCACGACCCGAAAACGATGAACCTGCGGGTTGCCCGGCCCGCCATCCGCGAAGCGTTCAAGCGCCGCGGCCGCGACATCGACCAGGCCACTGAACAGGAGAAGCGCTCGCTCGTCTGCGCGCAGTGCCACGTCGAGTACTACTTTGGCAACCGTCCCGACGAAAACGCCAACGGCGAGCCGACGTTCGGCCACAAGGGCACGCACCTGACGCATCCCTGGGATGAAGGCACCACCGTCGACGCGATGGAGGCCTACTACGCGGCGCGGCCGGGCTTCTTCGACTGGGTGCACCCGGTGAGCGGCACGCGCATGATCAAGGCCCAGCATCCCGACTGGGAAGTGTACGAGAGCGGCATCCACGCCTACCGCAATGTGTCCTGCGCCGATTGCCACATGCCCTACCGCACCGAGGGCGGGGTCAAGTTCTCGAACCACCACGTGCAAAGCCCGCTGCTCGACATTGCCGCCTCGTGCGGGGTCTGCCACCGCTGGAGCGAGGAAGAAGTGCGCACCCGCGTCACCGAGATGCAGCGCAAACAGCAAGCGCTCAAAACCCAGGTCGAAGACGCGCTCGTGCAGGCGCATTTCGACGTGGCCGCCTGCGTCGAGGCGGGCGCCGCCGACGCCGAACTCGCCCCGCTGCGCGACGCGCTCTGGCGCGGCCAGTTCCGCTGGGACTACGTCAGCGCCAACAACGGCATGGGCTTCCACAGCCCGCAGGAATGCATGCGGGTGCTCGGCACGGCGGCGCAATTCGCGGCCGAGGTGCGCGTGCGGGCCGCCTGGCTGCTCGCGGCGAAGGGCGTGCGCACCGCCCCGGCGGCGCCCGACGTGACCCAGCGCACGGCCGCGCGGGCCATCGTCGAGGCGTTCGAGGCGGGGGCCAAAGACCCCGCGCGGCGCCCGCGGCT
>CAYRCM010000328.1:0-3939 GCA_964422715.1 uncultured Myxococcales bacterium | reverse complement strand
GCCGCCGTTGCCGTTGCCGCCCGTCGCGCCGGGCCCGCCGCCGCCACCCGGGCTGCCGTTGTTCTGGATGGAGCCGCCGTTGCCGCCCGTGCCCGCGGAGCCGCCGCCCGTCACCGCGGTGCCGGCGGCACCCGACAGACCGCTGCCGTTGCTCGTGCCGCCGCGCCCGCCCGCCCCGCCGTTCGGGCCGCAGGGGCTCGACCCACCGCTGCCACCGGCCGGCTGGGCGCAGCTGCCGCAAATGTTGACGATGCAGTAGTCGTATTCGCAGGCGCTGCTGCCGGTGTCGCCGTTGAGCCCGGCGGAGCCGTTCTGGCCGGGGGTGCCGCTCGTGCCGAGGCCGCCCGCGCCGGCGCGCACGGTGCAATGGCGCAGCGTGAGGCCGGAGCAATTGTTCGCGAAAACGCCGTAGCTCGACCCGCCGAAGGACGGGTTGGCCGCGGCGACGATGGTGAGCCAGCCGAGTTCGGTGGGTGTCGTCACGTCCTGGCAGGCCACGCTCGTCGTGCCGCCCTGGAGGGAGACCGTGACGCTCGGGTCGCGTGCCCAGTTCTGTGAGGCGTCGAAGCCGCCGTAGACGGACACGCCCGCCACCACGGTGACGTGCTCGGGGTAGACGCCGACCGAGACGTAGACCTGGGCCTTGCCCTCGGCCGCTGCGATGGCGAGCCCGCGGCCGATGGTGGCGACGGGCGCCTCGCGCGTGCCGGCGTTGCCGTCGTTGCCGCCGGCGCGGTCGACGAAGACGGCAGCGGCGGCGTTGCCGTCGATGCCGTCGCAGTTGGTGTCGAGGAGATCCTGGTCGGGCACGTCGTCGGCCGAGGCCCCTTCCATGGGGTCGCAGGTGACCCACTGGCCCATGACGCAGTGCGGCTGGATGTGGTCGCAAACGCCGAGACCGCAGCGCGTTTCGCCGAGCCCGTCGTCGATGCTGCCGTTGCAGTCGTCGTCGATGGCGTTGCAGGTCTCGGCGGTGGCGAGATCGTCGCCCTCGCAGATGAGCGCCTGCTGGTCGCTCGAACAGACGAGGGTGCCGCGGGCGCAGTCGTCGGTGTCGGGGCCGTCGCAGGGCTGCCCCTTCGTCGGCCAGGGGTCGTCGGTCTCGCCGTCGCAGTCGTCGTCGAGGGCGTTGCACCATTCGGGGCCGGCGCCCTGGAGCGGGTCGCACGTCGGCGGCACGCCGGCGACGCAGTTCGGCAGGTCGCGCCGGCACACCCCGAGGCCGCACGGGCTCGAACCAAGGTCGGCGAGTTCGTCGGTGGCGCCATCGCAGTCGTCATCGAGCGCGTTGCACAACTCCGCGCGGGCGCCCTCGAACGGGTCGCAGACGACCCACTCGCCATCGAAGCAGCGCGGCGGCGCGTGCGCGCAGATGCCCTGGCCACACGGGTCGGTGCCGAGGTCTTCGACCTCGTCGGTGAGCCCGTCGCAGTCGTCGTCGAGGTCGTTGCAGTCTTCGATGTTGCCGTCGGCGTCGCCCTCGCAGGTGACCCCCGTGCCGTCCTCGGTGCAGACCCCGTGGCCCGAGGGGCAGAAGCCGGGGTCGGGACCGTCGCACGGGGCCCCCTTCGCTTCGTAGTCCTCGTCGGTGTCGCCGTCGCAGTCGTCGTCGATGTTGTTGCAGGTCTCGGCGCTCGCCCCTTCTTCGGGGTCGCACGTCGCCGGCTGCCCCATGTTGCAGGCCGGGACGCTGTGGCGGCAGGCGCCGAGCCCGCACGTCTCGGTGCCGAGGTCATCGACTTCGTCGGTGTCGCCGTCGCAGTCGTTGTCGATGGCGTCGCAGGCTTCGGCCACGGGCTCGGGGGCCGTGCACGGCTCGAAGCCGCCCTCGGCACAGAGCCGCCGGCCCGTGCAGCGGCCGAAATCGTTGTCGATGTAGCACGACGTGGAATCGCCCCAGAAATTGGCCGTGCACTCGCAAACGCCGGCGTCGGGCTTGCACTGTTCGCTCGTGCTGCCGTCGCCGAGCGTCACCGTCGTGCAGTTGAAGCCGGCGGGGCAGGGCTCGCTCGCGGAGCACTGGACGCCGCAGTACTGGCCGTCGGCGCCGTAGTCGAGGCAGCGGTGGACGACGTCGGACAGCGGTGACGCGCAGTCTTGGTCTTTGTCGCAGGGGCGGCAGAGCGCCCCGCGCACCTGGAGGCAGACGTAGATGAGGTCGGGCAGCGCCGCCGGATTCTGCTCGCAGGTCCAGCCGGGGGGGCAATCGCTGACGCACGTGCGCGTGCACACCTTGCCGTCGAGCGACCACACGCACCAGCCGGACGTGCAGTCGTTGTTGGTGGAGCACGGGCAGAGGAAGCCGCCCGCCACGGGGCATTCCTGGATTTCGGGGGTTGGGGCGTCGGGCTTGTCGCCCGTGTCGCCCGAGGCGAAATCGAAGGGGTTGCCGCCGTCGGGCAGGCCGCCGCTGTCGGGCAGGCCGCCGCCGTCGCCGAGGTCGGTCAGGAGCGTTTCGCCGCGCCCGCCCATGTCGTTGCCGCCGGGTGGGGTGGCGCCGCCGCCGCCGCAGCCCACGATGAAGAAGAGAGCCGTCGCCAGCCCGGCCCAAACCCGACCGGGGCGTCCCTGTGAGTTGCGCTGCTGCGGCTGCATGCTGCCTCCCGATTGCTGTGGGTTCGTTGCGGCGCGCCCGAGGCGGCGCGTCCGTCCACGGGCGGCATTGTACCCGCCGCGCGTGCCGTGGGCCAGCCGGCGTTTCCGTCCGTCCAGGACGCCGCCTATCCGGAAGGTCCGGCCAGCGCGAAGTCCCCCTCCCCACGGGCCCCGGGCCACTTGCCCGCGGGGCGCCCGGCGCTACCTTGCCCACGGCGCCGCAACGGCGCCCTCGGAGGCTCCCCATGAGCGACCTCGATCTGCTCGTCATCGGCGCCGGCACGCTCGGCGCCCGCGTGGCCGGGCTCTGGCAGCGCAGCGCGCCCGGGGCCCGAATCACCGTCGAGACCGCGAGTGCCGCGCGTCACGAAGACCTCGGCGCCGCCGGCTTTGTACCCCGGCTGCGCACCGCCCCCGACGCGACGCCCGCACCCTACGTGGTCTTCGCCGTGCCTCCCTCGCAGACGGCTGACTACGCCGCCGAGGCCGCCCGCGCGGCGCGCCTCTTCGATGGCCGCGGCGCCCTCGTCATGACGTCGTCGACCGCGGTCTACGCCGAGGAGGCGGGCGGTGTCGTCACCGAGGCCGCGCCGCTCGCGACGAGCGCGCGCGCCGCCCGGCTCCTTGCCGCCGAGGCGGCCATCCGCGCGGCGGGCGGGAGCGCCGTGCGGCTCGCGGGGCTCTACGAGCGCGAACGCGGCGCGCACGTCGTGTACGCCCGCGAAGCGACATCGCCCGCCCGCCCGGACGGCCTCGTGAACCTCATCCACTACGACGACGCAGCCGCGCTCGTCGTGGCGGCCCTGCGCGCGGGCGAGCGGGGGGCGACGTACCTCGGCGCCGACCTGCAACCCGTCGCCCGCGGCGAACTCGCACGCGCGTTTGCCGCGGCCGCCGGCACGCCCGTGTGCGCCTTCTCCGGGCGCGACGGCCCGCTCGGGCGGCGGGTCGATGCCGCCGCCACGCGTCGGCGGCTCGGCTTCGCACTGCGCTACCCGACGTTCGCCGATTGGCTCCGCGAAACGTTCGGGGGCTGAGGGCGCCGGTCCCCGACGCACGCGGGGAGGGTGCGGGGCGTGGCACCTGCGGCCGGCCGCGGCTATCATGGGGTGCCGTTCGCCGCTTGCCACTTGCCGCGCCCGCGCGCGCCGCGCACGCCGGCGCAAAGGGGGGGAGCATGGCCGACCCGCAACGCTACCTGGCCGCCATGAACGAGGGCCACGCCGCCCTCGGCGCGGGCGAGTTTGCCGCCGCCGCAACCGCCTACGAGGCCGCCCTTGCCGAGGCCGCGACCGCCACGGGCGCCGAGCCGCAGCAGGCCGAGGCGCTCGCGGCCCTCGGCCG
>CAYRCM010000327.1:0-3986 GCA_964422715.1 uncultured Myxococcales bacterium | reverse complement strand
CGATGCGGGCGATGCGGGCGCTGAGGCAGCCCACGCAGTGCCGACTCGCCTCGTCGATGCAGGCCTTGTCGGGATAGATCTCGTACTTGCGGCGGTACTGGAGCGGCGTGAGGTTCGGCATGACCACGTTGGCGCCGCGCTGCAAGCCGAGTTCGCGGCCTTCGGCGCGGTTGATGGTGGCGAGCGCCGTGGTGCTCGGGATGTTGGCCTGCGGGCACACGATGCGCGCCAGCGCCACCGCCTTGTAGACCATGTCTTCGCTCGGCGGCACCTGGTCGTCGGCCAGCGCGAAGGTGCCGCGCCCGAGCGGGGTGCCCGGGTGCGGGATGAACGGTCCGATGCCAATCATGTCGAGGTCGAGGCGGCCGAAGAGTTCGATGTCGGTGGCGAGCGTCTCGAACGTCTGGCCGGGAATGCCCACCATGACGCCGCTGCCCACTTCGTAGCCGAGTTCGCGCAGTTGGGCGAGCCAGGCGAACCGGTCGGGTGCCGGCTGGCCGTGGCGCGGCGGATGGATGCGCCGGTAGAGCACCGAGTCGCTGGTCTCGAAGCGCAGCAGGTAGCGGTCGGCGCCGGCCGCGCGGAAGGTGCGCAGTTCGTCGAACGCGCGCTCGCCGAGCGACAGGGTGACGGCGAGCGGCGTGGTCGTCTTGATCTGGCGCACGAGGTCGGCGATGCACGTCGCGTCGAGCCCGTCGTCTTCGCCCGACTGCAACACCACGGTGCCAAAGCCGAAAGCAACGGCCTCGGCCGCGCAGGCCAGCACCTCGGGGGCCGTCATCCTGTAGCGTTCGATGGCCCGATTGCCGGCGCGAATGCCGCAGTAGGCGCAGGCGCGAACGCAGTAGTTCGACAGTTCGATGAGGCCGCGCAAGTGCACGGCGTCGCCGACGTGCCGGCGTCGCGTTTCATCGGCGCGCGCCCAGAGCGTTTCGAGCCGTTCGGGGCGTTCTTCGCGGAGCCATTCGAGGATCTCGGGTTTCTGCACGGGGGTCTTCCTTTCCCCGAAAGCGTGGCTGCAAGGTGGCGTCGACTGGCCGACGCGTCAACCCCGAATCGTCGGGGTCAAGGGTGGCGAGGCTTCGCCACAACGCCGATGCGTGGGCAGCGGTCAGTCACGGGGCACTGCCCGCAGCGCGGCCCGACGGGGCGACAGAGCGCCTGGCCGAAGTGCACGAGCAGTTCGTTGACGCGCCGCCACCAGCCGACGGGCAGGGTCTGCATGAGCGCCGCCTCGGTCTCGGCCGGGCTGTGCGTGCGCACGAAGCCGAAGCGGTTCATGATGCGGTGCACGTGCGTGTCGACGCAGATCGCGGCTTGCCGAAACGCCCGCGAAAGCACAAGATTGGCGGTCTTTCGGCCGACCCCCGGCAGGCGCATGAGGTCCTCGCGGCGGGCGGGCACGGCGCCGCCGAATTCGGCGGCGAGCAAGGCGCCGAGGCGTGGCAGGTGGCGCGCCTTGGTCTTGTAGAAGCCCACCGGGAAGATGAGTTCGGCAACCTCGGCCGGGCGGAGCGCGCTCAGGGCCGCCGGGTCGGGGGCGCGGGCCAACAGCCGACGCGCGGCGGGCACGGTCGTTTCGTCTTTGGTGCGCGAACTGAGCACGGTCGCGACGAGCACGACGAAGGGCTCGTCGGGCAGCCGCTGCATCTCGGCCACGGCCGTTGCGGGCCAGCCGGGGGCCGCCGCTTCGAGGCTTTCGAGCACCGAGACCATGGTGGCCACGTCCACGGCGGCAACCTCCTCGCCGTCGAGCTACCCCAGGCCGGCCCGTGCGGCAAGCACCGGCGCTTCGCCCGGCCCGGCCGCGCGGCCGGCGGTTGCGCGGCGGGGCGGCTTGGAATAGGGAGCGGCGGCTGTGGTTTGAGAGGCCGTCATTCACCGGCGCGGGCGACAGGACGCCCGTGGGCAGGGGCGAACATGGAAGGCGACATTCGAGTTCTCAACGAGTTGGTCCGCAGGGAGAGTCAGTTCGTCGACCGCGTGCTCGCCGAGGTCGACAAGGTCATCGTCGGGCAACGGCCCATGGTCGAGCGCATCCTCATCGGGCTGCTGACGGGCGGGCACATCCTGCTCGAAGGGGTGCCCGGGCTCGCCAAGACGCTCACGGTGAAAACCGTGGCCGACACGTTCAAGGCGCTCTTCCACCGTATCCAGTTCACGCCCGATCTGCTGCCGGCCGACATCATCGGCACCATGATCTACAACCAGCACAATGGCACGTTCTCGGTCAAAAAGGGGCCGGTGTTCGCCAACTTCATCCTCGCCGACGAAATCAACCGCGCGCCGGCCAAGGTGCAGAGTGCACTCCTCGAAGCCATGCAGGAACGCCAGGTCACGATCGGCGACCAGACCCATCCGATCGCGGCGCCGTTCCTCGTCATGGCCACGCAGAACCCCATCGAGCAGGAAGGCACCTACCCGCTCCCCGAGGCGCAGGTCGACCGCTTCATGCTCAAGGTGCTCGTCGGCTACCCGTCGAAAGACGAGGAATACCAGATCATGGAACGCTACACCGCGGGCCACCCGATCGCGGCGCAGCCCGTGGTCACGGCCGACGAACTGCTGCAGGCGCGCGAGGTCATCAACCAGGTCTACATCGACGAGAAGATCAAGCGCTACATCGTCGACCTCGTCTTTGCCACCCGCGACCCCGGCGCCTACGGCCAGGAAGGGCTCAAGGACTACATCGCCTGGGGCGCCTCGCCGCGCGCCACCATCTACCTCAACCTCGCGGCCCGCGCGCACGCGTTCTTGCGCCACCGCGGCTACGTCATCCCCGAAGACATCAAGGCCGTGGGCCTCGACGTGCTGCGCCACCGCGTGCTGCTGACCTACGAAGCCGAAGCCGAACAGCTGCGTTCCGACGACGTCGTCCTGCGGCTGTTCGAGAAGGTCGAGGTTCCCTGATGGCCGGCTCCGCCGTTCGCTCCGACCCCGACGTCTTGAAGCGCCGCGAGCGCATCCGCCGGCTCGTGCGGCTCGAACGCGTGGCGCGCCGCCAGGTGCAGCACCAGCTCGCGGGCCAGTACCACAGCGTGTTCAAGGGGCGCGGCATGTCCTTCGAGGAGGTGCGCCCCTACCAGGCCGGCGACGACGTGCGCCTCATCGACTGGAACGTGTCGGCGCGCACGGGCGAGGCCTACGTCAAGCGCTTCGTCGAAGAACGCGAATTGACGGTGCTCATCCTCGTCGACACGAGCGCCTCCATGCGGTTCGGCACGGGCGACGCGAACAAGCGCGACGTGGCCATGGAGCTCTCGGCGCTCTTCGCGCTCGCGGCCATCAACAACAACGACCGCGTCGGGCTCGTGCTGTTCAGCGGCGAGGTCGAGCGCTACATCCCGCCGAAGAAGGGCCGCGCCCACGTCATGCGCTTGCTCCGCGAGGTCGACGTCTTTCGTCCGCGCGGGCAGAAGACGTCGCTCGTCGCCGGGCTCGAATTCCTGAATCGGGTCGCGAAGCGGCGCGCCGTCGTCTTCCTCATCTCCGACTTCATGGACCAGGGCTACGAACGCGCGCTGCACGTCACGAGCAAGCGCCACGACCTCGTGCCCGTCGTGCTCACCGACCCCGGCGAGGCCCAGGTGCCGCCCGCCGGGCTGCTGCTGCTCGAGGACCTCGAAACGGGGCAGCTCGTGCCCTGCTACACGAGCGCCGCGCTGCGCCGGCGTTTCGCCGAAGACGCGCTGCGCGCCGCCGCCGCGCGCGACAAACTCTTCCGCCAACTGCGGCTCGAATTCATCTGTCCGCCGGTCGGCGGCGACTACACGCGCGCGCTGCTCAACTACTTCCGCATCCGCGCGAGGAGGCTCTAGGCATGCGCAGGCCTCGCCAACGCCATCCGTGGCGGCGGCTCGCGGTCGTCGGGCTGGCCCTCACGGCCTTCATCGGTCTCGGGCGCGCGGCGGCCGCGGCCCCCGCACCGGCCGCCGCCGACCCGGTTGCACCGGCCGCGCCCCTCGAACCGGCCGCACCGGCCCAGG
>CAYRCM010000326.1:0-3991 GCA_964422715.1 uncultured Myxococcales bacterium | reverse complement strand
GCCGCCGCCTACGGTACTGGCGCGGTATGGGTGCTGCTCAACGACGGCAGCGGGGGGTTTCTCGCGGCGAGCGGCGAGCAACCGGGTACCTACGGGTACGATCTCGTTGCCGCAGACTTCGATGCCGACGGCGCCATCGATCTGGCGACGGCCCACAACGGTCAGGTTGGCGTGAAGGTGCTCCGCGGTTCCGGCCTCGGCACATTCGGCCAACCCCTCATCTTGAGCCGGTGGCTGTATTCCCAACGCGTCCTGGTCGGCGACGTGGCCGGTTCGGGGCGCCCCGATCTGGTGGTTCTCGCTGCCGGCCAGGTCTCCGTATTCCTGGACGACCCCGACGGGCCGCGCGAGGCGCCCAGCTACTGCCTCGGGGGCTACAACGAAGGCATCTTGAGCGCCGACTTCGATGGCGACGGCCGGGCCGACCTGGCGTGCACTGTCGAGGGATCGAGCCCGAGCCTCGGCTTGCTCTACGGCCGCGCCGCCGGCGGGTTCAGCGCCCCCGCGCTCTTCGCCATCCAGGATTGGGGCTTCGCCCTCGCAGGCGCCGATTTCGACGGCGACGGCGCTGCGGACATCGCGTACGGCGCGCTGCAGTCGCTCGGGGTACGCTACAACGACGGCCAAGGCGGCTTCCCCGGGCCCGGCTGGACACAGGGCTACGGCACGTCGTCCCTCGCGGTGGCCGACTTCGACGAGGACGGCCGCCCCGACCTCGCGACCGTCGACTTCCAGGCCGGTGACGTCCTCGTCTGGCGCAACGCGGGCCCGCAGCTGTTCGAGCTGGTGAGGCGGCTCATGGACGGGCGCGACTTCGCGTTCGTCACGAGCGCCGACTTCGGGACGGATGGCCACGCCGACCTCGCGGTGAGCGACATGGAAGGAGACGCGCTGTTCGTCTACCTGGGTCGCGGCGACGGCAGCTTTGCGCCGCCGTTGCGCTATGCGGTCGACGCGCCGACGGACTCAGCCTTTGGCCGCCTCGACGGCGATGCCATCCCCGACCTCGTCGTCTTGAACGACCCCGAGTGGGGGTCCCTGCGCGCCGCCGGCTTCTCCGTGCTCGCCGGCCGGCAGGACGGCACGTTCGAGCCGGCGCGTTTCTACCCGCTGCCGAGGACGCCGTTTCCCACGTCGGTGGCGCTCGGCGATTTCAACGTGGACGGGTTCAACGACGTGGCCGTGGCCGACCAGATCAACGTCGCCGTTCACATTCTCCTCGGCGACGGGTCCGACTTCCGCTGGGGCGGCAGCTACGGTGTGTCGGGCCCCATTCTGCCGCTGCTGGCCGGCGATCTCGACGGTGACGGCGCCGCGGATCTGGTGGCGGGCAGCGACTGCCTGACCCTGCTCTTGCATCGCCCGCCCTGCTACCACGACGGCGATGTCGACAGCAACGGCGCACTCACGGCCGGCGATTCGCAGCAGGCGTTCCTCGTGGCGCTCGGTCTGCTGCAGCCGCCGCCCGACGCCGTGTGTGCCGCCGACTGCACCGGCAACGGTGTCGTCACGGCCGGCGATGCCCAGGCCATCTTTGCTGCGGCCCTCGGGCAGGGCGGCTGCCTCGACCCGCTGCCTGGGCGGGCGGGCCGCTGAGGCGGGGCCGCGGGCGTGACGTCGCTAAGCCGGAGCGACGCGGCACCTGGGCCCCGTCTTCTCCGCCCAAAGGAGGGTCGCCATGTGGAAAGGGAGTCCGCGCAGAGTTGCCGTGTGGCTCGCTTGCCTGCTCGCCATCCTCGACCCCGCGCCGGCCGACGCCCGCCCGGCGCCCTGGCCGCTCTTCCCAGGCCGCCTCGACGAGGGCTTCTACCCCATTTCGGGGCCGGAATGGGCGCTCGTTTCCGCCGATTTCGATGGGGACGGGCGGCTCGACGTGGCCATCGGGTACGGCGACGAACAGGCCATCGCGCTGCGCTTCGGGGCGGCTCAATTCCCCCTGGGGTGGGGGAACCTCATCGATAGCGGCACGAGTGCCGAGGCACTGGCCAGCGGCGATTTCGACGCCGACGGCCGGCCCGACCTGGCCACGGTCTGCTACGGCGCGGGGTCCCATGTCTGGGTTCTTCGCAACCTCGGTCTCGGCGCGTTCGCCGCCCCCGTGTCCTATAGCGTGGCGCCGGACACGCGGCATCTCGTCGCCGACGACTTTAACGCCGACGGCTTCGCCGATCTGGCCGTGGCCAGCGGCGAGTCCAATGCCGTGTCGGTCCTGCTGGCACGCGGAGACGGCACGTTCCATCCGTACACGCGCCAGCCGGTGCCGGGTGGGCCGACGGAGCTCGCTTCCGCGGATTTCGACGGCGATGGCTGGATCGACCTGGCCGTGGCCGCGCCAGGGGCGGGCGAGTCGAGCCTCTACGTGCTGTTCGGCCAGGCCGCTGGCGGCTTCCAGCGCGTGCTGCAGACCGCGGTGCATTTGCTCGTGGCCAAGCTGCGTGCCGCCGATGTCAACGGCGACGGCCATCCGGACCTGCTCACGTCCTCTTGGCCCCCCTACCCTCTGATCCACGTCCTCTTCTTCGACCCCGCCACGCGGGCTTTTGGCGCCTTCCAGACAATCCAGTTCGACGCATCCGTCCATCGGTTCACCACGGGCGACCTCGACGACGACGGTTGGCTCGACCTCGTCAGCAGCGGGTGGGGCTCCAGCCCCGACCTCGCATTTGTTGCGTACGGTCAGCCGGGCGGCGCGTTCTCGGAGCCACTGCCGGTGCAGGCGTCTGCGGGTTCGCAAGTGGCCATTGGCGACTACGTCGGCGATGGCCGCGCCGATATCGTCATGGCCGCCGGGAACAGCACGCAGATCTTCCCGAACGTCGGCGGGTCGTTTCCCGAGAGCGCCCGCCATGCCCTGGCGTCTTCGCCCTACGACCTGGCCGCGGCCGACCTCGACCGGAACGGCGTCCCCGATCTGGCCGTATCCATGCAGTCAGGCGTGTCGGTGCGCTACGGCGACGGCGACGGCGCCTTCGGACCCGAGGTCCACTTCCCGATCGGCGGCCCACCCGCCTACATGGTTGTGACCGACCTGACCGGCGATCGCTACCCCGACATCGCCGCGGCCGGCTCTGAGGGCGCATCCTGGATGGCCAACGACGGCGCCGGTGGATTTCTACAGGCCGTCCGGATCGCGGACGGGTCGGGGTGGACAGACATCGCCGCGGCCGACTTCGACCGCACCGGTTCGTCCGACCTGGCCCTCTCGCGGGGCTACGCGATCTTCCTCTATGCGAATGATGGAGCCGGGTCCTTCGAGGCGGCCGGTTTCGTCGGCCTCGGATTCTCGCCTCGTGCGCTCATCACGCCCGATCTCGATACGGATGGAGCCCCCGACCTCGTGGCATTGGACCGCTCCGGCCATTCGTTCGTCGTGCTGCACGGCCGGGGCGATGGGACGTTCGAGACGCTGGACACCTACCCCGTCGGCGAGAACCCGCTCCGCCTGGCCGCCGGCGACTACACCGGGGACGGCTACCTCGACGTGCTGGTCGCGAACTACGGCGGGGGTACGGTGTCGGTCTGGCGCGGGCGCGGCGACGCGACCCTCGAAAGCGCGGCCGACATCCGGCTCGGCAGCGCCGGACCGCGGGCGCTCGTGCTGGCCGACTTCGACGGCGATGGCCGGCAGGACCTGGCCACGAATCGCGGCTGGCGCAGCGTTGCGGTGTTTCGCGGCGGCAATCTCGAATGGCCCTACGCCGGCAGCTACGGCGTCGGTCGCGGGCCCCGGGCCATCGCCGCTGCCGACTTCGACGACAATGGCTACGACGACCTGGCCGTCGCAAGTTACGAGGACCGGAGCGTCACGGTGCTGCTCAGCCATCCGCCCTGCTACCACGACGGCGATGTCGACGGCGACGGCGCGCTCACGGCCGGCGATGCCCGGCGGGCGTTCCTCGTGGCGCTCGATCTGCTGCAGAAGCCGCCCGTCGCCGTGTGCGCCGCCGACTGCACCGGCAACGGTGTCGTCACGGCCGGCGATGCCCAGGCC
>CAYRCM010000325.1:0-3994 GCA_964422715.1 uncultured Myxococcales bacterium | reverse complement strand
GCCTCGCCCGGCGCCGCGGCTTCGGCGGCGCCCGCGGCCGGGTCGGGGCGCCATTCGTAGATGCCGCTCGTCTGCGGCACGAACGACACCTGCCGGTCGGCCTGGAGCGGCCCCTCTTCGAGCCCGCCCGGCCCGCGCAGCCGCACGGGCCCGGCCGGCCAGGGCAAGGCGCGGACGGTCGGCGCGCCGGTCGGCACCGCCGCGCGGTACTCGTCGTCTTCGGCGGCGACGAAGCGCAGCGTGTTGACGATGAGCAGCGGGAAGGCGTAGCGCAACGGCAGGTCGGAACGGCGCACGTCGAAGGCGAGCGCCACGCTGCGGCCCGTCGGGCCGCTGCGGACGAGCAGCACCGGCCCGGCGTCGCCCGCGCGGGCCACGACCGTGTCGCCCGGCTGCGCGTCGAGCAACGTCAGCTCGGCGACGTTCAGGTCGACGAGCGTGAGCCCGCGGGCGAGCGGGTGGTTCGGCGCCACGATGCGCACGAGCGGGGGGGCGGGCCTGACACCGCGCACCGGAAACGGGCTGCCGGGCCCCTGGGGGTTCAGGTAGAGGAAGTTGCCCGGCCCCGGGTCGGCGGGCGTCACGTTGTCGAGAACCGTGAGATCGTAGCCGGCTCCACTCTTGAAGTCGGCGGGTTCGACGCGCGTGAGGGCGACGTTCTCGCGCACGAGCAGCGCCGCGTAGAGGTAGAGGTTGCCGTCCGAGACAAGCTGCACGCGCAGCCGGCGGCGCGCCGGCACCACGGCGAACGCCACGTCGTCCGAGGGGAAGATGTCGACGACCGCTTCCGCGGCGTCGGGCTCGAAGCGCGCGGCGAGCCGGCTGCCGACAAACCGCACGCCGCGCACCTGCCCCTCGGCGCTGCTGCCCGCCGGCACCGTGAGCGCGAACGAGCCGACCATGTGCTCGTCGCGCACGAAGTCGGCGCGGTCGTGGCCCTGCGGCGCGGCGTAGAGGTAGACGGTGCCGCTCACGGGCGCGGCGAGATCGCTCTGCACCCGGTAGTGCAGCGTGTAGTTGAGGCTGTCGTCGGGCTCGGGGCGGACACCGAGGGCCACGAAGCCGAGGTTGCCGCCGCGCAGTCCGACCCGTTCGAGGGTGAGCGGGAAGGGGGGCAGGTCGGCCGCGGCCGGCGGCTCGAAGGCCCCGTCGCTGACGAGCACGGCCTCGGGGCGGCTCTTGCCCGCGAGCGTGGCCCGCAGGTAGCCGATGAGCGCCGCGGGGCGACTCGCAACGTCGCGCGCGCGGATGCCGGCGAGTTGGCGTTTGAGCAACGCCGCGTCCTCGCTGAACGGGGTGAGCGGGCGCACGGCCCCGTCCCATTCGGCAAGCAACAGGCGGTCGCCGGGGCTCCGCGCGTCGATGATGCGCGCGGCGCGGGCGAGTGCTGCGGCGAGCCGCCCGCCGGGTTCGTCCAGAGCCTGCATGCTGGCCGAGGTGTCGACGACGAGCACGGTGTGGCGCGGCGGCGGAGCCGGCGCCGCGTCGGCCGGTAGCGCCGGGTCGCCGAGCGCCAGCACGAGACAGGCGAGCACCGCGAGCTGCACGAGCAGCGAGAGAATGCGCCGCAGGATGCGCAGCGGGGCCGTGGCCCGCTGGCGTTCGAGCACGCGTTGCCAGAGCGGCGAAAACGGCACCCGCACGCGGCGTCGGCGCGTGCGCACGAGGTACAGCAGCACGACGCCCGCCGCGATGCCCCCGAAGACGGGCAGCAGGGTCTCGATCGGCAGGCCGCGGAGCACGAACGCGTCCATCAGCGGCGCTCCGCCGGCGCGTCACGCCGCGCGTTGTCGTTTGCCGGCCGGCTCACGCGAGAAACCTCCCGGCGCGGAAGAGCCGCAGGATGAGGTCGTCGAACGGCGTTTGCACGGCCGTGCGGAAGTAGGGCACGGCCCGGTTCGCGCAGAACCGCTCGACCTCGGCGCAGAAATCGGCGTGCGCGGCCTCATAGCGCTTGAGCAGCCGCGGGGTGATGGTCAGGTCGTGCACCCGGCCCGTTTCGCAGTCGACGACTTGCAGGTCGCCGCGGAGATCGGGACGCAGCTCGTCCTGGTCGACGAGGTGGATCGCGAAGGGCTCGAACTTGTGAAACCGCAGGTAGTTCAACCCCGCGGCGTAGCCCGTAAGGTCGTAGAAGTCGGACAGCACCACCGCGAGACCGCGGCGCCGATGGCGGTGCACGAAGGCGCTGAGCGCCGCCTCGAAGTTGGTGCGCCCCTGCGCCTGGACGCCTTCGAGGAAGTCGAACACGCGGAAGATCTGCCCCTTGCCGCGCAGCGGGGGGAGCCCGGCGCCGAGCCCGTCGGCAAAGGGCAGCACGGCTACGCGGTCGAGGTTCGCGAGCGTCAGGTAGGCGAGCGCGGCCGCGACGCGCAGGGCGTATTCGTGCTTGGCCTGTGCCGGCCCGAGGCCCATCGACGTGGACGCGTCGACGAGCAGGAACACCGTCAGGTCTTCTTCTTCCTCGTGCAGCCGCACGAGCAGCCGGTCGAGCCGGCCAAAGACGTTCCAGTCGAGGTAGCGCGGGTCGTCGCCGGGCACGTAGTCGCGGTGGTCGGCGAATTCGAGGCCCGAGCCGACCTTCTTCGTGCGCCGTTCGGCGCGCAGTCGGCCTTCGTAGACCTTGCGCGAGACGATATGCAGCGATTCGAGCCGCCGCAGAAAGGCCTCGTCGAAGCGTTTGCGCACGGCCATCAGGCCCCCTGGCGTTCGACGGCCGCGCGCAATTCGTCGAGCAGCCGGTCGCTCGAGACCCCTTCGGCCTCGCCCTCGAAGTTGAGGATGATGCGGTGGCGCAACGCCGGCTGCAGCACCGCGTCGATGTCGCCCCGGCTGACGTTCGGCCGTCCGGCAAGGAGCGCCCGCACCTTGGCGCCGAGCAGCAACGCCTGGGCCCCGCGCGGGGAGGCACCGTAGCGCACGAAGCGCCGCGTGGGCTCGGGGGCGCCGGGCTGCTCGGGGTGCGTGGCCTGGATGAGCCGGATGGCGTAGGCCTGCACCGGGGCTGCGACCGCGACGGCGAGCGCCGTTTCGCGCAGGAGATCGAGCTCGCGCCGCCCGGCCACGACGGCCACATCGGGGCTCTCGGGGCGCGTCGTGCGGTCGAGGATGACCCCGAGTTCCTGCGCGCTCGGGTAGTCGACGCGCAACTTGAAGAGGAAACGGTCGAGCTGCGCCTCGGGCAGGGGGTACGTGCCCTCCATTTCGAGCGGGTTCTGGGTGGCCACGACGAGAAACGGCCGGTCGAGCGCGTAGGTGGTGCGCGCGACCGTGACCGTCTGCTCCTGCATGGCTTCGAGCAGCGCCGACTGCGTTTTCGGCGTGGCGCGGTTGATCTCGTCGGCGAGCAGGATGTTGGCGAAGATGGGCCCGCGTTGGAACTCGAACGTCCGTCCGCCGTGCGGGGTCTCGACCAGCACATTCGTGCCGAGGATGTCGGCCGGCATGAGGTCGGGCGTGAACTGCACGCGCGCAAACGCGAGGTCGAGCACGCGCGCCAGCGTGCGCACGAGCATGGTCTTTCCGACGCCGGGCACCCCTTCGAGCAGCGCGTGGCCCCCCGCGACGAGGCAGGTGAGCACGCCCTCGATGACGGCGTCCTGGCCGACGAGCACGCGCTGCAATTCGGCGCGGATGCGGGTCGCGAGCGTCTGACATTGCGCGATCTGCGCCTCGACGTCGGTATGCGGCATGAGAACTCCTCGTGAACGCCGGTCGGGCGTCAGCGCGGGCGGATCAACTCGAAGTAGCGGCGCACGTAGCCGCGCAGTCCGGGAGGAATGCGCTCGCGGTCGAGCGCCCGTTCGACGACCCCGGAGTAGTCCTGGTGCACGCGGGCGTAGTCGCCGCCCGCGAAGCCTTCCTCGGCAGCGCCGAGGATGATGCGCGCGCGGCTCGGCGGTGCGCCGGCGCCCCCCGGCAGCCGGCGGTCCTGCGCCTGGCCGGTGGGCCGCGTGCGGCGGCCGAGCAGCTCGGGGTCGTGGCCCGTGCCCGG
>CAYRCM010000324.1:0-4091 GCA_964422715.1 uncultured Myxococcales bacterium | reverse complement strand
ACTGCGGCCGGCGGTCGCGCTGCGCGAGCTCGCGCACGAGGCGCCGCGCCACGAAGCCCTTGCCCGTGCCGCCGGCCCCCTGCACGAACACGGCCCGCGGCTCGGCCGCCTGCCCTTCGGCAAGGCCGAGAAACCAGTCGCGAAGCCGCTCGGCGAGCGCCGCCCGACCGAACGGGGTCCACTTCAGCCGCTCGCGCACGGCGGCGGCCCCGAAACGCTCCTGTGGCTCCATGCGGCAACTCCCACGCGATTCGCCAGGCGGTCTGCGCCCCGCCGGCCACGGCCCGCGGCGCGGCGCCGCCGGTGCCCCCCAGCCGAGCCCCCATGCTGCGCTGCAAGTGCCTGGGTTCACGGCCCCGGGCGGGGAGCCAGGATTGTCGCAGCCGCCCGAGCCCGGCAAGCCGCGGGTCGACTGGCCGCTGCCGCATGGCGACGCCAGCTCGCGAGCGAACGAGGAGGCCCCTGGGCGCACGCCGTCTACAACCGGGCCGCGGCCCGAAACGCGCTCTCGCGGCTTGCCTCGCGGCCGTGCAGGCCCGCGGCCGGCGCTCAGGCCCGCGGTCGCGCAGAGTCGCCGCCCGCGCTCAGGCGCGCGAGCCGCCGCAGCCCGTCGCGAAACGCGCGGAAACTCGGCGAGTGGTTCTCCTCGACGTCGAGCCGCCCGCCGATCTCGCGCGCCCAGGCGCATTTCTCCTGGCCGATCCGCGCGTAGCCCTGCGGTTTGAGGCGCTTCGTGCCGCCCGGAAAGACGGCATCGGCCAGCAGTTCCCAGGTGCCGCAGACGGCGTCGGGGACGTAGCCGTCGAGGACCGCGGCTTTGGCCTTCGGATAGGCTCGTTCGAGGGCGCTCCGGTCGCCGAGCAGCCACGCTTCCGTTTCCTCGACCGCGATGCGGAAGAGCGTCGTCGGCCTGGGCTGGCAGTCGGCCAGCAGGGCCAGCAGTTCCGTCTTGAGGCCGCGGCAGTCGGTCCGGTCGGCGTCGACCACGACGACGACGGCGGACTCCGTGTTCTGGAGCGACCGGCCGTAGCCCCGCAGCAGGCGCGGCAGTTGTTCGAGCAGTTGGCGGTGCGCAGGGTTCCCGTCGGGCCGCAGATCGCGCGGCAGGTGGCCGATGCCCTTGTAGGGGTGGAGCCGCCACGTGTGCGGCTGCCCGTTGGGGCCGAGGATCTTCGGCAGCACGGCGTCGACGAGCAGGCTGCCGGAACGGTCTTCGACGAGGATCTCGAAGTGCATGCGCGCCTGCCCTATGGGTCGAGGTAGTCGGAATACCAGAGGCTGCCGAGCGGCAAGCCCTCGTCGGCGAGCGCGCGGACCGTGGGCTCGTCGGCCGCCCGCCGCACGCCGGCGAACCCGTCGGCCCCCTTCTCCAGCACCCAGACCTCTTCGGGCCGCAGCGCATTGACGAAGTAGGGCTGGTGCGTCGTGACGAAGATCTGCGCCGGCTGGCGCGGCCGTTCCGTGTGCTCGCGAAACTCACGCGCGAGCGTTTCGAGGAGTTTGGGGTAGAGCCCGTTTTCGGGTTCTTCGATGCCGATGAACGGTGGGGGGTCGGGGTCTTCGAGCAGCAGCAGATACGCGAAGACCTTCAGCGTGCCGTCGGACATCTGCTGCGCCAGAAACGGGTCTTTGAACGGGCCGTCGCCGAAGCGCAGCAAAACCCGGTTGTCCTCGGTGCGCAGCGTGTCGATGTGGCCGATCCCAGGAATCTTGCCCGCGATCTTGTGGAGGATGGCGCGAAATTCGTTCGGGTGTTGCCGCTCCATGAACTGGACGACGTTGCCGATGTTGTCGCCATGGCTGTTCAGGTGTGGCTGGGGCCCGGCCAGCGGCAGCGCTCGGGCCGCGTCGGGCGTGAAGTAGCTCAGGTACCACCCTTCGAGAAAGCTGCGAAACCGCGCGATGCGGGGGTGTTCTTTCAGCGCCCCGAGGGTCGCGATGCCGAGCCGGCGCGGGTCGGTGAGTTCGACCGGCACCCGGCGCGCGTCTTCGCCTTCGAGGCTCTCCTCGCCCGACCAGGCTTCGCCGCGCCCCTCGGTCAGGTGCAGGAAGCGGAAGGGCTGGCCCGTCGGGCGGCTGCGCTTGCGCCCCTGCCGCAGCACTTCCTCCTTGACGACGGGGCGACCCTTCGCGTCGAGGTCGATGGACAACTCGTAGGTGATGGGCCGTTCGCTCTTGTTCTCGCGGTAGTAGAGCTCGAACTGCACCGGGCCCTGCTCGCCCGCCGAGCGGAGTCGTTCGAATCCGCCGCGGTCGCGGGCGTCAGAGGCTTCTTCGACGCCCCGGGCCAGACAGTCGGCGAGGAAGCCGAACGCGTCGAACAACGTGCTCTTGCCCGTGCCGTTCTTGCCGATGACGGCCACGAGGCGGGTCAGCGGCTCGGGTTCGCGCCGGTTCCAGAGCCGCCCGAGGGTGACGTCCTTCAGCACGCGGAAGTTGCGGATGCGAATTCCTTCGAGAAACGGCATCGACGGCTCCTCTGCGGCGGATGCCGGGCGGGCGGCGGCGCCGGCCCGGGTGGGCGTCATGATACGGCAGGGGCCGACTCGCGCCAATGGCGCGGCGTGGCGCGGGGGGCTCGGGGCGTGGCGCTGGGCCGCTCCAACCCGCGTTCACGACCGCCCGCGGCGCTCCAGGAGCCCCTCCCGCGTCTGCGACGAGGGCACATCGTCGAACTTCTTCGCGAACGCCCGGAAGCGGTTTTCCACGAGCGGGCCCAGCATGTTGCGAAACCGCTCGGCCACGCCATTCTCGGCGCTCGGGTCGTAGACCCAGAACCGGCGGATCCGGGTCTTGGAATCGGCCGCGAGCGCAAAGAGGTAGCGAAAGAAGTAGTCGGAGGCAGGCAGCGAATAGCCGATGACGAAGATGTTCTCGGCTTTGCCCAGCACCTCGCCCGCGGCGCGCCAGACCGGGGCGATCTGGTGGTGGTGGCCGGTCTTGTTCCAGGTTGGGGGGACGATGAAGACGCGTCGATTTTCCAAGCCACGCAGCACCGAGAATTGCAGGGGGCCTCCCCGGCGTTCCTCGCGAAACAATCGATCGATGACGAGTGCCGCCACGGGCTGCCCCTCGTCAGGAACCACCCAGTTCAGCGAACCGTGCAACTTCAGCAGCCTCGTTTCTGCCGGGTTTTCCTCGTCGCTCAAGCCGTATTGGTAGGGGATCTGGGCCTCCAACAGCGCCAGGTCGAGTGACACGTCGTAGTTGAACGTGATGAAGTCGAGGCGCCCCCCCAGGCCGTCCTTCAACTGCTGGCAGTGGTTGCAGAAAAACTGGTACGAGGGATGCGCCTGCACGGGCGGGCCTGCGGGCGCGTCGACCTGGAACTGGATCCGCCTCTCCAGGGTCCGCACGATCACCGTGCGAATGGCCTGCGGGAGTCGTTTGCCCATCTCGGGATCGCTCCAGGCCGGCAGTTGCAGGAGCTCGGACATCTCGAACAGCGCAAAAAGAGACTCGATGTTGTCGAGGTCGACCAGGGTCTTCGAGAAGAGTGTCCGCAGCTGCTCATAGCCATCGAAGACGTCTGCGAAGGCCTGTTTCAACACAGGGTCGCGCTCGCTCCGCCCGACCTCCTCAGCCACGTCGAGGAAGTCGCCCATGAGCGGGCCTCCGGCGCTGTGCGATGCCCCGGCCCCGAGAATGAAAACGGTGTTTCCCACCGGACCCTCCTCTTCCCGAACGGTCGCGCCGAGCCAGCTACGCCGCGCCCGTGCCGCCCGTCTCGCCGGCCCGCGCCACCGGGTACTGCGATGTGGCCGTGTAGCGGTCGACGAGCAGGCCCGGCTCGCCGTTCGCCCAGTAGCCCCACGTCTCGCGGAAGAACAGGCGCACGAACGTAGCCTCGGCCGTCGTCTCCTTCTCGAAGGCGCGGCTCGCCCAGGCGCTGAGCCGCGCGCGCAGGTCGCTCTCTTCCGGGCTGCCGCGAAACGCCTCGAACTCGGCCGCAAACCGGCTGCGCAGATAGGATTCCGAAAACAGCGCGTGGGTCGGTTGCACGATAGGGCCATCCCCTTCTCGCAACGGGGCCGGTTGGTGTGGGGCGCGCGCCCCCGCGCCCGCACGATCCGTGAGAAGGCCCCGCGAGG
>CAYRCM010000323.1:0-4123 GCA_964422715.1 uncultured Myxococcales bacterium | reverse complement strand
TGCGCCTCGCCGCGCCGCCCGCTGCGGCGGCCCCGGCCCCGGCCGCCCCGGCGGCGCCGCCCGCCATCCCCGTGGCCCTCGACTGGGCGGCGCTCACCCCCGGCCACGCCACGTTCGCGCCCGTGCCCCGTAGCCGCCTCGGGCTTTCGAGCGCGCTCGCCGCGGCGCCGCGCGGACACCACCCGGACGAGCCGCTCGCGCTACGCACGGCGCTCGCGGGCGGCTTGGCGCTCGTCCGAGGCCGGCTCGGGCTCGACTTCGCCTGGCCCTTCTACGAGGCGCCGCCCGCCGGCCGCGGCGTCGGCGCGAACCAGACCGGCGATCCGCGGCTCGCGCTGAGCGGCGTTGCCTATGCGGGCCACGGGCTCGTCGTGACCCCGGCGCTCGCCGTCACGGCCCCGACCGGCGGCTTCCCGCGGCCCCGGCGCAATGCGCTCTTCGAGCCCGCGTTGCGGCTCGGCTTTGCGCCGCGGGGCTGGCTCGCGCTTGTTTCCCAGCAGACGCTCGTCGCCGACATCGACTTCGCGGCCCGGCCCACGTGGTCGTACGCGGGCCACCTCGCCGTCAACGTGCAGTTCGCCGGGCGCTTCAGCGTCGGCGCGGGCTGCGACGCGCTCATCGGGCTTGGCGGGCCCGGGCCCGACGCGGCGCTGCGCGCGCTCACGGCGAGCGGGGCGCTGCGGCTGCAGCTCGACCGCGTGCGGCTCGCGCTCACGGCCGGCGGCGCGCTCAACACCGACGCCCTCGATCGGCTCGGCCGGTTCGCGGCGAGCCTGAGCGTCGAACTCGGTTTCCCGGGGCTTTGACATGCGGGCGTTGCGGCTGCGCACGAAGTTCACGCTGACGCTGCTCGCGTTGGCGCTGGTCCCGCTCGCCATCACGACGGCCGTGCTCGTGCCGCTCAATCTCGGCCGGCTCGCGGCCGCGGCCCGCGAATACCGCCTGGCCGTGGCCGACGAGGCCGCCCGCGCCGCGCGCCACCTCGTCGCCGGCGCCACGAGCGAACTTGCCGGGGCGGGGGCGGCACTCGCCGAGGCGGGCGCCCCGGTCGACGACCGGCTACGCGCGGCCCGGGCACGGCTGCTCGGCGCCCAGTTCATCGACCGGCTGGCGCTCTACGACCGCGCCGGCAGCCACGTCGACACGTTGCTCGTGCGCGATGCGGCGCAGGCGGCCCCCGTGCCGCCGCGGCTCGCGGCCGAACTGCGCGCGGCCGCCGAAAAGGGCCCCGCGGCCTACGGCCCGGTCGTTTTCGCCCCGTCCGCCCCGCCGGGCCTGCCGCTCGTCGTGGCGCTCTGGAGCGGCCCCGAGCGCACGTTGTTCGGTTACGCCTACACCACCGTCGACCTCGCCCCGCTTGGGGCCGAGACGGCGCGCATCAGCGCCGAACGCTTCGGCGGGGCGCCGGGCCAGGTCTACGTCATCGACGCCGCGCTGCGCATCGTCGGCCACGGCGACCCGGCGCGCCGCGGCAAGGCCCTCGGCGACGGTGGCCCGGCCGGCGACCTCGTGGCCGGCGGCGGCCATTTCACCCGCGACCTCGCGTACACGGCGGAGTACACGGCCGCGGGCGTCGACTGGCTGAGCGTCATCGTGCCGCTCACCGACTTCGCCTGGGCCGTCGTGGTCGAACAGCGCGCCGCCGAGGCCTACGCGGCCGTCGCCACCACGTGGCAGACGGCGCTCGCGGTCGGCGGGGCCTTCGCCCTGCTGGCCCTCGGCGTCGGCCTATGGAGCGGGCGGCGGCTCGCGGCCCCCGTGCTCGAACTGGCCGCCTCGGCGCGGCGGGTGGCCGCCGGCGACTTCGCCGTGCGCGTTCACGCGAAAAGCCGCGACGAGGTGGGCGAGCTCGCCGGGGCATTCAACCGCATGGCCGGCGACCTCGGCGACTACCGCGACCGGCTCGTGGCCGAAACGCGCATCCGCACCGATCTGAGCCGGTATTTGAGCGCCGAGCTCGTCGAGGGCATCATCGACCACCGCATCGATCTGGCGCTCGGCGGCGAACGACGCGAAGTCACGGTGCTCTTTGCCGATGTCGTGGCGTTCACGCCGCTCGCCGAACGCCACCCGCCCGAACGCGTCGTGGCCATCTTGAACGAGTTGTTCACGTTTCTGACCGAGATCGTGTTCCAGCACGGCGGCATCGTCGACAAGTTCCTCGGCGACTGCGTCATGGCCGTCTGGGGCACGCCGCACGCGCATCCCGACGACCCCGTGCGCGCCGTGCGCGCCGCCGACGCCATGCTGCGCTGGCTCGAAGCCGGCAACGCCCGCTGGCAGCGCGAACTCGGCACTACGCTGCAACTCGCCATCGGCATCAACACGGGGCCGGTCGTGGCGGGCAACATCGGCTCGCAAAAACGCATGGAATACACGGTCATCGGCGACGTCGTGAACGTCGCCGCGCGGCTCGAAACGGTGGCCCGGCCCGGCCAGATCCTCATGACCCGCGCCACCGCCGAGCACGCCGCCGCCGAGTTCGACTGCCCGTATCTCACGACCCGCAGTCTGACCGGCCGCGAACAGGCGACCGAGATCTTCACGCTCGTCGACTGAACGGAGGGCCTACGCCGTGGCAACCCGTTGTCCCCAGTGCGGTGGCCCGCTCCTCGAGGCCGGGGCGCCCTGTCCGCGCTGCGTGACGCTCGCGCCGGGGATGGGCGCGGGGCCGGGGCCCGGCCTGCCGGGGCCGGTCGACCCGCTCATCGGCCGGCTCGTGGCCGAGCGCTTCCGCATCGAGGCGCTCGTCGGCGCGGGCGGCATGGGCCGCGTCTACCGCGCCATCCAGAGCGGGCTCGAACGTCCCGTGGCCCTCAAGGTGCTGCACCCGACGCTGGCCTGCGACCCCGACCAGAAGCGCCGCTTCCACCGCGAGGCGCGCGCGGCGAGCCGGCTCGCGCACCCGAACACGGTGGCCGTCTACGATTTCGGCGAATTCGAGGGCCAACTCTACATCGCCATGGAGTTTCTCTCGGGCCGCAGCCTGGCCGCCGTCATCGACGAAGACTTTCCGCTCGCCGCGAGCCGCATCGTCGATCTGCTGGCGCAGGTGGCCGACGCGCTCGGCGCCGCCCATCAAAGCGGCATGCTGCACCGCGACCTGAAGCCCGAGAACGTCATCGTCGTGAGCGCCGCCGAGGGCGCCGAAATCGCAAAGGTCGTCGATTTCGGGCTGGCCATTCTTACGGGGCCGCACGCCGACGAGCGGCTGACGAGCGAGTCCCTGGTGTCGGGGACACCGGGCTACATGTCGCCCGAACAGTGCCTCGGGCGCACCCTAAGCCCGCAAAGCGACCTCTACGCGCTCGCCGTCATCCTCTACCAGATGCTCTGCGGCGCCCTGCCGTTCAGCGCCCGCACGCCCGCCGAGGTGCTGCTGCAGCACGTCTACGCCGAGCCGCCGCCGCCCTCGCAGCAAAACCCGGGGGTGGCCATCTCGACGCCGCTCGAAGCGCTGGCGCTGCGCGGGCTGGCGAAAGACCCGGGCCGGCGGCCGCCCTCGGCCGAGGCCTTCCGCGAGGCGCTCTTCGAAGCGCTCGACCTCGGCCCGGGCGTGTCGCGGGCGGCGGCGGCGGCCGAGCGCAAGCGCTTCGTGCTCGACCAGGAACGCCGCATCCGCGCCGAGCTCGTCGGCATCCCCGAGGCCCAGGGCCCGACCCTGCGTGAACGGCCCTACCGCACGGGCGAGGCCGTCGTGCGCGTCGTCGAGCCGGCGGGCCCCTTTGCCGACTCGCTCGCGGCGTTTCTGCGCGTGCACCAGTTCACCGTCGAACCGGCCGAAACGTTGGCCGCGGCCGCGGCCGCCGACCCGCAAGGCCCCACGCCCCTCGCCGTGGTGGTCGACCTCGGCGCGAGCCCGCTCGAAACCCTGGCGACGCTCGCCGAGCACCTCGTCGCGGGGCGCCTCGGCGGCGCGCCGGTGGTCGCCGTCGGGCCCGACGACGCGCTCGAACCCATGGCGCGGGCCCTCGAAATGGGCGTCGGCGACTACGTGCCGGCGGCCGAGCGCACGGCGCGCCTGCCGCGCACGCTCGAACGCCTGCGCCGCCGCCGGGCGCGCCTCGCCGCGCCGGCCGCCCCCGCCCCGGCCGCGCGGCCCGCTGCCGAGCCGACTACCGGG
>CAYRCM010000322.1:0-4134 GCA_964422715.1 uncultured Myxococcales bacterium | reverse complement strand
CACCGCGGGCGCGGTCGGCGCGGCGGTCTCCGGAACGGCGGCGGCGGGCGGTGCGGCCGGCGCCGGCGCCGGACCCTTGCGCCGCTGCGGCGTGGCCTTTGCGAGCATGAAGTACTCGCTTTCGTCGAAGATGGTCTCGACGACCCACGAGTCGATGTCCTGGTAGTTTGGATCGAGCTTCTTCTTGTACTTCGCGGTGTAGCTGTTGAGTTTGCTTTCCATGGAGGCGGTCTTGCCGCGTTCCATGAAGAGGTAGAAGGGCTGACCGCGGTTGCGCTCGGTCATGTAGGCGTCCATCTGCGTGGCTTCTTTGTTGATGGGCTGGATCTCGTTGTAGGAATAGTAGGTTTCACCACGCCAGGTGAGCAGCCACGACACCACGTCTTCTTCGCAGACCCGCTTCTTCGTACTGCCGAGCACATCGAAGAGCCCATCGAGCCCGAGCCGCAGGATGAGCGGCGTGTAGGCGCGGTCGGTTTCGGGGTCGTTCTGCATCAAGGTGCAGTCGGAGTAGAGCGCTTCGAAGAGGTACTTCTGCGACCAGTGCGGCGACAGCATGGGCAAGTAGTAGTTGAGCGACCACACGGTCAGCAGCGTGCCGGCGGTGCCGAGCACGTAGACGGCGAGACGGCGCGGTGCGCGCACCAGATCCTGGAGCACGCGCGCTGGCGAGCGGCGCGTGGGCGCGCCGGCCCCCTCGGCCGGTGCGGGCGGACCCGTCGGAGCAACCGGACCCACGAACAGGAAGAGCAGCAGCCCCACCCCGCCGACGACGACGACGAACGGCAGGAAGGATTCGTAGCGCAGCGCCGGACTCGTGAGGATGGCCTTTTGCAGCTCGGTCGTGTGCTTGAAGAACTGCGAATCGGCCCACGTGGCGTAGGAGCCGGTCTGCACGACATCGCCTGCGTCGATGGGCAGGTGTTCGGGCAGCGGCCGGTCGTACTTGTAGGTCATGAGGTTGCGCAGATGCTGTTTCTGAACGAGCAAATCCCACGAGCAGGCCGCGTACACCCCGATGCCGATGATGGCGCCGATGGTGATGAGCCGCGTGCGCGTCTTGAGGGTGTGCGCGAGAAACAGCGCCACCAGGATGGCGAGGGGCGGCAGCGACGGGAAGATGTAGTGGTGGAACTTGGTCTTCGCGAGCGTGAAGATGCAGTACGAGAGAAACGCCCACAGGAACACGAAGAGCGCGAGGCGGCCTTCGCGCGTGCGCTCGAAGAGCGGTTTGCGGAACAGCCAGAGGAGTGCCACGGGCACGAGCGCGATCCAGGGGAACGTGCCGATGCCGAGCCATTTCAGGAAATGCTCGAACGTGCCCGTGTCGATCTGGTGGACGCCGGCGCCGAGCCGGTTGAAGTGGTCGTGGACGAAGAAGCGCGTGTAGAAGGCCTGGCCGAACTTGGCGAACATCGCCACGTACCAGGGGAACGAGACGACGACGAAGATGACGATGCCGCTCAGGATGCGCAGGACGCCCGGGCCGCGCGGCGTGCGGTCTTTGCCGTTCCAGAGGAGCCGCCAGTCCCAGGTGATGAGCAGGAAGACCAGGATGATGAACCCCGGCAGCATGAAGCCGAGCAAGCCCTTCGCAAGCGTGGCGTGGGCCATGAAGACGTAGAACGTGTAGAGGTAGAGGTTGCGCAGCTCGCGGTCTTTGAAGGCGTCGGTGAGCCCCTGGCCCGACCGGCGCGCGGCGCGCCAGGCGCGCACGTAGCGCACGGCGAGCACGGCCAGCAGGCCGAGGGTGAGCGGCAGGTAGAACAGCACGACGTGCCAGAGCCCGTTCTGCTTGATGTTGAAGAGCAGCTGTTCGCCGGCCGGCAGCGCGGCCGGGTTGGCGTCGGCCCGCAGATCGGTGCTGAGGAAGGCGAACTGCGGCAACGTCGACAGCAGGAACAGGGCCAGGAACAGCCCCACGCGACGCCAGAAGCGCCCGTCGCTCGTGGGCTCGCGCGGGCCGAACACCGCGACGAGGAAGAACATGAGCGCCACCGTGAGCATGGCGACGAACGGCATGTCGGTCTGGGCCTGGCGCGCGATCATGAAGAACATGGGGCTCGTCGCCATGACGAGGGCAGAGAAGAGCCCGACGCGACGGCCGGCCACGCGCGACATGCCCCAGTACACGATGAGCGTCGAGAAGATGGCGAGCAGCGCGACCGGCAGCCGGATAGCGAAATCGGAGTAGCCGAACGCCGACATCGAGACGGCTTCGACCCAGAAGATGAAGATGGGCTTCGAGAAGAACTGTTCGCCGTTGATGGCCTCGGTGCCGATTTTTTCCTTGAAGCCCCACCAGGGCGAGACCCAGTCGTGGGTTTCGACCATGTTGCGCGTGACTTCGCCGTAGTGCGTTTCCCAGGGATCCCAGAGGCCGAAGGCGCCCACGTTGGGCAGAAACAGCAGGATGGCGAAGACGAGCACGGCCAGCCTGGCGGCGCGTTCGTGCCGCGGCCGCTCGTAGACCGGGACGTCGGCGGGGTCGGCCAGGATGGGCAAAACGGCAACGCGCGGGGCCGAGGCGGCCGTGGCGGCGGGGGTGTCAAGCATGGTGGTTCGTGCTCCCCTCAACAAAAACGCCCCCGGGTGTACCCGAGCGGCGGCGCTCCGTCAACCGCGGCGGCCCCGGGCGCGGCGGACCCCCTACGGCCGGCCGATGGCCTGGTAGGTGAAGCCCAGGGCGCGCAACTTGTTCGGGTCGTAGAGGTTGCGGCCGTCGAAGATGACCGGCTGGCGCATGAGGCGCCGCATGCGTTCGAAGTCGGGCATGCGGAACTGCGGCCACTCGGTGACGACGAGCAGCGCGTCGGCGCCGGCGAGGGCTTCGTAGGCGTTGTCGGCAAACGCCACCGTGTCGCCGTAGAGGGCCTGCACGGCGGGCCCGGCCACCGGGTCGTAGGCGCAGACGTCGGCTTCGCGGGCAAGCAGCGCATCGAGCATGACGAGCGCCGGGGCCTCGCGGATGTCGTCGGTGTGCGGCTTGAACGTGAGCCCCCAGAGCGCGAAACGCAGGCCGTCGAGCGAGGGCCCGAAGTGCGTCGCGATCTTGTCGATGAGCACGCGTTTCTGGCGTTCGTTGACCCGGTGCACCGCGCCGAGCAGGTCGAGTTCGAGCCCGACGCCCCGGCCCGTGCCGATGAGCGCGCGCACGTCCTTCGGGAAACACGAGCCGCCGTAGCCCACCCCGGGATACAGGAAGTGCGGCCCGATGCGCGGGTCGGCGCCCACCCCGAGACGCACGTGGTGGATGTCGGCGCCCACGCGCTCGCACAGTCCGGAGAGTTCGTTCATGAACGAAATGCGCGTCGCCAGCATGGCGTTGGCCGCGTACTTGGCCATTTCGGCGCTGCGCACATCCATGACGAGCACCGGGCAGCCCGTGCGCGTGAACGGCAGGTAGAGGTCTTCGAGCAGCCGGCGGGCGCGGTCGCTGCCAACGCCGAGGATGATGCGATCGGGCTTCATGAAGTCTTCGACGGCGGCCCCTTCCTTGAGGAATTCGGGGTTGCTCGCGACGTCGACGGCGTGCGGCGAGAGGCTCGCGACGATCTCGCGGACCCGGTCGCCCGTGCCGATGGGCACCGTGGACTTGATGACGATGAGGCGGTAGCCGTCGAGCGCCCGCGCGATGCCTTCGGCCACGGCCACGACGTGGTGCACGTCGGCCGAGCCGTCCTCGGTCGGCGGGGTGCCCACGGCGACGAAGAGGATTTCGGCGGCGCGCACGCCCTCGGCGAGGTCGGTCGTGAACGTCAGCCGGCCGTCGCGCGTGTTGCGGTCGAGCAACACGTCGAGCCCGGGCTCGTAGATGGGCAGCACGCCGCGGCGCAACGCGGCGATCTTGTTTTCGTCGACGTCGACGCAAATGACCTGGTTGCCGCTGTCGGCCAGCCCACAGCCGACCACCAGCCCGACGTACCCCGTCCCGACGACCGCAACGCGCATGGAAACCTCCGCCTCGCCGGCCCTTCGTGCGTGGCCGTGGGCCGACCCGCGCGGCAGCATACGCGGGCCGCCGGGCGGGTCAACCCCCGGGGCGCGGGCGCGCGGGCCCGCGCCCGCCGAGGCGCACCGCCGGCCCGGGCGGTGCTACACTCGGGCGACGCGCGGCGGGCCGCGCGAACGGGG
>CAYRCM010000321.1:0-4278 GCA_964422715.1 uncultured Myxococcales bacterium | reverse complement strand
CCGCGTCACAGGCGTCGACCGTGCAGAGGTCGGTGTCGGCACAGTCGGGCGGCGTGTGGCTGCATTCGCCCGTGGCGGGGTCGCAGGCGTCGACCGTGCACGCGTCCGCGTCGTCACAGTCGACTTCGGCCAGCGCCGTGCAAACGCCGTCGACGCACGCCGAGGCGGCTGTGCAGGGGTCGCCGACGTCGCAGTCCTCGCCGTCCTCGACGTTCTCGGTGGCGCAGGTGCCGGCGGGCGTGCACACCGCGAGCTCGCAGGCGCCAAGATCGGGGAACTGCGCCACGCAGTCCTCATCCTTGGAGCAGGCGGGCGGCTCGACGTCGCCCTGGCCGTCGCCGGTGGTGTCAGGCGGCGTGGCGGCGTCGGTATCGCCGGTGGCGTCACCGGCGCCCGTGTCGCCGGCCGCATCGGCGTCGGGTTCGCCGCCCGTGTCGACCTGCGTATCGCCGGACGCACCGACGCTCGAGCCGCCGCAGCCCGTCACGAGCGCGGCAACCAACAGGACGAACATCAACGAGGGGACGAGGAACTTCATGGGGCGCCCTTTCCTTGCCGAGGCCGGCCGGCGGCCCGGTGCGAAAGCCCGGCGCGCGCCGGCGGAGGCAACGCGCGGCATGTATAGCGCGAATTGGCGCTCAAATGAACCCCGCGCGGGCGAGATGTCGTGGCTCGTGGCTCGGATGAGGGCGGGGGGTGGCGGCGGCGGGGCTACTGTGGCAGGGGGCGCACGCAGCGGGCACCGAGGCTGGCGCCCCCTAGCTGGAAATACGAGCCCCCGGAGTAAGCAACTCCGGCGTTACGATACCCGGTGCGCAGAGAACTGGCGGGGTAGTTGAACGCACTTCCGCGGATCACACGGTAGTTCTCGCACCCCGGGGTGGATGGCGGGCACGCGTACCACACGCCCCCGTCGACCGGTGCCCCGTCGTAGTTCTCGTGCCACCTGTCCGTGCACCATTCGTTGACGTTTCCCGCCATGTCCAGGGCCCCGCACCACGAAGCGCCGGCCGGCTTGGAGCCAACTGGCCACGTGCCGGTGCAGCACTCATCAGGATCTTCGGGATCGCACTCAGGCGTTGCGCAGGCATCGCAAGCCCATGGCCTGGTCCACAAGCCCGCGCCCGTATCATCATCGAATACCGCGCGGTTGCAGTCTACTTCGGGAACGTCCCCCCAGGGGTACCTCCGGTGGACGGAACCCGTCGCCGCGTACTCCCATTCGGCCTCCGACGGCAGGCGACCGCCGGTACCGCCAGCCTGCCTCACGGCCCAGGAGCAGTACTGGACCGCTCCCTGCCAAGTGAGCCCGTTTTGAGGATGGTTCGACCGGGCGCCCCTCACGTTCAGCCCCCACCCGTGCTGCGAGCTGTCACTGGTGTTTGGCGCGTTGCAAGTACCGTTGTCCTCCACACACGCCCAGTACTGTTCGACCACGACCTCGTGCTTCATGATGAAAAAGCCGGCGGCGAAGGTCACACGGTGCAGCGGTCGCTCCCCGTCGGTACCACCCTCGTGTTCCGGCCCGCCCATGATGAACGAGCCGGCCGGCACCCAAATCCAAACGTCCCAGCGACGCCAGCCCGTTGCGTCGTGGGGCGTGTACTCGCAGTGGGCCTGGGCATTGCAGGCCACCGCGTAGTCCGCCAGCAACGGACAGACCTCGCCACCGCACTCGCGGGGACGGCAGCGATTCTCGGCGCACATCTGGCTGCTCTCTCCACAGGGGCCGCATTCGAGTGCCCCGCCGCAGCCGTCGGAGAGGAAGCCGCACTCGGCCTGAGCCGACTCGCACGTCCTGGGGACGCAGCACGCGCCGTTGTGGCAACGGCCACCCAAACACGGACTCCCGTCCGCCAGGAGATCCGAAGTCGCGAGACACGTCCAGGTCTCCTCGACGCGTTCACAGGTGCGCTCCAGGCAGTCGTCGAACAGGCCAGGGCTGCACTGGTCGAGGCAATCGAATCGTGCAGCTGCATCAGCAAGCTCGGCCTCGGCCGCATCGAGCCGGCCCGCGGCATCGGCAAGCCCCGCCTCGGCGTCGTCGAGCCGCGACTGGAGTTCCAGCACGGCCGGGCAGTCGAGGGCTTCGGCGCACACGTCGGGCACGTCGCTCAAGTCGCCATAGGCCCCGCTCGTCGCCACGGCGGCCAGGTCGGCCGTCTCCGCGTACACCGACAGGTCGGGCGTGCCCGTCAAGTCGCCATAGGCCCCGCTCGTCGCCACTGGGGCCAGCCCGTCAACGCGCGCCTCAAGAGTCGTCAGGTCCGTTCTTAGGGTGGCGACCAGCGCCGCCAGTTGGTCGATGGCCGCCTGGTAGGTCGTGGCATCGAGCCCCGAGTCGGCGGGGTTGTAGGTCAGAAACGTGGTCTGCACGGCCGGGTCGAGGGCCTCGGCCGGCACACAGCCGGCGCAGTCGAGGCCGCGGGCCAGCTCGGCCACGTCGGCCACCGCCGCCTTCGCGGACACGAGCGCGTAGGCCACCGACACCACGGGGATGCGCGGGCTCAGCTCGGCCGCGCCGGCGGGCGCGATGCCGAGCCAGCGCGGCTCGCCATCGGCAAACGCCTCGGCAAACGCCTCGGCCTCGGCCCCCTCGGCCGCCGCCGGCACGAGGGCGTTGAACACCCCCGTCTCGCAGAGCACGACGAGCGGCGCCGCCGGCTCCCAGAGCAGTAGGGCGTCGGTCTCGGCACCATCGTAGACCCGCACCGTGATGTTCGACTCCCCCTCGACGGCTGCCCCGGTCTCGTCGAAGAGGACCCCCTGCACGTTCAACTGCGCCGGCACCGCCTGGGCCGCGGCGGGCCACAATGCAACCGCCAACAGCCCCCAGACCCACCGCTTCCCCGCAAGCGTTGTCCGCATGAGTTGGTCCCCTCCCTGGCTTTGTCCGAATGAGTTGCTCGATTCGCTCGGCTTGACGTCTTGTTGCGCCGACGACGCCCGCGGCCCCCGCCCGCCCGCGTCAGGGCGCCGGCTGGCCCAGCACCGGAGTGAGCCCGGGGGCGAGCCGCACGGTCTCGCCAGAGCGCAGCGACGGGCCGGCCGCCGTCTGCCCCACGACCACGCGGCCGAGCCGCAGGGCACCGCTCTGGTCGGCCAACGGATAGGCCGCCCCGCCGGATGCGAGCCCGGCTCGCAGCGTCATCGCGCAGCCCGGGTCGACGACATCGTCGCAGTCGTTGTCCTGGCCGTCGCACACCTCGACGAGGCCGTGGCCGTTGCGCGCGTCGTGCGGCGCGCAGTCGGTGACGTCGGGGTCGCCGTCGCCGTCGCTGTCGAGGGGCGACAGGTCTTCGGTCTCGACGTCCAGCTCCGGGACCGAGGGCCCCCCTTCGTCGGCCTCGCTGTCCCAGTCGTCGGCCTCGCTGTCCCAATCGTCGGCCTCGCTCGTCCAGTCGTCGGCCTCGCTCGTCCAGTCGTCAGCCTCGCTGGTCCAGTCGTCAGCCTCGCTCGTCCAGTCGTCGGCCTCGTTCCCGCCGTCGTCCGGCACGTGGGTCGTGCCGTCGTCCGGCACGTTGACCCCGTCGTCGGGCACGTCAACCTCGTCCGGGGTGTCACCGCCGCCCTGGTACTTGGCGCCCTCGATGCAGCCGAACGCCAGGATGCCGGCGAGCAGCGCGGCGAGCGGCCCGCGAACCCGACCCGAACGCGTGGACGGCGAAGCGCCGGCCGCCCGACGGCGTCCGGCTGCCACCGACAGGAATCGCAGCGCTGCAAGCATGCCCCGGCTCCTCGTTTCGAGCACCGCTGAAGGTCTTCGCGCAACCTTGGCCGCCCCCCTTGGTGGACCGGCCCTGCAACCGAATAGCCGCATTGTGCCCGATAGGACGCGCCGTTGTCGAGGCCCTTGTCGCAAGCGGGTCGACGCGGCGGGACGCTTGACGGGCCCGCGGCCGCGGCGTAGCCCTTTTCGGCAGGCGCGCCGGCGGGCGGCACGCCCCAAACGGAGGCCAGCCATGCACTTCAAGGGTTCGAGGACGCTCTGCGTCTGGCTCGCATGGGCCGTCGGCGCGTGCAACGGCGGCGACGGGCCCGACGCCCACCCCGCCGGGGGGCTCGACGGGACCGCGGAACGCTCGGACGCCGCCCTGGAGGCCCAAGAACCGGGTCGCGATTCCGCCGACGCCGCTCAGGACCTCTTCGATGGGGCTCCCGATTCCGCCGACGCCGTTCGCGACCTCTTCGATGGGGCTCCCGATTCCGCCGACGCCGCTAATGACCTCTTCGATGTGGCGCGCGATTCCGCCGACGCCGCTCACGACCTCTTCGATG
>CAYRCM010000320.1:0-4280 GCA_964422715.1 uncultured Myxococcales bacterium | reverse complement strand
CCCGCCCCCCCGCGCGCCCGCGCCAGGCCGCCCCGGCCGCGCCGCCGGCCGGACCCTTGCACCGCGGGGCCCACGGCCTTACCCTCGGCCTCACCCGTGCGGCCGGTCTTCGGGCCCGCCGCGCGCGAGAAACGCCAAGTGAGGTCGTCGTGATTGTCATCCTCAAGCGCGAGGCGACCGAATCCGAGGTCGATCGTCTCCTCAAACTCATCGCCGCCGAAGGCCTGAAACCGCTGCACCTGCCCGGCACCGAACGCACCGTGCTCGGCGCCATCGGCGACGAACGCGTGCTGGCCCGGCTGCGCCTCGAACAGTACCCGTACGTCGAGCGCGTGGTGCCCATCCTCACGCCCTACAAACTCGTGAGCCGCGACCTGCACCCGCACGACACGGTCGTGCGCGTCGGCGGTGTCCCGATTGGCCCGGGCTTCTGCACGGTCATCGCCGGGCCCTGCGCCGTCGAGAGCGCCGCGCAGATCCTCGAAGCCGCGCGCGTCGTGCAGCAGGCCGGCGTCAAGATCCTGCGCGGCGGCGCCTACAAGCCGCGCACGAGCCCCTACGCCTTCCAGGGCCTCGAAGAAGAAGGGCTGCACCTCCTCGCCGAAGCGCGCGCCGCGACGGGCCTCGCGATCGTCACCGAGGTCATCGACGTGCACGACGTCGACAAGGTGGCCGCGCACGCCGACATGCTCCAGGTCGGCGCCCGCAACATGCAGAATTTCCGGCTGCTCAAGGAACTCGGGCGCGCCGGCAAGCCCGTGCTCCTGAAACGCGGCATGAGCGCCAGCTACACCGACTGGCTCATGAGCGCCGAATACGTGCTCGCCGCCGGCAACCCCGACGTCGTGCTCTGCGAACGCGGCATCAAGACCTTCGAGTCGGCCACCCGCAACACGTTGGATCTCAACGCCGTGCCGTACTTGAAGGGCGCCACCCATCTGCCCGTCATCGTCGACCCGAGCCACGGCACCGGCCTGCGCCCCCTCGTGCTGCCGATGACGCGCGCGGCGCTCGCCGCCGGCGCCGACGGCATCATCGTCGAGGTGCACCCGCGGCCCGCCGAGGCGCTGTCCGACGGCCAGCAGTCGTTGCCGCCCGACGACTTCGAACGCCTCATGGTCCAGGTGCGCAAACTCGCCGCCCTCGACGGCCGGATCGTGCCGTGACGGCCGGCGCCCCGGCGCCGCTCGGGCGCATCGAGCCGCTCCTCCGCGTGCACGACCGCGCGGTCGACCCGCTGCGGCTCTTCGCGGCGCTGTCCGAGCAGGGCCGCCGGCCGCACGCGCTGCTCTTCGAGAGCGCCGAGCACGGGCGGCCCACGGCCGTGAAAAGCCTCGGCACGGCCGACCCCGCGCTGACGCTCACCGTGCGCGGCCCGCAGTTTGCCTACACGGCCCTGAACGCGACCGGCGAGCGGGTGCTCGGGGCGTTGCGCGGCCGGCTCCCCTTTGCCGCCGCGCTGCACGAAACCCCCGGCGGGCTCGGGCCCGCGGCGCTCACGGGCCGCTTGCCGCGGCCGCGCCCGGGGCTCGACGAGCGGGCGCGGCTTCGCGAGCCCGGCGCCCTCGATCTGCTGCGCGCGCTGCACGGCCTGTTCGCGCTCACGGCCGACCCCGGGGTGCCGGCGGGCGGGCTTTTCGGCGTGTTCGCCTACGATTTCATCGACCACTTCGAGGCCCTGCCGCCGGCCCCGGCCGACCCGCAGGCCGTACCCGACCTCGCGTTCGCGTTCGTCGACCACCTGTTCGTCGTCGACCACGAACACGACCGCACGCTGTTCGTGGCCTCGGCGCTCGGGCTTCCCGACCCGGCGGCCGACCGCGGCCGCGCGCAGGAACGCATCCAGCAGTACGAAGCCGCGTTTGCCGCCCTGCCGCCGCTCGAACCGCTGCCGCCGCCGCCCGTGCTCGCCCCGGGGGCCGTCACCACCGACCTCGATGCCGCCGCCTACGCCGCCGTCGTGGCGCGCCTCCAGGAGCACATCCGCGCCGGCGACGTGTTCCAGATCGTGCCGAGTCGGCGCTTCGTCGCCCCTCTCGCCGAGACGCCGCTCGCGGTCTACCGGCGGCTCAGGGCGCTCAACCCGAGCCCCTACATGTTCTTCGTGCGCCAGGGCGAGCACACGCTGCTCGGCGCGAGCCCAGAGACGGCGCTGCGCTACACGGCCGGGAGCCGCACCGTCGAGATCCGCCCCATCGCGGGCACCCGGCCGCGCGGACTCGTCGGCGCGGCACTCGACCCCGACCTCGACGCACGCTACGAAACCGAACTGCGCCTCGACCCGAAGGAACTCGCCGAACACGTCATGCTCGTCGACCTCGCGCGCAACGACGTGGCGCGGGTGAGCGCTCCCGGCAGCCGGCGCGCCGAGCGGCTGTTCGCCGTCGAGAAGTACAGCCACGTGCAGCACCTCGTCAGCCGCGTGGCCGGCCAACTGGCCCCCGGGCTCGACCCGCTGCACGCCTACCTCGCCACCATGAACATGGGCACCCTCACGGGCGCCCCCAAAGTCGAGGCCATGCGGCTCTTGCGCACCGCCGAGGCCACGGCGCGCGGCTTCTACGGCGGGGCGGTCGGCCACTGGCTCCTGAACGGCGACTTCGACACGGCCATCGTGATTCGCGCCCTGCAGTGCACGGCCGACACGGCCATCGCGCGCGCCGGCGCCGGCGTCGTCTACGATTCCGACCCGGCCCGCGAAGCCGACGAGACGGCCGCCAAGGCCCGCGCGCCGCTCATGGCACTCGGTCTGCCGCCGGCCGCTGCCGCGGGAGGCCAACTGCCATGAGCGACCGCCTCCAGGTGCTCTTTCTCGACAACTTCGATTCGTTTTCCTACAACCTGGTCGACGAATTCGAGAAACGCGGCGCTGCCGTGTCCATCTACCGCAACGACGTGCCGCTCGACACCCTCGAAGCCGTGGTGGCGGCCGAGCGGCCCCGGCTGCTCGTCGTGTCGCCCGGGCCGGCCACCCCGGCGCGCGCCGGCGTGTGCCTCGCCGCCATCCGGGCGTTTGCGCCGCGGCTTGCGATTTTCGGCGTATGCCTCGGCCACCAGGCCATCGTCGAGGCGTTTGGCGGCGAAGTCGGGCGGGCCCCGCTGCCGGTGCACGGCAAGGTGTCGCTCGTGCACCACACGGGCCGCGGGGTCTTCGCCGGGCTGCCGAGCCCGCTCGCGGTGGGCCGCTACCACAGCCTCGTCGCGACCCGCGTGCCGCCGGCCCTCGACGTCCTCGCCACGAGTGCCGACGGCCTCGTCATGGCCGTCGGCCATCGCCAATACCCCACCCTCGGCGTGCAATTCCACCCCGAGAGCATCCTCACGGCCGCGGGCGGCCGTCTCATCGAACGGCTGCTCGCCGATCTCGCCGGAGCCCCTGCCGATGCAACCGCTGCTTGAAAAGCTCTACGCCCAGAACGACTTGACGTACGACGAGGCACGCGCCGCGGCGCTGCACATGCTCGCCGCCGACGCCGATCCGGTGCTGACGGCCGCCTACCTCGTGGCGCTCAAGGTCAAGGGCGAGACGGCTGCCGAAATCGCGGGCACGGCCGCCGCTCTCACCGCGCTCGCGACCCCCATCGCGCTGCCGCCGGGCCCCATCGTCGACACCTGCGGCACGGGCGGCGACGGCCAGGGCACGGTCAACGTGTCGACCGCCACGGCGCTCGTCCTCGCCGAAGCCGGGCTCGCGGTCGTCAAACACGGCAACCGCGCCGTTTCGAGCCAGGCCGGCAGCGCCGACGTGCTCGCGGCCCTCGGCCTGCCGCTCGTCCTGCCGGCCGAGGCGCACGCCCAACTGGTGCGCGCGCACGGCATCACCTTCCTCTTCGCGCCCCACGTGCACCCGGCCCTCGCCCGCGTCATGCCGGTGCGCCGCGCGCTGCAGACCCGCACCGTGTTCAACCTCGTCGGCCCGCTCGCGAACCCCGCGCGGCCAAGCCACCAGGTGCTCGGGGTCGGCCACGCCGCGCTTGTCGAACCGCTCGCGCGGGCGCTCGCCGCGCGCCGCGACGTCACGGCCTTCGTCGTGCACTGCGGCGGCCTCGACGAGTTCGGGCTGCATGCGCCAAACCGCGTCATTGCCGTCGAAGGCGGCGCGCTGCGGCCCTTCGAATTCGACGCGCGCACGCTCGGGCTCGCCCCCGTGCGGCTGGCCGACCTGAAGGGCGGCGACGCGCAGCACAACGCGGCCGCGCTCCGCGCCGTCTTGGGCGGGCGCGACCGCGGCCCGCATGCCCGCGCCGTGGCGCTCAACGCCGCGGCCGGGCTGCTCGTGG
>CAYRCM010000319.1:0-4340 GCA_964422715.1 uncultured Myxococcales bacterium | reverse complement strand
ACGACCATGAGCGCTCCCGCACCGCTACGCACCGTCCAGCAGAGCGTCAAGCCCACCGGGGGCAAGGTGGTCTGCGCGGGGTGCAACGAAGCCTTCAGTACGGCCAGCATCAGCTATCCGTCCACCGCCGAATCGCGTGCCGTTGCGGTGACCCTCAAGGTGTACGGCAAAGGCGTGCTTGCGAGCCCTCCCGGCAAGCAGGTGGTGTCACTGATGCCCGAGACGAGTCCTGCGGGCCTGCGCGTGAACGCGCGCATCGAGGTCGAACTCTCCTTTGAAGAAGGTGCGCACAACCCGGTGATGTACGGGCTTGGGGCCTCCGGCTGGGTTGCCCTGCCGACCCAGAGTTCCCCGGCCCGCGCGCTGCTCCGCGGCAGTTGGCAGAACGCGGGCGCCCAGCAGTACACGCAGTTCTGTGTCGCCGCCGACTGACGCCGGCTGAGCGCGTCCCGGCGCCGCGCCGCGGGCCGCCGCCGGAGTCGCCTGGGCGCCGAAACGCATGACGGTCCAAACCCCGTTCGCCCATCTCGTCGCTTGGCTCATCGCCCTTGCCGGGTGCAGCGTCATCTCGCCGCCCCCCATGATGCAGCATCACGACGACCCCATCCCGGAGCCCGACGGCGACGTGCGCGTCTTGCTCGTCCTGGGGGTCGGCGGCGGCGTCTTCGTCGACGGCGGCATCGGGTTCGAACTGCGAGCGAGCCACCAGGCCCACCGCGATGTCGAGGCGGGCGGCGGCGTCGGTATGGCCTTCAACCTCGAACGGCGCAAGGCCGACGACCCCACGCGCCACCCCCGCATCCTCACCTTCCTGCGCGGCTTCGGGCGCTACAATCCCGGTTCGCTCGACTGGCTGGCGCTCGAATTCGGCCTGGGCGGGGGGTTCACCGAGCGCGGTCTCGTGTACTTCACGCTCGACACCACACCGCTCGTCGGTTGGCACGTGGCGCTTTCCGAAGAACGGGGCCGGCCCCAGGGACGCTTTCTCGTCTACGGGGGCCCGACGGTCGCGGTGTCCGTGCCGTTGCGCCGAGGCACCCCCCTCTGCACGAGCCTCGGCGAGGCGTCGGGCGAGGGGAGCGGGGCCGCCTCCGCCGCCTCCGCCGACGACACGGCCTGCCCGCGCGGCCGGGCCGAAACCCCGAGCCCCACGTTCCATTTCGGCGGCACGCTCGGCTTCGGCTTCGAGTCGGCCTCGGCCTTCAACTACGGCAACACCCTCGAAGCCACCTTCCTCTGGGCTCTTTCGGCCAACAACGACGCGGCGCTGCTCGGATTCTCGCTCGGTTCGGGCGCCAGTTTCGCGCCGTAGCGCCGGCGCACGGGCCGCGCCTGCGCGGCTCCAACCCGCCCCCTTCGGCAACTTCATGCGCAAATCCCACCGGATGCGGCCCGTCGGCGCCATTGACGAAGCGCGGCGCCTGCGCCTATTCTCCAAAACGGTGTTCCTGCGCCGGTTCTCTCTGCCGAGGAGGCCTCTTTGCCTTGCCGGGTGCCGCTTTGCGGCGTGCTGCTGGCAACTCTGCTCGTGGCCGCGGGCTGCGCGGGAGACGCCGCCGCGCCCGCCCCGCTCTGCGAATCCGCCTGCCGGCTCGTCATGGGGGCGCGCACGTTCGCCGAGCGCTGCGTGCGCGTCGTCCATTGCCGCGACGCCGGCGACTGCCCGAGCGGCCTCGTCTGCGCGCCGCGCCCGCTCGCCGCCCCCGACATCACGAATCCGTCCGGCATCGCGCCACGGCAGGCCGAGTGCGGCGCCGGCGAACCCGATACCGGCAACGCGTGCCAGGTCCCGGCCCCCGATCCGCCGGCCGGGCGCGACCTGCGGGCGCTCATCGACGGGTTCGGCGTCGAAGCCTTCGAACTCGTTCAGGCCGCCGCCGAGGCTGCGCGCCCGACGTTCTCGTTCGAAGCCCCGGCGGGCACGCGCTACGTGGTCTGCGCGCTGTTCGCGTGTCTGCCCGACGTCCGGTCCGACACGCCGGACGGGCCGAAGCGCATCCGCAACGACGCCCAGTGCCTCGTCGCCCGGCGTCTCTACGCCCGCACGAGCGGCGTCGCCGACCCCGCCGACTTCGAGCCCCCCGAGCGCACCGCCACCATCTGCGCGCGGGGGCTCGTGCGCCAGGTCACAGCGCTCCACGTCGGCTGCTGGGCCTACGGCGACACGGCCCTCATGGGTGCGAGCGAACTCGTCACCCTCGCGCCCCAGAACCTCGACACGTGCGAGCCGCTCGTGGCCCCCGTGAGCGAATCCGGCAGCAAATGCGAAGGGTTCGACGGCATGGCCTGCGCGCTGAGCGCCAGCGGCGACACCTTCGGCACGTGCCACGCCGGGATCTGTCGCCTCCGTTGCACGCGCGACGCCGATTGCCAGCCCGTGACCGCCGCCGGCCCCGACGGCGACCCCCTCACCCCGGGGGCCGCGGGGCGCGCCGCCATCGACGCGGAGACGCCGCTCGTGTGCGACTTCCCCACGGGCGACTACCCCGGCGTCTGCGTGGCGGCACCGTGAAGGCTCCGGCGCACGCGAGGCCCGCCAACGTGCGGCGAGCCGTCGAACGGCCCCCGGCCCCGGGGGGGAGCAGCGGCCCATGGACCTGAAACTCCTCGACGCCGAAGGCCAAACAGCGCTCGGATACGTCGAGCCCGCACCCGGCGGCGAAATCGCCCTGACGCTTCACGTGCCCGTGCCGCCCGGCGAAGCCCCGGCTGCCCCGCCGACCCCGCTGCTGCACTGGCGCTACGCGAGCGTGCCCCGCGGTCCTGAGCGCACGCTGGCCCTCGAGCCGGCCGACGTCCAGACGCTCACGGCCGACGGGCGGCCCACGGCCTTCCGGCTGCGCTACCGCATCCCGGCCGCGGCGCTGACCAGCGGGCGCGGGGCCCCGTTCCGCACGCGCAACCTCGTCTTCCGGCTGCCCCCGGCCGCGCCGGGGGGGCCCGCGCGGGGGCGCGCCGACCTGCTCGTCGTTGCGCGGCGCCAGAACCCGTTTGCGCGCGCGGCGCTGCTGCTCGCCCTGCTGCCGTTGCTGCCGCTGCTGTACCTGTACGTGTTTCTGCGTTCGCCGCTCGGCTTCGATGTCTTGCAGTCGGTGTGGAGCATGGTGCCGACGGTCATCGTGTCGCTCATCGCGCGCCAGCTCAATCGCATCCGGCTGCCGAACTGGGGGCTCTGGAATCGGTTGCGCTGGAGCGGCGCGCTGACGCTGACGCTCAGCGCCACGGTGCTCCTCGGGCCGCGCCTGGCCCTCGTGCGCGTGCACAACGAACTCGCGGCGCCGGTCGAGCTCGGCGAGCGTCCGGCGAGCCTCGCCATCCCCGGGCCCGGCGGCCACACGCACTGGTCCTTCGAGGCGGCCCTCGCACCGGCCGCGCTCACGGGCTGGCTTCGCGCGGGCGGCAGCCGCTACTGCCTGGCCGACCCCCGGCTCGCGCTCGGCCCGACCGAACGCTGCGCGGGCAATGCCCCGGCCGACAACTGGGTCGTGCGGCTGCTCGGCATCCGGCAACTGCGGGTGGGCTGCCGCACGCACGCCACCGTCCCCACGGCCCTGCTTGCGGGGGCCTGCCCCGGCGAGCGCCAGGGCGGTGACTGCCTCGTCCCGGTCGCGGGCGGCGACCAGTGCGCGCCCCTGCCCGGCGCGGCGGTCACGCTGGCGCTCCCGCGGCTCGAAGCGGCGCCCGCCGGCGCCTGCTCCGGGGCCGCGCCGAGCGCCGACGCCACGATGGAGGTCGCGCTCGCCGCCGCACGGCGGTTCGACCGCGCGGCGCTCGCCGACTCCGGTCCCGCGGGACGCCTGGCGTTGTGTGCCCCGCCATTGTCCGGCTTCGCCCTGCGCTGGCGCGTGAGCGACGACGAGGCCACGGCGTGGCGCGAGGTCCTGGTCCCGCTCGGCCCCGAGCCGCGCGCCGTGTCGCTGCCGGCCCCGCCGCACAACCGGCCGCTGTTTGTCACCCTCGAAACCGGCGGCGCCACCGTCGCGCAGCTCTTCTGCCCGCCCGCCGCGCCCGGCAGCACGCTCCTCGTGGCCGAAGCCTTCCGCGGCGGCCCTGGCCGTTTCGACTTCGACCGCCACGGGGCGACGTTCCGCTGGCTGCCGCTCGCGGGCGGCACGGGCCTCGCGAGCCCGCTCGCCCTCTCGTGTCGCCTCGCCGACCCGGCGCGCGGCGCCCCCGCGGCGGCCTCGACCGAGCCCGCCGTGTTGACCCTCCCCGAGCCGCCGGCCGGCCCCGTGCCGCCGCTGCGCTTCGCGGCCGGCCTTGTGCCGGCGGCCATCGAGGTGCGCAGTCAGGTTGAAATCTTTCATCGATACGGTGTCAAAAAATATCCCGTTCGAAAG
>CAYRCM010000318.1:0-4347 GCA_964422715.1 uncultured Myxococcales bacterium | reverse complement strand
CGGGCGACTGCTGCGCCGAGGCCGCCGACTGCACGGGGCTCGGCTACGACAGCGAACCCGTCTGCAACTCGCCCGAGACCTGCCAGGGCACGCGCGTCGATGCCGTCTGCGCCGGCGATTTCACCTGCAGCAGCCTCACGGTCGACGACGACTCGGCCTGCGAAGCGGGCTTGGAGGCGAGCGACTGCGGCCTCTTCCCCGCGGTCCACTGCGGCGGCGGGGCCGAGCAGACGCCGCCCGAGTGTGCCACGACGTGCAGCGAAGACGGCGAGTGCGACCCCGGGGTCGGCTGCGTCGCGGGGGTGTGCAACTACCTGGCTTCGTGCCGCGTCATCCTGGCGCGCGGGGCGTCCACGGGCGACGGCCGCTACACGATCGCCCCGCCCGGCAGCGCGCCCTTCGACGTGCACTGCGACATGACCACCGACGGCGGTGGCTGGACGCGGCTCGCGCACGTGAGCGCCGTGAACCTCAACTTGACGAGCGCCACCTACGAAGACGGCTTCGGGGCCGCCGGCGACGCGAACTACGTGCACGCCTGCGGCCTGTTCGAAAACCTCGACCTCACGAATGCCGTCATGCGCATGAACATGGGCGCCGTGCGCGACTACTTCAAGCCGCACAGCGGCGCCGACGTGTGCCAGATGGTGAGCGAGTCGCCGGGCGTGCATCACCTCTGGGCCGCAACCTATGACGGTGCCTACGTCCGGCCGAGCTACTACAGCGGACACCTCGGCGGCAGTGCCACCAACTGGCCGCTCACCATCGACGGCCGCGCCTACTTGAGTTTCTGGGGCTACAACGGGTCAACGGCGAGCGGCTGCTGCCACGCGCGCTCGGCCAACTACAACCCGCCGGTCGACGTCGCAAACTGGGGCCAGCCGTTCGACATGTACTTCCGCGAGGCCGACTACCCGTCGTGCGGCGCAATTCTGCGTGCCGGGGGTTCGACGGGCGACGGCGTCTACACCATCCACCCGCCGGGCGAGCCGGCCTTCCCCGTGTGGTGCGACATGACGACCGAGGGCGGCGGTTTCGTCGACCTCGTCGCGACCCTGCACCTGCCGGGCATCAACCTGGCCGAGTACCGCGACCGCTTCTTCCTCTCGAACAACGCCTTCAGCATCACGCTCGGACTCGGCAACGAGACCAGCTCGCAGGCGCCGGGCTTCTACCTCATCAACAACACGACCACGTTCACGCACACCGAGGGCTACCACTTCCTGTCGCCGGTCCCGTACTCGCAGGTGCGCCTCACCTACCGCATGCAGGGCGACGACGAGGGCTACCGCTGTGCGAGCCCGAACTGGATCCCGCTGAACGGCCCCGGCTACAACGGCGGCTACACGGGCTATCAGTCGCCGTGCCCGAGCGGCTACAGCTGCATCCAGGGCACCACGACCGACGGCATGGATACCCCCATCTACGTGAGCTACAGCAGCAACAGCATCAACTCCGCGAACACCCTGCTCACCTGGTCGGGTTCGGGCGTCGGCAGCGCGCAGACGGGCAACTGCGCCCGCGATCCGCAAATCCCCATTGCCAACCCGACGACGTTCTTCACGCGGTTCCTCATTCGCGAGCCGGTCAACTTCCCGTCGTGCCAGGCCATCCTCGCGGCCGGCGCGTCGCAGGGCAGCGGCATCTACACCCTCGACCCCGACGGCGGCACCCCGTTCGACGTGTACTGCGACATGACGACGGCGAGCGGCGGCTGGACGCTCGTCGCCAAGTTCTCGAACCAGGACGCGCGCCACTGGGTCACGGCGAAGAGCGACTGGACGAGCGGCACGGCCTACGGGGCTGCGGCCGACCTCTCGACGGGCGCCGACGCCAAGTCGGCGGCCTGGGGCCGGCTTGCGGGCAGCGAAATCCTGTTCACCGACCACGTCAACCCGGGAGGGTACATCGCAACGAACAACAACTGCCTCGGCGGCGTCACCCCGGCGGCCTTCTTCACGGCGGCGCTCGCCACGTTCCCGACCGTGCAGAACTCGTACTACAAGGTCTGCACGGTGAGCCGCACCTACTTCCCGGGCTGGGCGGCCGAGCCGGGTTGGGGCCAGCCGGTCGGCAGCCCCGATCTCTCGCTCTCCACCGACCACTTTGTCGTGGCGCAGGTCGACACGGCGATCGACACCTCCGGGGTGCTGAGTTTCTACCGCCGCGATTGGTTCACCGAGGCCGACGTGGGGCTCGGCGCGCTCGAAAACGGCCCGACGTTCGAGGATTCGCCCTACCAGCAGGACGTCGGCGGCCCCACCTCGTGCGCCTACGACGACGCCGTGTGCCGCGCCCAATACCCCGAGACGGTGTTCCTCTGGATCCGCTGACCCGGAGGGCGGCGTGCTTGCCGCCCTGCCCCGCGAGCGGTACAACGGACCCCGCGGCGGACAGTTTGCCCGCCGGCCGTCCCCTCAGAGCAGGAGAAACGGTCATGGTGACCCCCAACGCACGTTTGGCGGTGCGGGCACTGACGTTTGCCCTGGCGTGCCTCGCGGCCGCCGCCGCCCTTGCCGGCGGCCGTGAGAAAGACGCACCGTGCTTCCACGGCGGCGACGTCAACGGCGACGCGGTCGTGTCGTCGGGCGACGCGCAGCTCGCCTTCTTCATCGGGCTCGGCAGCATCCAGCCCACCCCGGAGCAGCTCTGCGCGGCCGACTGCAACGGCGACGGCGTCGTCTCTTCGGGCGACGCGCAGCTCATCTTCCTCGCCGCACTCGGGGCCGGGGATTGCCCGACGAACCTCACCGACGGTCAGTTGTGCACGGCAGCGAGCCAGTGCCAGAGCGCGCATTGCCAGAACGACCACTGCTGCGCGACGGGCGACTGCTGCTTCGCCGCCGCCGACTGCCCGCCCGGCTACGGCGGCGAGCCGGTCTGCGACGATCCGACGACGTGCCAGGGCACGCGCCCGGCCGCGCTGTGCACGGGCGGCTACCGCTGCGACACGGCGCTCGTCGCCGACGACTCGGGCTGCGGCAGCGACCTCGAAGCCGACCCCTGCGGCGACTTCGTGTCGGTCTTCTGCACCGGCGAAAGCGAGCAGGAAGTCTCGTGCCTCACGGGTTGTGCGAGCGACGCCGACTGCGACGCCGCGGCCCACTGTGAGAGCCTTTGCGTGCCCGACCTGCCGCTTGGCGAGGCCTGCGACAGCGCCGGCGACTGTCTGTCGGCGCTCTGTGCCGGTGGCGAATGCTGTGCGGCCGACCTCGATGGCGACGACGTCTGCGACGCCACGGCCGACGCCTGTCTCGGCGGCGACGACGCCCTCGACGGCGACGGCGACGGCGTGGCCGATGCCTGCGACCCCTGCCCGAGCGACTTCCCCGACGACAGCAACGGCGACGGCCGCTGCGACACGGCCGACGACTGTCCGTGCGGCTACCGCGGCCCGACGTGCAACGACCTCCAGCTCATCATGCACGTGCCGGGCTACACGGTCACCCGGCTCATGGGCTGCCTGCCGGCCGGCACGCTCGACCTGAGCTACCGCGCCGAGGACGGCTGGATCTACGGGGTCACGGACACGTCCGTCGTGCCGGCCGACGACAACCTGTTCTTCCGCCTGCACCCCGTGACGCTCGAAGTGCAGCGGCTCGGCGACCCGGTGGCGTTCACGAACCCGGCCACGTCCGACCTCTACCGCGTCGACCCGGCGCCGGCCCCGTTCGGCGGCGGCAAGCTCTATCTCAGCGACTGGATCATGAACAACCCCGTGCGCATCGACCGCGTGTACCCCGACTTCACGGGCCACGAGGTGGTCTACGCGAGTGAGAGCGGCACGCCGTACGGCACGCAGACCTCCGGCATCGCGTTCTCGACGGGCGGCAACTTCGGCGTCAACGCGTTCTTCGCCGGCCAGTACGGCTATTCGTCGATCCTGTGGCGCATCGGCAGCGAGGCGCCGGCGAGCCCGCAGGCCTGGGCCACCATCGCCGGGGTCTACGACACGCGGGCCGTGGCGTTTGGGCCCGGCGGTGCCTTTGGCACCCACCTCTATGCGGCCACGAGTTCGGTGCTGAACGGCTTCGTCGGCGCCCCCGGGGCCATCCACGTGCTCACCGCCGACGGCTCGGGCGGGCTTGCCAGCGTGCAAACGCTCGTCAGCGAGGCGAGTGGGCTGCTCGACTTCGGCATCGACATCCTCTTCGACACCGTGGGCGTCTACGACGGCGATCTTCTCTTCCGGCAGGTCGACAGCCGGCTCATGCGCGTCACCCCGGCGGGCGAGGTGAGCCTGTTTTCGAGCTGCCCGCAACTGGGCGCCGGCACCATGGGCGGGCTCACCCAGTTGCCCGACGGCACGCTCATCCTGTCCATGGATGACGCGCTCTTCGCCATCGC
>CAYRCM010000317.1:0-4367 GCA_964422715.1 uncultured Myxococcales bacterium | reverse complement strand
CCCGCTGAAACGCCCGCCGCGACACCGGAGGCCCCCGCGCCGCCCGCTGAAACGCCCGCCGCGACACCGGAGACCCCCGCGCCGCCCGCTGAAACGCCTGCCACCAAACCCGAGGCGGCCGCGCCGGCCCGGGCCACCGACCGCGTCAATGCAGCCTACCTGGTGGCGGGCATGGGCATCGGCCGGGTCGATCTCGGCCTCACGTACGAGCGCGCCCTGCTTTCGGGCTACCTGGCGGTGTCCGTGCAGTTCAACGTCGACCCCATCCGCCTCGAAGGCGGCGCCTACGCGCTGGGTTTGGGCTGGATGGTGCGGTTGCCGGTGTATTTCCTCGGCGGGGGCCCAGCCGGTCCGTACGCCGGCCCGGCGCTCGGCTTCTCCATGTTTCTGCCCGACATCGGTCCCGACGCGCGCTTCGGCGCCGTCGTGGGCTATCGCTACATCTTCGATTTCGGCCTGGCGCTTGGCGTCGAGGGCTTCGCGGGGTATCTCGACACCCACTGCGTGCCCAGCAACGACTACTGCCTCGACGAGGGGTTCACGTTTGGCGTGGGCCCGGCGCTCGGCTACGCCTGGTAGTGCAACCCGTGGAGCGCGGCCGCAGAAACGGGCGCTAGCCAGCCGCCGGCGAACGGTCCAGCGCCGCGTGGAGCCGCCGCTCGGCGGTTGCCCAGTTGACCACGTCGAAGAACTTCGTGACGTAGTCGAGCCGCCGATTCTGGTAGTTCAGGTAGTAGGCGTGTTCCCAGACGTCGCAGACGAGCAGCGGAACGCTGCCGACGAGGCCCATCTGCTGGTGGCTCTCGGCCGCCACGATGACGAGCCGGGTCGCAAGCGGTTCCCATGCGAGGATGGCCCAAGCGCTCGCCTCGGCCGCCGTCGCCGCGGCAATGAACTGCTTGCGGAACGACTCGAAACTGCCGAAGCTGCCCTCGATGGCCGCCTGGATGCGCCCTCGCGGGGGGCCACCGCCCTTCGGCGTCATCGACGCCCAATAGAGCGAATGCAGGATGTGGCCGCTGCCGTGAAAGGCGAGCGCCCGCGTCAATTCCTTGACCCGTGTGAAATCGCTCTTGCGACGCGCCTGGGTGAGGCCCTCGATGGCCGCGTTGAGGCCCTGCACGTAGCCTGCATGGTGTTTGCCGTGGTGCAACTGCACGAGCTCGGCACTGAGGAACGGCGCCAGTGCGTTCGCCGGGTACGGCAGCGGAGGCAGTTCGTACATGCGGGGCGGCGGCACGAGCGGCGCCGCCGGCTTGGCCGGCGCGGGCCTCGGCGAACCGGCCGGTGGGGCGGCCGCTGCCGAGCGCGCGCCGAGCATCGGGGCGGCGGCGGCGGCGCCTACCAGCAGGCCGAGCCACGCTCGCCGATCGAGGGGGGTGGGTGATTCGGGCGAGCCAGGGAGCAGGTGCTCATCGGGCAAACGCGTATCCATCGGAAGACCTCCCAGCGGCAAGAGCGGCGCGGCCCCCGCCGATTGGCGGCGCCGGACCGAACGGCGCCCCCGCGGCCGCGGCGGCCGCAGCCCGCGGCCCGCGCGAACGCGTGGCCCGTACGCTAGAGGAAACGGCAGGGCGCGGCAAGAAAGCGACAGGGTGGGCGACACCGAACGGCGGTACTAGCGCCCGCGCGTGTCGGACCCCCAGAGCGTGCGCTGGAGCGGCACCTGCAAGCGCACGGGCAGGCGGTCGGCGAGAATCCAGTCGGCCAGGACGCGGGATTCGAGCTGCGGCCAGGCTGCCGAGAACAGCACGGCGCAGCGCTGCGCCAGGTCGAAGCGCCGCAGCATGCGGCGCGCCCAGGCATAGTCCCGGGCACTGGCGAGGACGAATTTCACCTCGTCGTGGGGCCGCAGCCGTTCGAGGTTGTCGAAGCACATCCAGCGCGTCATGCCGGAGTCGGGCGGCTTCAGGTCGACGATGCAGTGCACGCGCGGGTCGACGGCGGCCGTGGACACGGCCCCCGACGTTTCGAGCAGCACGGTGTGGCCATCGGCCGCGAGTCTCTGGAGCAAACCCAGGGCGGGCGGCTGCGCGAGCGGCTCGCCCCCCGTCACCGAGACGAGCGGGCAGTCGAGCGCCCGCACGGCGGCGCAGAGTTCGGCCTCGGAGATGACGCACCCCGACGCGTAGGCGTGGCGCGTGTCGCACCAGACGCAGCGCAACGGGCAGCCGGTGAGACGCACCATGACGCACGGCCGGCCAACGAACGTCGTCTCGCCCTGGATGGTGAGGTAGCACTCGGCCAGCCCAAGCCTGCCCCCGGCGTTGGCCGCGCGCACCCAGTCGGGCAGCGCGCCGGGAAACGTGGCGCGGCGGGTCACGGGACAGACGCCCGGGGCGCGGCGGACGGGCAGCCGGGCTCGTGAAAGTGGGCCCGCACGCGCACGGCGCCAGCGGCGGTGCCCGGGAGCAACTGTTCGCCGTTGCCGTCGACGATCGCGTAGAGCGTCTCGCCCGGAAACAGGGTGACCGCCGAGTACCACCACCGGTCGGCTTCGTGCGCGAAACACCCGAGGATCGCCTCCGCGGCCCCACAGGGCGCCGCGCTGAGGGCCACGATGGGCTCGAAACCCGAGGCCTCGACCTCGATGTCGACCGTCCGCGGGGCCGCGTCGGGGTAGTCGGCCACGATCGCGAAGGCCGCGTCGGGCGCCCCGCCGAGCCGGTCGCGGGCGACCCCCTGTTCGGGACACACGAGGTAGTGGCGGTCGGCGAGACCGCTCGTGTCGGCCGTGGCCTCGACCGTGAGCGCGCCGTCGGTCTCGCAGCCCCCCTGAAGGGCCGCGCTGTGGTAGAGGCTGGCCTCGACCGGACAGGGCGCCCGGCCCGTCGTGCGACTGAGCGCCAGCACGAGGTCGAAAATGGCCGGCGGCTCATCGAGCGCGGGTTCGACAAAGACGTAGTACATGCCGGGCGGGGCTTCGAGCTGTACCCGTTCGTCGCCGGCCGCGTTGAAGCATCCCACGAGGTCGGTGTAGGTGCAGTCATCGCGGGCAATCCACACCTGACATTCGAAGGTGCAGCGCGTCTGCACGCCGAGCCAGGTGCCGGACTCGGACACGGCCGCCGCGAACACGCGTTCGAGACCGCTCGGGGGGCGCTCGCCCGGGCAGGGCCGCGCGGGTAGCATGACCCAGTCGGAGGCGTTCGCGAAGTCGTTGTCGCGGTAGACGGTGGACCGCGTGCTCACCGCAACGCTCTGGGGACCGTAGGGGCAGTAGAGCGGCACTGGCCAGTCGGGCGCGGCATCGGCGGGCGCGGCGTCGCTGGCGTGGCCATCGGCCGGCCCTGCCCCGTCGCGCAGGTCGGCGGGGACGTCGTTGGGCGCCGGCGTGTCGCCGGCAGGCCCGGCATCGCGCGCGTCGTGCGCGTCGCGGGCGGCGTCGCCGGTAGGCACGTCGAACGGTGGACCGCCAAAGTCGGGCGCCGGATCGGCGATGTCGGGTTGGGCCGGGGCGTCGCTCGCTGCGAGGTCGGTGCTGTCTCGGAAGCCGGCCCAGTCCGGCCGGAAGTCGGTCTCGAACCGGCAACCGGCCGTCACGGCCACGGCGAACGCCAGGCCCGCCATTCCGAGGGCCCCCGAACGCCCGCGACGCCTGCCCTGCGCATCTCGTCTGCCGGCCGCAACCACGCCACCACCTCCCGGGCACGCAGCCTAGCGTCCACGACCTGCGCCTGTCCAGTTGCGGGCCGCTCGCCCCCACGGCCGAATGCTGCTAGCCTGCTCGACACGGCGCCCGCGGGCGGCGCGCCGAGCCGAACGGAGGGCCCCATGAACGGACCCGATGACTTCGATTTCGACGAGATCACGCCGCACTTGCTCGTCGGCAGCTACCCGCACAGCCTGGCCCACGTCGAACGCCTGCGCGAGGCCGGCGTGCAGGCCGTCCTGAACTTGCAGGCCGACCCCGAGCTCGCCGAATACGGTGTGGCATGGAAGGCCATCCAAAACGAGTACTTGCGCACGTGCATCGTGCTGCGCCGCGTGCCCATCCGCGACGCCGACGAAGACGACCTGGTGCGGCAACTGCCCACGGCCGTGAGCGAGTTGCACGACCTACTCGGCGCCGGCTACCGCGTCTACCTGCACTGCATGGCGGGCATCAACCGCTCGCCCACCGTCGCCATCGGCTGGTTGCACGTGTACGGCAAGATGGCCGTGCTGACCGCCACCGAGTACGTCGCCGTGCGCCGGGCCTGCTACCCCTACCCGAAAGCGCTGCGCGCCATGCCGCGCGTGCTGGCGCCGCTGTCGCCCTACTGACACGATTCGTCCGCGGAGGCGCCACCTGAGGGCGCCGGCGGTTCGCCGTCGGCGGCCGGCGCGGCAGCGGCTTCGCCCCCGGCGTCGGCGCCCGCGGCCGC
>CAYRCM010000316.1:0-4375 GCA_964422715.1 uncultured Myxococcales bacterium | reverse complement strand
TGGGTTGGTTTGTGTTGGTGTTTGTTGTTGTGTTGTTTTTGATGGCGCGCGTGGCCGTGGCCCGCGATCCGGCAGCGCTCGACGCGGCCGGCAACGTGCAGCCGGCGGTCGTCGAGCGACTCGTAGCCCGGGCCGTGGCCGACGCCTTCGGCGCGCGCGACGCGGCCGAGGGGCTGCGCAGCGTGGTCACGCCCGCTGACATCGTGGGCCTCAAGGTCAACTGCATCGCCGGCCGCGCGCTCTCGACCCACCTCGCCATCGTGCACGCGCTCGCGGGGCTGCTCTCGCGCATCGGGGTGCCGCCGAGCCACGTGGTCGTCTGGGACCGCACGAGCGACGATCTGCGCCGCGCCGGCTACCCGGTGGGCGCCGAAGCGAACGGCGTGCGCTTCCTCGGCACCGACACCGCCTACGAGCGTGAACCCGTCGAGGCCGGCTCCGTGGGCACGTGCTTCAGCCGCATCCTGACCGAGGCGTGCACGAAGCAGATCAACCTGCCGCTGCTCAAAGACCATGACCTGGCGGGGGTGTCGGGCGCGCTCAAGAACTTCTACGGTGCCATTCACAACCCCAACAAATACCACGACAACGGTTGCAGCCCCTACATCGCCGAGGTCTGTGCGCATCCGGCTGTGCGCACGAAGTGCGTGTTGACCGTGCTCGACGTGTTGCGGCCGCAGTACCACGGCGGTCCCGTCTACAACGCCCGCTACTGCTGGCCGGAGGGCGCCGTCGCAGCGTCGACCGACCCCGTGGCGCTCGACCACTTCGGCTGGCAGCGCATCGAGACCGAACGACGGAGCCGGGGCCTGCCGTCGCTCGCCGAGGCCAAGCGGGCCCCGGCCTGGCTCGAGGTCGCCGCCCGGCTCGGGCTCGGCACGGCCGACCCGGAGCGCATCCGCATCGTGCGGTCCTGATGCGCGCGGCCGCGCGCCGAAGCCGTTCGGGGGCCCCGGCGCGCGGTATACTCTCGGAGCGCGCCCGCGCCCGGGCGCCCGACCGGAGGCCCCGATGAGCCCGAGTAGCCGTCGCGACTGGCTCGTGCAAGTCGCCGCCTGCGCCGGCTGTGCACTTCTGGCAGCCCCGGGGCGCGCCCAGGCCGCCGCCGAGCCCGGCGAGAGTCTGCGCGACGCCGATTTCCCCGCCATCGAGTGCCAGTTCTACAAGAAACTCCCCGAGAAACGCATCCAGTGCCAGATCTGCCCGCGCGAATGCGCCGTGGCCGAACTCGAACGCGGCACCTGCGGCAGCCGCGAAAACCGGGGCGGGTTGTACTTCACGCTCGCGCACTCGCGCGCGGTCGCTCTGCACAACGATCCCATCGAGAAGAAACCCTTCTTCCACGTGTTGCCGGGCAGCAAATCGCTCTCGGTGGCGGCGGCCGGCTGCAACCTCGAATGCAAGTTCTGCCAGAACTGGGAAATCTCGCAGGCCCGCCCCGAACAGATCCCGGCCCGCCTCGTCAGCCCGCGCAGGCTCCATGAGCGCGCCCGTGCGCTCGGCGCGCCGAGCATCACGTTCACCTACACCGAGCCCGTCACGTTCTACGAATACGCGCACGACACGGCGCAACTCTCTGCCGAAACGGGCGTGCGCACCCTGCTCGTCACGGCGGCGTTCATCCAGGGGCCGCCGCTTGCGGCACTCGCCCCGCGGCTCGGCGCGATCAAGGTCGACCTCAAGGCGCTGCGCGAGCCCTTCTACGAACAGTGGTGCCGCGGCCGGCTGAAACCCGTGCTCGATGCGCTGCTCACCATCCGCAAAGCCGGCACGTGGCTCGAAATCGTGGTCCTCGTCATCCCCACGCTGAACGACGGTGAGGCCGAAAACCGCGAACTGGCGCGCTGGGTCGCGCAGAATCTCGGCCGCGACGTGCCCGTGCACTTCACGCGCTTCCACCCCATGTTCCGGCTGCGCAACCTGCCGCCGACCCCGGTTTCCACCCTCGAACGCTGCCAGGCGCTCGCCCGGGCCGAAGGGCTGCGCTTCGCGTACGTCGGCAACGTGCCGGGCCACCCGGGCGAAAACACGCTCTGCCCCGGCTGCAGCAAGGTCGTCGTGCGCCGCTACGGCTTCCACATCGACGAAAACCGCCTCCGCGCGGGGCGCTGTCCCGACTGCGGCGCCGCCGTGCCGGGGGTCTGGTCCTGAGCGGCGCGCCGCCAGAAGCACCGCTTCGCGTGCTGCCGGCGTTCGCGGCGCTCGGCGCCACGTCGGCCGTCACCCAGGCCCTCACCCTCCGCGAGTTCCTGGTCATCTGCTACGGCAACGAACTGTTCGTAGGCCTGCTGCTCGCGCTGTGGCTCACGTGGATCGCCGTCGGCGCGCCCATCGGGGGCTGGCTTGCACGTCGCGTGCGCCGCCCGGGCCGGCTGTGGCTCGGGCTCGTAGCGCTCGCGGCCCTGCTGCCGCCCGCCCAACTGCTGCTCGTGCGCCTCGGCCGGGCGTTCGTCGGCGTACCGGCCGGCGTCGACGTGCCGTTTGGCGGCGGGCTGCTCGTCGGGGCCGTCGCGACCGCCCCGTTCTGCCTGCTCGTCGGGCTCACCTTCCCACTCGGCGTACGGGCCGCGCGCGGAGCCGCGGGCGACGTGCAGCCCGTCGGCCGCGTCTTCGTCGCCGAGGCGGGCGGAGCACTCGCCGCGGGGGCGCTCTTCGCCCTCGTGCTCGTCCACTGGCTGCGACCCCTGAGCGTGCTGGCACTTGCGGCCGGGGCCGTGGGGCTCGGGCTGTTCTTCGCCCGGCCGCGGCGGCTTGCTACGGCTCTGGCCGGCGGGGCCACGGCCCTCGCGCTGGCCGCGGCTCTCGCGCTGGCCGCCGGGCCCCTCGATGCAGCCAGTGTGCGCTGGCGTTGGCAGACCATCGCGCCGGGCTTCGACCTGCTGTTCACCAGCGAAACGCCTTATCAAAACGCCGCCTTGTCCCGGCAGGCCGAGCAATTCACGCTGTACCTCGACGGCCGGCCGGCCGTCACGTTTCCCGATCCGTACACGGTGACGCCGCGCGTGCTGAGTCTCGTCTTGCAGCACCCGGCCCCGGCGCGGGCGCTCATCGTGGGCGGCACCACGGCGGGCTTCGTGCCGGCGCTGCTCGACGCCGGTGTCGGCCATGTGACGGTCGTCGAGCCCGACCGGACGCTCGCCGTGGCGGTCCGGCCCTTCCTGCCGGCCGCCGACCGCGCGGCACTGCGCGACCCGCGCGTGCGCACCGTCTTCGACGACGGCCGCCGTTTCGTGCGCACGACCGCCGAGCGCTTCGACGTGCTGTGGGTGGCGGCCGGCACACCGGCCACGGCCGGCACGAACCGCTACTTCACGCGCGAGTTCTTCGGTGAGGCCCGCCGCGCGCTCACACCCGCCGGGGTGCTCGCCTTCGCACTGCCCGGCGCCGCCAACGTGCTCGGCCCCGAACTGCGCGCGCTGCACGGATCGCTCGTGGCGGCGCTGCGGGCCGAGTTCGCGGCGCTCGTCGCGAGCCCCGGCGTCGACACGGTGTACTTCGCAAGCCCCGCCCGCACCGGCCCGAGCGACGACCCGACGGTGCTCGCCGCGCGTTTCGCGGCCCGCCCGGCGCTCCGGGACGTGTTCTCGCCGCACGCCCTCGAATGGCTCTTCGCCGCCCCGCAGATTCGCGCGTGGTGGGCCGCGATCGACGCCACGCCCGTGCCGGCCGTGAACGCCGACGCCCGCCCGGTCTCGTTCTACTACGGCCTGCTGCTTTGGGATCGCGAGGTCGCCGGCGCGCGCGCGGCCGGCAGCGGGCTCTCGGCCGTGCTGCGGGCCGCTCGTGGGCTCACCCCGGCGACGGTGGCCTTGGCGTTGCTCGGACTCCTCGGCGCGCGTCTCGCCTGGGCCTGGCGCCGGCGCGACGCGGCGGCGGCGCGGCGCTTCAACAGCGCGCTGGCGGTGGGCGTCACGGGCTTCGTCGCGATGGGCCTCGAGGTGCTGCTGCTGCTCGTCTACCAGAGCCTTTTCGGTCAGTTGTACGTCATGGTGGCGCTCATGGTGGCCCTCTTCATGCTTGGGCTCGCGCTCGGCGCGGCCGTCCTCACGCGCCGGCTGCCGCGGCTGCCGCGGCCGGGCGCCTGGCTGTTCGGCGGGCAAGTCGCCCTCGCGGCCCTGGCGCTCGGGCTGCCGGCGCTCGGCGGCGCGCTACCCGCCGGGGGCCCGAGCCTGTTCGGGCTGCCCGTCGGCGAATGGCTGTTCGGCGGGCTGCTGCTCTTGGCCGGGCTCGTCGCCGGGGCGCAGTTCCCGCTCGCGGCCCGGCTCTACGCCGCCGGGGGCCCCGATGCGACGCGCACGGCGGCGCGGCTCGACGCGCTCGACCACGTCGGGGCCGCGGCGGGCGCGGCGCTCGTCGGCGGCCTGCTCGTACCGGT
>CAYRCM010000315.1:0-4382 GCA_964422715.1 uncultured Myxococcales bacterium | reverse complement strand
TTCGGGCAGCCGCGCCGGGCGGCGTGCCGCGGGACTCTCGGGCCAGGGCAGCGCCGCGCCGTAGGGGTTGGCCGGGTCGGCGGCGGCGAGCAGAAGCGCGCGCGGCAGCGAACCGGGGGCATCGCGGAGCGCGCGCAGCCGTTCGAGGGCCGCCGGCAGCGCGAACTGCGCAGCCCCGGCCCCGGCGACGAAGTAGCCGCGGCGCCATTTGCCCACCTCGGCGCCCGCCCGCAGCACGGGGTAGGCCGCGGCGAAACCGCCCGGCAGGCCGTCGGCCTGGACGGCGTCGCGCACGAGCACGCCGAAGTGCAAGAGCAACGCCTGCACGCGCGCCGCGAGTTGCTCCGTCGGGCTCGCCGCGGCGCCGAAGCGCGCGCTCACGAGCGAGAAGCGGCCGGCGGCGGTGGGATCGAGACTCGGCAGCCCCGGCCGCGCCGGCCCCGGCCGGCCGGCCGCGCGCTTCGGCCGCAGCAGGGCGCGCAGCGGGGCGAGCGTGTCGTTCGTCACCTCGCCGGCCCAGACGAGGTCCCAGAGCGCCCGCAGCACGTCGCCCGGAAAGCCGCCGACCGCGCGCAGCAGTTCGCCGAAGAAAAGCGCCCCGCGCGCGGCGAGGGTCTCGCGAAGCCGCGCGTGCAGGGGGCCCGCCGGCCCATCCGCCGACGGCCCCGGCGCTGCCCCGGATCCGGCCTCGGCAGCGCGGTGGAGGCGGACGCGGGCCGCGCCGAGGGCGCCGCCCGGCGGCGCGCCGGCCCCGGTCCAGAAGACCTCGCCGGCGGCCATGAGCCCGTCGAGTTCGCGCGGGTCGTAGTCGGCGACGCGCGCCGGCAGGATGCGCGCTTCGAGGTCGCCGGCCGGCAGCGCCACGCCCTCCAGGCATTCGATGGCGTGACGCAGGCCGAGCAGGCCCCGCCGGGGCTCGGCGACCTGCTGCCAGTCGGCGATGAGCCGCGCCAGGGCGGCCGGCGCCACCGGCAACGTCTCGCGCCGCTGGCGCTCGCTCGCCTGGCGCCGCAGGGCGCGCAGCACGGTAGGGTCGCACCATTCGGGGCCGCTCTCGCCGCGGCGGAAGGCCCCGGCGACGAGTCGGCCTTCGGCTTCGAGCCGGCGCAGGGTGGCGTCGACCGGATCGACCCCGAGGCCGAAGTGCCGCGCCGCCTGCGCCGTCGTGAACGGCCCGTGCGTGCGCGCGTAGCGGCCGAGCAACTGGCCGAGTGCGCCCGGCTCGGGCTCGACAAACGCCGCGGGCAAGCCGGCGGGCAGGGGGCAGCCGAGCGCGTCGCGATAGCGCGCGGCGTCCTCGACGGCCAGGGCGGCCGGCGCCCCCGCCACCGGCAGGCGCACGAGCCGCCCGGCCGCTTCGAGCGCCGCGAGGAGCGGCAAGGCGGCCTCGGGCGGCGCCACGTGCCGCGCGAGTTGCCGGAGTGGCACGTGGCCGATCCGCAGGAGCCGCTCGTGCAAACCGTCGGCCGTGCGCGCCCGGCGCGGCGCGCTCTGCCCCTGGAGCTCGCGCTCGTAGCCCGCGATGTCGCGCGGGTGCAGCAGTTCACGCAAGTCGACCGCGCCGACGAGTTCGCGCAACCGCTCGGGGTCGACGCGCAGCGTGGCCGCGCGGCGCTCGGCGAGCGGCGCGTCGTTCTCGTACATGTAACTTGCGACGTAGTGGAACAGCAGCGCCGCGGCAAACGGCGACGGGGCGTCGCGGTCGCACGCCACCACGCGGATGCCCCCCGCGTGCACGGCGGCGAGCACCGCCGAGAGTGCGGGCAGATCGAAGAGATCCTGCAAACACTCGCGGTAGGCTTCGAGCACGATCGGGAAGTGGCCATATTCCGCGGTGACGGCCATGAGTTCGGCGGCGCGCAGCCGCTGCTGCCAGAGCGGCGTGCGCCGGCCCGGGCCGCGCCGCGGCAGCAGCAAGGCGCGGCCCGCCGCCTCGCGAAACTTGGCGGCAAAGAGCGGGTGCTGGGCCGCGGGGCGCGAGCCGCCCGCCCCGAGCTGCCGCACGAGCAGCGCTTCGAGGTCGCCGGGCTCGGGCAGCAGCACGTCGCGTTCCGGCAGCGGCTGCCCCTGCGGAAAACGCAGCACGATGCCGTCGTCGCTCCAGAGCACGTCGACGGGGTTCGGCCGCTCGGCGCTGAGCCGCGCCGCGATGGCCGTGGCCCACGGCCCGTGCACGCGGCCGCCAAACGGCGAGAGCAGGCAGACGCGCGTGTCGCCGACCTCGTCCTGGAAGCGCTCGACGACGAGCGTGCGGTCGTCGGGGACCGCCCCGGTCGCGGCGCGCTGCTCGGCGAGGTAGGCGAGCAGCACGGCGGCGGCCGGCGGCTCGAGCCCGTGCTCGGCGACGAGCAGCCGCTCGGCTTCGCCGTCCGGCAGGGCTTGCAGCCGACGCGTCAACTCCCCGATGGCACGACCGAATTCGGCCGGTCGGGCCGCGCGTTCGCCGTGCCAGAAGGGCAGTTTCGCCGGGGCGCCCGGGGCCGGCGTCACGAGCACGCGGTCGTGCGTGATGTCGTCGCAGCGCCAGGTGCTCGCCCCGAGCACGAAGGCCTCGCCGACCCGCAGCTCGTAGACCATCTCCTCGTCGAGTTCGCCGACGCGGCGCGAGGCGCCGTCGGAGGCACTCAGGAAGACGCCGTAGAAGCCCCGGTCGGGAATGGTGCCGCCGTTCGCGATCGCCAGGTGCCGGGCGCCGGGGCGCGCCGTCAGTTGCCCGGTGCGCCGGTCGTAGGTGAGGCGCGGGCGCAAGGTGGCGAAGAGCTCGGCCGGGTAGCGCCCGGACAGCATGTCGAGCACCCCGGCGAACGCGCCCACGGGCAAGGCGGCATAGGGAGCGGCGCGGCGCACGAGCCGTTCGAGGTCGGCGACAGCGAGCTCTTCGCTCGCCACCATGGCCACGATCTGCTGGGCGAGCACGTCGAGGGCGTTGCGCGGCGGGCGCAGCGGCTCGACGGCACCGGCCGCGATGCGTTCGGTGGCCGCCGCGGCGGCGAGGAGATCGCCGCGGAACTTGGCCATGACGAGGCCCGTGCTCGGCTGGTCGAGGCGGTGGCCGGCGCGCCCGATGCGCTGGATGGCGCTCGTCACCGCCGGCGGCGCCTCGACCTGGATGACGAGGTCGACCGCACCCATGTCGATGCCGAGTTCGAGCGACGAGGTCGCGACGAGCCCGCGGAGCCGCCCCGCCTTGAGCGCTTCCTCGACGTCGAGACGCTCGGCGCGGGCCAGGGCCCCATGGTGGGCACGCACGAGCGGGGTGCCGGGCGGCACGTCGCCGGCGGCCCACGCGAGCTCGTTCAGCGCGGCCGCGAGCCGTTCGGCGCCGCGCCGGCTGTTGACGAAGATCAGCGTCGTGCGGTGCGCGCGCACGCGTTCGAGGACCTGGGTATGCAGCGCCGGCCAGATGCTCTGGGCCGAGCCCTGCGGGGCAAGCGGCGTGGCCGGCACGCGCGGGGAGCCGCCCGCCGGCGGGGCGGGCGCCGCTGCGGCGGCCCCGGAGAGCACGCCCGCGGCCGCCGGCGCGGCCGGCCAGACGACGCCGACGGCAAACGCCTTGCGCCGCCCGGCATCGACGACCTGCACGGGGCGTGGCGCACCCGTGTCGTCGAAGCCGCCGAGGTACTGCGCCACCCCGCCCACCGGGGCGACCGTGGCCGAGAGCCCGATGCGCTGCAGCGGCCGCGCGGCGAGCGCCTGCAAGCGTTCGAGTGAAAGGGCCAGATGCGCCCCGCGCTTCGTGCCGGCGAGCGCGTGCACCTCGTCGACAATGACGGTCTCGACGCCCCGCAGTTGCCGCCGCGGCTGGCTCGTGAGCAGCAGGTAGAGCGACTCGGGCGTCGTGATGAGCAGTTCGGCGCCCCGCCGGGCAAAGAGCGCGCGCTCGCGGGGTAGTGTGTCGCCCGTGCGCACGGCGACGTCGAGGGCACTGGGCTCCACCCCCGCCGCGCGCGCGGCCGTGGCAATGCCCGCGAGCGGCAGGCGCAGGTTCTTCTCGATGTCGACCGCGAGCGCCTTGAGCGGCGAGACGTACACGATGCGGCAGCGGGTGGGCAGCGCGGGGCGCGGCCGAAAGAGCAGCCGGTCGAGCGCCACGAGAAAGGCCGCGAGCGTCTTGCCGCCGCCCGTCGGCGCGAGTACGAGCGCCGATTGGCCGGCGGCAAGGGTCGGCCAGGCGAGCGCCTGCGCCGGAGTCGGCGCACCGAACGTGGCGCGGAGCCACGCCACGGTCGGCGGCTGGAACCCGGAAAGCGCCGGGTCGTTCGGGGGCGCGGGCACCATGGCCAGCCTCGGCAGCGGCCCACCGACGGGCCGGACGGGGGGATTGTACGCCGGGTCGCGAACGGCTGCCGGCCGTCCGGGCTGCCTGCCCGGCCGCCGCCTAC
>CAYRCM010000314.1:0-4432 GCA_964422715.1 uncultured Myxococcales bacterium | reverse complement strand
AGGGCCGGGCCGTCGCAGGTCTCGCCGAGGTCGGGGTCGATCTGACCGTTGCCGCACTTGTGGCACTGCGCCGTGGTGAGTTCGCACGTTTCCGTGCAGGCGAGCGTGCCGCCCGTGAACCCGCCGGGCACGGTGGTGCAGTCGTTGCCGCCGAGCGCGGTCCCGTCGCAGGCTTCGCCCGGGTCGACCGTGCCGTTGCCGCAGCGGTGACAGGCGGTCGTGTCGAAGTCGCATTGCGCGTTGCAGCCGAGCGTGCCGCCCCCGAAGCCGCCGGGAACCGTCGTGCAGTCGTTGCCGCCAAGGGCCGGTCCGTCGCAGGCTTCGCCGAAGTCGGCATCGACCGCCCCGTTGCCGCACTTGTGGCACTGGGCGACGTCGAAGCGGCAGCCGGCGTCGCAGCCGAGGGTGCCGCCCGCGAACCCGCCGGGCACCGTGGCGCAGTCGTTGCCGCCGAACGCCGTGCCGTCGCAGTCTTCGCCGAGCGCGGCGTCGACGAAGCCGTTGCCGCACTTGTGACAGGCCGTCGTGACGAAGGCGCAACGGTCGTTGCAGGCCAACGTGCCACCCGTGAAGCCGCCGGGCACGTCGGTGCAGCCGTTGCCGCCGAGGTCGGCGCCGTCGCAGGCCTCACCCGGGTCGATGACCCCGTTGCCACACAGGCGACAGGCGCTCGTCACGAGGTTGCAGGTGTCGTCGCAGGTGAGCGCCCCGCCGACGAAGCCGCCGGGAATGGAGCGGCAGTCGAGCCCGCCCACGTCTTCGCCGTCGCAGGCTTCGCCCGGGTCGATGACGCCGTTGCCGCAGGTGAGGCACCCGCTCGTGACGAAATGACAGCCCGCGTCGCAGGCGAGCAGCCCGCCCGCGAAGTTGCCGGGCACCGTCGTGCAGTCGTGGCCGCCGAGCGCCGGGCCGTCACAGTCTTCGCCGAGGTCGATGGTGCCGTTGCCGCAGCGCAGGCACTGCGCCGTGTCGAAGCGACAACTCGCGTCGCAGCCGAGGGTGCCGCCGGCAAAGCCGAGCCCGAGCGTCGTGCAGTCGTTGTCGCCGAGGGCCGGGCCGTCGCAGTCTTCGCCGGGGTCGATGGCGTCGTTGCCGCAGAGCGTGCAACCCGAGATGTCGATGTCGCAACTGGCCGTGCAGGCGAGCGTGCCTCCCGCCCCGGCGCCCACGATGGTGGCGCAGTCGGCGTCGCCGAAGTCCTGGCCGTCGCAGGCTTCGGGGCCTTCGCGCGTGCCGTTGCCGCAACCGACGCAGCCCGTGAGGTCGTAGCGGCACGTGGCCGCATCGCAGGCGACCGTGCCGCCCGAGAACGTGCCGAGCGCCGTGCAGTCGGTGGTGCCGAATGCCGTGCCGTCGCAGTCTTCGCCGGGGTCGAGCGCACCGTTGCCGCACAGCGTGCAGGCCGTGGCGTCGATTTCGCAGGCCGGCGTGCACGTCAGGCTGCCGCCCCCGAAGCCGCCCGGCACCGTGGCGCATGTGGCGCTGCCGAAGTCGGTGCCGTCGCAGGCTTCGTCCGGGTCGATGACCCCGTTGCCGCACAGCGTGCAGCCCGTCATGACGTAGGTGCACGTCTTGTCGTCGCAGCCGAGGGTGCCGCCGCCGTAGGTGCCGGGGATGGTGGTGCAGTCGGCCGCGCCGAGGTCGCTGCCGTCGCAGTCTTCGCCGGGGTCGATGGCGCCGTTGCCGCAGCGGTTGCAGCCGCTCGTGTCGAACGTGCAGGTGTCGGGGTGGCAGGCGAGCGTGCCGCCGAGGAAGTCGCCCGGCACACTGGCGCAGTCGTGGCCCCCCAGCGCCAGGTCGTCGCAGTCTTCGCCGGGCCCGAGGGTGCCGTTGCCGCAGTATTCGCAGCCGCGCGTGTCGTAGCGGCAGGTGAGCGGATCGCAGGATAGTTCGCCGTCCGTGAACGGCTCGCCGAGGGTGGCGCAGACCGTGCCGGCCGGCACGAGGCCGTCGCATTCTTCGAGCCCCTCGACCGTGCCGTTGCCGCAGGTGTGGCAGCCGCTCGTGTCGTAGCCGTCGCACGTGGCGTTGCAGGCGAGCTCGCCGCCATCGAAGGCGGTCTGGCTCGCGCACGTGGCTTCGCCGAGGACGGCGCCGTCGCAGCGCTCGCCGGGGTCGAGCTGTCCGTTGCCGCACAGCGCCGGGTCGGCGACGGGCGGGTGCGTGCCGGACGACGAACCGCAGGCCGCGAGCGTGAGCCCGACGAGCCCCGCGCAGAGGAGAGGAAGGATGTGGCGCATGACGGGAAGGCTGCGAAGGACCATGGTTGCGACTTTCCGCCCGCCGGACGCCTGAGGGGCCGTCGGGCCAACCAGAAGGGGAAAAAGAGCATGCCGCGCCGCGTCGGGCCGGTCAAGCTCCCGTCGGGGCACGGAGGGGGCCGGAGTCCCGGTCAACTGTTTGGATATGGGCTTCTTTTGAGCGTTGACGGGTGGTGGGCGGGTCAGTCGGGCGTGCAGCCGTCGCCGCCGCAAACGTCGAGGATTTCACCCGTGCGGAAGAACGTGACCATTTGCAGGGTGTGGTGGTCGAGGCGCCGCGGGCGCCCGTGCGGGTCGCCGAATTCGTCGTGGGGCGGCCGGTTGCCGGGCTCCGCCCAGGGGTTGCCGAACGCGTACGACACGACCCCCGAGCCCGCGAGCGGGTAGGGCACCTCGGCGACGAGGTCGACGGGCCGGCCGTAGTTCGCGAGCAGCGAAACGCCGACGTTGCTGCGCGCAAGCACTTCGTTCGTGACGACCGCGACCTGGTAGTCGCCGACGGCCGGGGCGACCAGGATCTGGTGCACCGGCGTGTTCGGCAGCGGGTCGACGGCCACGTGGGGCAGATAGCTCACCGGGTCGGTCCCGTCCCAGAGCAGTTGCACGGCGGACAGCACGATGGCCTGGTCGACGCGCGGCCGATAGGCCATGGCGAGCAGTTGGAAGAACTCCTCGAAGTCGACCGAACGGTGCAGCAGGGTCGAGTAGTTGTTGCCGGGGACCCCGAGATGGCCGCGCGTCACGTCCGTCGAGAGGGCCATGTAGGTGCCGCCGAAAATACCGCCCTGCGAGATGCCCGAGTAGAACAGCTCGGCCGGGTTGACGACGATGCCGCGTTCGGCGACCTCGGGCAACTCGGCGAGTCGTTCGCGCATGGCCCGCGCGAGCAGCAGGTATTCGAGCACCCCCTGGTGCAGCCGGTCGGCGAGCCAAGGGAAGAGGTTCATGTCGGTGACGGCCATCATCGTGCGGCCGTAGTCTTCGTCGGCCATGCCCACGAGTTTGCAGGCGAAAAAGATGAGGTCGTTCTGGTTCGCGATGTTGCCGTTGTACCCGGCGCGCACCTCGGTGGCCTCGCCGAGCAGCCCGTGTCCGTACTGTACGAGCCCGTGGGGCCGCCCCGTGAGCGCCGAGTGCGGGATGCGCACCCAGAACTGCGGGTCGCGCCAGCCGTTTTGCGCCGGCAGGCCGTCGGGGCCGCGGTGGAACACGAAGCCCTCGGCGTTGGCCTGCACCCAGGGGTCCATGTAGTGCGGCACGTGGAAGGTGCCCTCGATTTCGAGCGCGATGTTCTCGTTGACCTCGGCGCCCGAGCCGTCGTCGGCCGGCAGGAACTCGCGCACGTTCGTGACGGTGAGTTCGGGACCGGCCGGGTCGAGCACGGCGAAGGCGTCGTCGCGCATGGCCAGCATGGGGCCGTGCAGCGCTTCGCTGCTGGCCGTGACAAAGTCCCAGGCCAGCAGCAGCGAGTCGCGCGCGATGCCGGCCTCCTCGAGGCGCGTGAAGAGGTCGTCGAAGCGCGCCTGACGCGGCGCGAGTTGCGCGTCGCCGGCCGTTGTGCCCGCGACGAGGGCCGCGAACGCCGGGCTCGGCGCAAACGGCACACCGGCCGTGTCGGCGAGGTCGCGAAACGCCACGATGAAGCGCGTGGCCGGGGGCAGGATGACCGCCGGGCGCACGAAGAGCGTTTTCTTGGCCGCGTCGGGTTCCCAACCGTCGAGTTCGGCCCAGTACGGCACACGTTCGAGCCCACTTTCGGTGACCGCGAACCACAGGATGGGGGCGTCGGGCAGCAGCGATTCGCCGACGTGGTTTTCGTCGGGCAGCGCCGTCACGTCGAGGTTCGGGAAGTGCACGAGCAGGGGGCCGCCGAGCCCGTAGCCATCGAGGCGCGCGTACGGTTCGGGCGCGATGTGGTTGCCGCGGAAGTTCTTCGGCAGCGTCGTCGGGCCAAACCGCAGCGTGTAGCCCGTGACGCGGGCGGCATCGGGCTCGAGGTACAGGTTCGAGGGCCAGGGCAGTGCGCAGGCGCTTTCCTGGAGCGGGTCGCAGTCGGGGTTGGGCGGTGGCGCGGTCGCGTCGCCGCCGGCGTCGGTCGCATCGCCGCCCGGCGCGTCGGGTGCTGCGGCATCGGGGGCGGCGAGGTCGGCCGGCGGGGCGTCGGGCGCGCC
>CAYRCM010000313.1:0-4448 GCA_964422715.1 uncultured Myxococcales bacterium | reverse complement strand
GCAACCACGGCGACGGGCACACGGTGCCGAACGAGATGCGCGCCACGCAGATGGTGGCCTTCTTCGAAGCGCACCCGCGTGGGGTGGCGTCGCCGTGGATGCAGGCCGGGCTGCCCGCGAACTACCCCGACTACTGCGAAGTGCGGCCGAGCGGCGGCATCATCCAGCCGACCGCGGGCCCGCGAGCCCGCTGAAGCGCCCCGCCCGCCCGCGCCGAGGCGGCCTGCCCGGGCGCCCAGACGCCCCCATCCCCGAAGGAGTCCTCATGGTTTCGATGAGTTACGCGACGCTTGGCGCGGCCGGGCACGTCCTGTGCGCCGCGTTGCTGGTCCTCGGCCTCGGTGTCGCCGGCTGCGAGTCGGCCACCGAGACGCCCCCCGCCGACGCCGTCCCGGGCAGCGACGCGGCGGGCGACCTGGAGCCCCCCGCCGACGTGCCGCTCGCCCCGGACGCGGCCGGCGAGCTGCCGCCCGGCGACATCGCGCCCGACGCGGGGGCGCCTGAGCCCGAGAGCTTGGCGTTCGTGCCGGCGGCGCCGCCCCAAGCGGCTCCCGCGGCGAGCGAAATCGCCCTGCGCGTGCGCGTCACGGACGCCGCGGGAACGGCCCTGCCGGGCGTCGCGCTCACGGCCCTTGTGAGCCGCGGCGGCGGCACGCTGACCCCGGGCGAGGCCGTGAGCGATGCCGCGGGCGAGGTCGTTTTCCACTGGACGCTCGGCCCGGCCCCCGTGCTGAACCGCCTGGTCGTCGCGGCGGGGCCCCAGAGTCTCACGGCCGACGTGCGCGCCGAAGTCGCAGCGCCGTACGCGCCCGAGCCGTTCTCCGACGTCAACGCCTTCCTCGAAGCCGAAGACGTCACCGGCAGCACCGAGGACCTGGCGTTTTCGCCCACCGGCCAGCTCGTCATCGGGGTTCCGGGCGGGCTGCTGGCGCTCGGCCCCGCGGGCACCATCGAACGGCTGCCGCTGAGCGGTGCCAGCCTCGTCACCCCGCTCGGCATCGCGTACGACCGCGCGGGCCGACTCTGGGTGGCCGATTCCGGGGCACAGGCGCTCTTCGCCGTCGCCCCCGACGGCAACGTCACCCCGGTCGCCGGCGCCGATGGCGAAACCCCGTTTGTCGGGCCCAATTTCGTCGCCGTGGGGCCCGCCGACGAGGTGCTGCTGAGCGACCCGTGCCTCGGCGTGTTGCTCAAGATCGATCCCGAAAGCGGCGCCGTGCTCGACCGCGTGGCGTTCGACCTGCCCACGCAGGGCGGCCCGAACGGCTTCGCGTTCGATGCCGGCGCAAGCCGCCTCTGGCTCGTCACCGAGAACACGGCGCTGCTCTGCCGCCAGAGCGGGGTCGAACTCACGGCGCCGCTCGCCGGGCTTTTCCGTGTGGCGTACGGCCCGGAGGGCTTCGGCGAACTCGAGACGGTCCAGGCGGGCGTCGGGCTCTTCGGCGACGGCGTGGCCCTTGACGTCGAGGGCAACCTCTACGCCATCTTCGACCGGCAGGAGAACATGCGGCTCTCGGAGAGCACGGTGTGGGTTCTGCCGGAGGGCGAAGCCCAACTCGTGCCCTGGCTCTCGGTCAACGACCGCGTGCTTGCCAACCTGGCGTTTGGCGAGCCGCCCTTCGCCGCGGGCAGTCTCTTTCTGACCCGGCTCGCGGTCGTGCCGTTCACGCCGGCCGAGGCGCGCGGCCTCGAACAGACGCACGCCGGCATCGCCGGCCTGCCGCTCCTGCCGTAACGGCCCCGGGGCGCCGCGCTGGCGCCCTCAGTGGGGCAATTTCTCGCTGAAATCGCGCAGATTGCGCAGCATGACTTCGAGGTCGCGCACGGCGTGGCGCAGGCTGCCGGCCCCCGGTCGGTCGCCCGCCAGCAGGGCCCGCAGTTCGGCCACGGTGGCTTGCAGGTCGTCGAGCGTCCGTTCGAGGTCGCGCGGTTCGGCGCCCGGGATGACGGCGCCGTCCACGATGGGCGGTCCCGCGCCGCCCGCCACGATGGCGAGCGCCCGGCGCCCGAGCAGTCCCTCCTGCACAACGGTGAAGTTCGAGTCGGCTCGCAGATGCGGGCCGTGGCGCTCGGCGTCGAAGACGGCCACGGTGACGACGCAGCGCACGCCCAACTCGGGCAGCGGATCGAGCGCCACGTCGAGCACCTCGCCCACTTCGAGCCCGTTCAGCAGCACCGGGTCGCCCGCGTGCAGGCCGTGGGCCGCGGCGAAGTGCACGTGGAAACGCAGTTCGCGGTCGAACAGATGCAGCCCTTTGCGCGGCACGTAGTAGATGCTGAACAGGCCGACGACGCCCACCACGAGGCCGGTGAGGAGACCCAGGGCAAACCTAGAGCGCCCGCTGTGCGCCATCGTTCGTGCTTCCTGCGGCCGGGCCGGCGCCGGCGAAAAAGGCCTGGATTTCGCTCTGCAAGGCCGCGCACGGGCCCTCGGCTTGCACGGCGCCGTGCGCGAGCAGCACGACCCGTTCGGCCAGCGCCGCAAACGGCCGCGGCTCGTGGGTGACGAGGACGATCGTGCAGGGCGGGTCGCCGCGTGCGCCCTGCGCCTTGACGAGTGCGACGAGTTCGCCCTGCGCCTGGGGATCGAGGCCGGTGAAGGGCTCGTCGAGCAGCAGCAGTTCCGGTTCGGGGGCGAGCGCTCGCGCGAGCGCCAGGCGCTTGCGTTCACCGCCCGACAACGTGTGGACGGCACGGCCGGCCGCGAGCCCGACCCGTTCGAGCCACGCCTCGGCCCGCCGTTCGGCCTCGGCCGGCGCGATCCCCAGTTGGGTGAGCGGCCAGGCCACGTTGTCGCACACGGACAGCCCGGAAAACAGGGCCTCCTGCTGGTGCACGAAGCCGACGATCGGCCCGCGCACGCGCAGGCGCAGCAGCGTTTCTTCCGGGGTCGCGAGGAGATCGAGCGGCGCCGCGGCCTCGAGCCGCCGGGCGTGCAGCAGCACCTGCCCCGTGGCGAGCCCGGCATCGCGGTAGCCGTCGCCGTCGAGCCGCCCGAGGATGCGCAGCAGCGTGCTCTTGCCGGACCCCGAGGCGCCGATGAGCGCCGTCACCGGTCCGGCCGGAATGTCGAGCGCGGGCACGTCGATTGTGAGGCCCGGATGAACCGGACGGCGCAGCCCGCGGATGGTCAGAGCCGGGTGCACCGCACTAGCCTCCGAGCAGCGCGACGAGCGCCCGCGTGAACACGTGGTCAGAGACCAACACGAGGAAAGAAGCGACCACCACCGCGTGCATGGTGTCGCGCCCGAGGGCCTCGGCATGGGCCTTCCGGCGCAGGCCGTAGTAGGCCCCGGCGAGCGCCACGATGACGCCGAAGCCGAGCGACTTCACGGCTCCGGACACGAGGTCGGTCCAGGCGAGTGCGCGTACCGCCTCGTTCAGGAACACGACCGGGGAGAGGGCGAATTGGCCGTGGAGCAGCACGAGGCCGCCGAGGACCCCCGCCAGGTCGGCCACGACCGTGAGCAGCACGACGCTCAACACGACGGCCCGCACGCTCGGTGCCACGAGGACCCGGTCCGGGTCGATGGAGAGGGCGCGCATGGCCAGCAGTTGGCCCGACACGAGGTGGCCGCCGAACTCCGCCGCGAGCCCGGCGCCGCCCTTGCCGGCCAGCAGCAACCCCGTGAAGATGGGGCCCAATTCGCGCACGAAGGTGACGGTGACGATGCCCGAAACGAGCGGGGTGGCGCCAAACCGCGTGAGTTCGACGGCCGCCTGGAGAGCGATGACCATGCCGGAGAAGAAGGCGGCGACGGCCACGAGCACCAGACTGCCCGCGCCGAGCGTCGTGAGCGTGGCCAGGAAGCGCTCCCGCCCCGCCGGGCCGCCGCCGCGGAGGCAGCTGCGCGCGAGGTGGCCCACGGCCGCCACGGTGTCGCCAAAGGCGGCCACTGCGGCGGCGACACGTTCGGCCGGGCGCCGGAGCGCGGCGGCGCGGCCGGTCTGTGGGGCGGAGCGGGTCACGGCGTGCGCCGCAACCGGAGGGTGACGACGCCGTTTTCGCCGTTTTTGAAGGGGAGTTTGAGTTCCTGCTCGGCGGCCGCGGCAGCGCCTTCGAACGGAAAGACGCTGACCGTGCCGAGCAAGTCGTCGCTCGCAGCATCGGCGTCGTAGAGACTCACCCCGAGCGGCGCCCCGGCTTCGTACGCGAACACGAACGAATCGCCCCACGTGCAGTCGCGCACGTCGGACACCGCGGCCGTGCGGCGCCGTTCCCCCCCGTACTCGACGGCAACGAAGGGGTCGGCATCGCCGCCCGCGGGGTCGCTCTCGGCGATGCCGGTCCCCGAGACGATCTCGACCCGCAGGTAGCGCCACTGCCGGGGCGCCGCGGCGTCGGCGGGCGGCGCGGCGGTGCCGTCGGCGGGCGGGGCCGTGGCATCCGCGAAGCGCCGCGCCCCCTCGGCCAGCACCCGCTGGCGTTCGGCGGCGCCGTCGCGGCA